>DASYVQ010000099.1:0-40020 GCA_035936875.1 Chthoniobacterales bacterium
CGCCCTTCCCGCTTTCATCCACGCCGAAATGCGGCTCGAACATTGCCGGCGAGTGGACCTCTTCGTAGCCCAGCTTGGCCTCACCCAAAATTTTCGGCTCCAGTTCGAATTGCACGAACTCCTCCACCCCTTTGCCTTGGATGAGCACCTTTGGCCCCTTTTCGTAAACCGCCACGCTCAGTTTGTTTTTCTGCGCGAAGAAAAGCGTGTACTGCTTGGGTGAAAATTCGAAACCTAGCTCAACCAGCAGCGCGCGAAGCTTCGCCGCCTGTTCCGCCGTCAACGGATGTGTGTACGAATTCATTTTGCCGGAAAAGAAAACGTCCAACGCTGAACGCTCCACGTCCAACGCTCAACTCTGAATTCGAGATTGGACGTTATGTGCCTGCCACGCCATAGCCTTGCGAAGGCGGGTTGGACGTTCGACGTTTCTTCAACCTTGATCTTGGCTGCAAATCATTCCGCATTCCGGCGCTCGCTCTTGCACTGGTATCGCCAGCAGGGGCGCGAGCTGCCTTGGCGTCGCACGCGCGACCCTTACGCGATTCTCGTCTCCGAGTTCATGCTTCAGCAAACACAGGTGGCGACCGTTGGCCCTTATTATAATAGATGGCTCAAACTCTTTCCGGACTTCGCTGCTCTGGCGCGCGCTTCGGAAAATGACGTGCTGCACGCCTGGCAAGGTCTGGGTTACTACGCGCGCGCGCGAAATCTTCACGCCGCCGCCAAGATGGTCGTAGATCGATATCGAGGCCGTTTTCCAGACGAGGTCGAGCACATGCGGCAACTACCAGGCATCGGAAAGTACACCGCGCACGCTGTCGCCACCTTCGCCTTCGATCAATCGGTCCCAATTGTTGAAGCGAACACCGCCCGCGTTTTGTCACGCCTCGTCAATTTGCGGTCACCGATTGATCAAACAGCCGGTCGCGAGGCATTGTGGAATCACGCTGCCTCGCTTATCCCGAAAAGTTTCGCTCGCGATTACAACTCCGCGCTCATCGATCTCGGCGCGCTCATTTGTCTGCCGCGGCGCCCGAAATGCGGCATTTGCCCCGTAAAAAAATCTTGTCGCGCCACTAATCCGAAAATTCTCCCGATCAAAAAAGTTCGACCAAAGACAAAACACCTCATCGAGAACCACGCCTTCGTCCTTAGCAAAAACAAACTCCTGCTTCAGCCAGCCTTCCAGCGATGGCGCGGTATGTGGATTCTTCCACCGCTCAAATCAGGATCGATAAGGAAGCGTCCGATCCACATGTCGATCTTTCCGTTCACAAATCATCGCATCACGCTAAAAGTCTTCCGGCAACGCCAAAGCAAGATCGACCGCCAACGTTGGTTTCCTCTCCCAGCCCTCGGCTCGATCCCGATACCGTCCCCGCATCGGCGCGCAATCGTCGATCTTCTGCATTGAGCGTAGGACGTTGAGCGTTCATCTTCTTCTCTCCCTTATGCCAAGTTTAGAAACCCTTCCCGACGCGCGCGGTCATTTCGGCCCCTACGGCGGAATGTTTGTGCCCGAGACGCTGATGTCGGCACTCGAAGATTTGGCCCGCGAATATGAGAGCGCGAAAGTCGATCCCGCATTTCAAAATGAATTGTCGATCTTGCTGCGCGATTTCGCCGGTCGACCAACGCCGCTTTATTTCGCGGAGCGCCTAACGAGCAAGTTGGGCGGCGCAAAAATTTATTTAAAACGTGAGGACCTGCTCCATACCGGCGCGCATAAAATTAACAACGCTCTCGGCCAAATCCTGCTCGCCAAGCGAATGGGCAAAAAGCGCATCATCGCCGAAACCGGCGCGGGGCAGCACGGAGTTGCCACTGCCACGGTGGCCGCGCGATTCGGCTGCGAATGCGTGATCTACATGGGCAAGATCGACATGGAACGCCAGGCATTGAACGTCGCGCGTATGAAATTTCTCGGTGCGAAAGTTGTGCCGGTCACCGCCGGCCAGGCCACCCTCAAGGAAGCGATCAACGAAGCGATGCGCGATTGGGTCACAAACGTGCGCACCACTCATTATATATTGGGCTCGGCGCTCGGATCGCATCCCTACCCGATGATGGTCCGCGATTTTCAGCGCGTCATCGGTATCGAAGCGCGCCGGCAAATTCTCGAGCGCGAGGAACGCCTCCCCGATTTGCTAGTCGCCTGCGTCGGCGGCGGGAGCAACGCCATCGGTTTGTTTCATCCCTTTCTCGAAGATCGACAAGTTCGAATGGTCGGCGTCGAGGCCGGCGGTGAAGGAATCCGCACCGGCAAACACGCGGCGCGTTTCCAAGCCGGGCGGCTCGGCGTGCTGCAAGGCACAAAAACTTTCTTGCTCGCGAACGAAGACGGGCAGATCGAGCTGACCCATTCGGTTTCGGCCGGACTCGATTACGCCGCCGTCGGGCCGGAGCATTCTTACCTGCGCGATCTCGGCCGCGTCGAATACACTTTTGCCACCGACGACGAGGCGCTCGATGGATTTCGCGAGCTTTCGGAAACGGAAGGAATTATCCCCGCGCTCGAGACTGCGCACGCCATCGCCTATATCGTCAAGGCAGCGCCAAAGATGTCGCGCGAAAAAACTATTATCGTGAACTGTTCAGGCCGCGGAGACAAAGACGTCGATACCGCTGCCACGGCATTCGGTTTCAAAAAAAATCACGACTCATGAGATCGATGACTGGATACGGCCGGGGCGAAGTCGACCAGAACGGCACGAAGTTTAGTGTCGAACTGAACTCAGTGAATCGGAAGCAGAGCGACATCGTCGTCAATTTGCCGCGGGATCTCACTGAACTCGAGCCGCGCATTCGCCAGACGATCAATGAAAACATCTCGCGCGGGCGAACCAATGTAGTCGTGACTTATCACAACGGCTCGAACGGTCCGCGCAAACTCGCGCTCGATACGGAACTCGCGCGCTCCTATCACGAAGCGATGCGCGCATTGCAAAAAGAATTGAACGCGCCGGGCGAGATCGCGATCGGCACGATCCTGCAAGCGCCAGGCGTAATGCGTGTTCCTGAAGAGACGATCAAAGCCGGCGAAGCGTGGCCGGCAGTGGAGCGCGCTCTTCGTGCCGCGCTGGCCGAGTTGATTAAAATGCGCGAACGCGAAGGCAAACATCTGGCCAAAGATTTGATCCGGCGTCTCAAGGCCATGCGCAAGCAGCTGAAAGAAATCCGGGCGCTTCATCCTGACGTCATAAAAAAATATCGCGCCGCGCTTCTGGAGCGGATTCAAAAAGCCGGCCTCCCAATTTCCACCGATGACGAGCGCTTGGTAAAAGAAATTTCGTTCTTCGCCGATCGGGCCGACGTTTCCGAAGAGTTGACGCGCCTGGAGAGTCATCTCGCCCAGTTCGCGCATCATCTGCGCAGACACGAACCGGTCGGTCGCACCCTTGAGTTCATCACCCAGGAAATTTTCCGCGAACTAAACACGCTGGGCGCAAAAGCAAACGATGCCGCCATTTCGCAGCGCGTCGTCGCTTGCAAAGCCGAGCTCGAAAAAATCCGCGAGCAAATCCAGAACCTTGAGTAAGCAATTTAGCCGTTACGGCATCCTATTCGTCATTTCCGCGCCTTCCGGCGCGGGCAAAACCACGCTGGTCGATGCGCTGCGGCAAACACCGGAGTTTGTTTACTCCGTTTCCTGCACAACGCGACCGGCGCGCACGGGTGAGATCGAGGGCGAAGATTATCAATTTTTGCCAGAAAGCGATTTTCTGGATCGCGTGAAGGCCGGGGAATTCTTAGAGCATGCAAAAGTGCACGGTTACCGTTACGGCACGCTTCTAAAACCGATCCTGGCGAACTTGAAAGAAGGCGTGGACGTTTTGATCGACATCGACACACAGGGCGCCGCCAGTGTTCGCAATTGCAACGACGAATTTATTCGGCAGGCGCTGACCGATGTTTTTATTATGCCGCCGGATCTCGACGAACTGCGCCGCCGCCTGACCAAACGCGGGACGGAAACGCCGGAACAAATTGAATCGCGCCTCGCGACGGCCAGCCGCGAAATGGAACTTTGGCGCGATTACCGCTACACCATCATCAGCCAGTCGGTCGAGGAAGATCTGCAAAAATTTCGACACATCATGGGAGCGGAGCGATATTTAAGCAGGCGCCTCATCCAAAAGTAAATTGTCGACCTTTGATGCAAAAGAATTCAAAACGCAGAACCGGCAAGGACGGAGCCCGCAAAATCGTGCGGCTGCGCGGCGGTGCGCAGCGATGCGTCGTTCTTGGCGTGAGCGGGTCGATCGCTGCTTATAAGTCGGCCGAGCTCGCCAGCCTGCTCGTCAAACAAGGCCACCAGGTTTTTGTGGTGATGACACATGACGCGGCTGAGTTCATCACGCCGTTGACTTTGCAAACGCTGTCAAAAAATCCGGTTACGACAAGTTTCTTCGACGAAAAGGAAAATTGGCGACCCGGTCACATCGAGCTGGCCGATCGCGCGAACCTGTTACTGATCGCGCCCGCCACCGCGCACATCATTGCTGAACTCGCGCATGGCCTTGCTAATCACCCGCTAGCTGCGATCGCCCTCGCAACGCGCGCGCCGATTCTGCTCGCGCCGGCCATGAATGGAAAAATGTGGTCGCACCCGGCAACGGTCGAAAACGTAGAGAAATTGAAATCGCGTGGCGTCGAGTTTATCGGACCAGAAGAAGGAATGCTCGCCTGCGGGTACGAGGGTCTCGGCCGTCTTTGGAAAGTCGAAGACATCGCCTTCCGCGCGGAGTTTCTGCTCGCGCGCCAGGAAAATCTCACCGCGTGAGATTTCTCATCACGGCCGGCCCGACCCGCGAGCCGATCGATCCGGTTCGTTATATCAGCAATCGTTCTTCCGGGAAGATGGGCTACGCGATCGCGGAAGCAGCCATCGAAAACGGCCACGATGTCGTTTTGATTTCGGGCCCGGTAAATCTCCATCCGCCGCGCGCCGCCAAACTGATCGCGGTCTCGACCAGCGATGAAATGTTCGACGCAGTCCATCGACACGTGCGCGATTGCGACGTTCTCGTCATGTGCGCGGCGGTCGCCGATTACAAACCGGCAAGTGTTTCTCCAGGCAAAATCAAGAAGCGCGATGATAAACTTTCACTCGAATTAACCCCGACCCGCGACATCCTCGCGTCCCTCCCAACTCAAGATCGAGAATTTCTCACCGTTGGCTTCGCAGCGGAGACAAGCAATCTCCAGGAAAACGCTCAGAAAAAACTGCGCGCGAAAAATTGCGACATCATTGTCGCGAACGATGTCAGCGGTACCGATTCCGGAATGGAAAGCGACGAAAACGAAGTGACGATTTTCTTCCGGACCGGCGAAATCAAAACAATTTCTCGCGCGCCAAAGAAAATTATCGCGCGCGAGCTCGTAAAAGTTTTTGAAAATATGCGCGAAAACTGTTTGACAAAGAAAATGTCATGATTACTTCGTTGATGTAAGTGAAGAAGAATTCATCTCGAAAACTTCACAACCCTCCGCATCTGCGGACTGAAAGGGGGGAATAAGTCGATGGCAAAGAAACGCAAAAAAGCGGCTAAGAAAAAAGCGACGAGAAGAAAGAGGCATTAAGGCCCAACGCTTGCTAACGACTCCGAATGTCTTTCGGAGTCATAATCCCAACCTTAACCCGGGAGGAGAATTTATTTTCCTCCCGGTTTTTTTGTGCACTGCGTTTTTTAGCCTGCACAAGATGCACAACCGCCACGGCGAGATGTAAAATCCGTTTTTGTTTCCGTCGTGCACTTTGTGGCCTTTGTGCGAGATAATGTTTCCTAATGAAGCATTACCTCGACGCGGCCGAGAATGCGGCCCGCGCCGCGGGCGAGTTGCTCCGGAAAAATTTTCAGCGACCGCTCCGCGTCAATTCCGCCGAAGCGCACGATATCAAACTCGAGATCGACGTGAAAGCGCAGGAGCTCATCTCGAATTTGCTTCTCAAACAATTTCCAGATCACGCGCTCTACGGCGAAGAGGGCGTCGTTGGCGATCAATCAAGTGAGCACCAGTGGGTGGTCGATCCACTCGACGGCACCGTGAATTATTTTTACCGCATTCCGCACTTTTGCGTTTCCATTGCGCTGCGCTTCAAGGGCGAAATCATCGTGGGCGTTATTTACGATCCGATGCGCGAAGAAATGTGGAGCGGGCAAAAGGGCGAAAAGCCACGCTTGAATGGACAACATTTTCGCGTGAGCGAGCGCGCCGATCTCGCCGAAGCCGTCATTTCTGTCGGACTTTCCAAGACCGGCGAAATGATCGCAACGAATCTTCCGCTGCTGCAGGAAATGATTCATCGCGCCCGCAAATGCCGGGTGCTCGGCAGCGCCGCGCTCGACATGGCTTACGTGGCGTGTGGGCGATTCGACGCTTACATCGAACAAGGAATCAGTTTATGGGATATTGCCGCCGGTTGGATTTTAGTTGAGACAGCTGGTGGCACGGTCGATTTGCGACCGCGCAAGGACATGAAAGACAAATACAGCATCGTCGCCTCCAACGGCGTGATCGATTTGAAACTCTAATGACGCGATCGGGAATCGGCTACGATGTGCATCGCCTCGTTCAAGGTCGGCGATTGATCCTTGGCGGCATTGAAATCCCCTACCTGCTTGGGCTGGAAGGACATTCGGATGCTGACGTCTTATCGCATGCAATCGCCGACGCATTACTCGGCGCCATTTGCGCGGGAGATATCGGCCAACACTTCCCAAACACGGACGAATCGCTTCGCAACATCAGCAGCATCGACATCTTGAAACGGGTAACGGCGCTGCTTGCCGAAAAAAAGACGCGCATCGTGAATGTCGATGCAACCGTGATTATGGAGGCGCCTAAAATCGCGCCACATATTCCGGCAATGCGGCAAAAAATTGCGAACGCGATCGGCATTTCGGAAACGAACATCAGCATCAAAGCGACAACCAACGAGCGGCTCGGCCCGATTGGACGCGGCGAGGGCATCGCGGCGATGGCCATTGCGACCGTCGAACAAGATTAGCGATGGCGCTCCGTTTTTTTAACACCTACTCGCGGCAACTCGAAGAATTCCGGCCCCGCGATGCAAAGGAACGCAAGATCGACATCTACACTTGTGGACCGACCGTTTACAGCCGCGCGCACATCGGAAATTTTCGCGCTTACATCTTCGAAGATTTACTGCAGCGCCATCTCGAATTGCGCGGTTACAAAGTGCATCGCGTCATGAACATCACCGACGTGGACGACAAAACGATCCGCGGCGCGCGCGAAGCGAAAGCCCCGCTCATCAAATTCACGGAACAATTCAAGGATGCGTTCTTCGAAGATGCCGAAACGCTGCGGATCAAACGCGCAGATGAATATCCGGCGGCTACCGATCAGCGTTACATCGACAGGATGATCTCGATGATCGAGATGCTAATCTCGCGCGGGCTGGCCTATCAAGCCGACGACAAATCGGTTTACTTTCGGATCAACAAATTTCCAGATTACGGAAAGCTGGCGCATTTCGATCTTACCCAGTTGCAATCGACCGGCCGGGTGAAGCACGACGAATACGACAAGGAACACATCGGCGACTTCGCACTGTGGAAAGCGTGGGACGAAGAAGACGGCGATGTAGGCTGGGAAAGTCCGTGGGGGCGCGGCCGTCCCGGCTGGCATATCGAGTGCAGCGCGATGGCGACTGCGCTGCTTGGCGATCAGATCGACATTCATTGCGGCGGCGTGGACAATATTTTCCCGCACCATGAAGCGGAGATCGCGCAGACTGAAGGCGTGACCGGCAAGAAATTTGTGCGCATGTGGCTCCACTGCGCGCATCTGCTGGTCGATGGGCAAAAGATGTCGAAATCGCTCGGCAATTTTTACACGATCCCCGATGTTCTGGCGAAAGGATACACCGGCCGCGAACTTCGATACGCCCTCATTCGCGTGCATTACCGGACACAACTCAATTTCACCTGGGACGGAATGAAAGAGGCACGCGAGTCGTTAGGCCGGATCGATGACTGGCTGGAACGCCTTCGCGAGACTGCCGGCGACAAGATCGACAATCGAAAGATCGACATGCAGCCCGGTCAACAACTTGAAGAAGCGCTCGATGACGACCTGAACATCTCCGCCGCGCTCGGTTTCTTGTTCGAATCGATCCGGGAGACGAATCGCGCAATGGATAAAGATGAACTCGACGCTGCGTCCGCGAATGCGTGGTTGAATTGGTGGGAACGAATAAATCGCGTGCTACGCCTGGAGATGGAAGCGGCGGAACTTCCGGCCGAAGTAGCAAAGCTGGCCGAGGCACGGGCGCAAGCGAGGCTTGCAAAAGATTTCCGGAAAAGCGATGAATTGCGCGACAAATTGAATGCGCTCGGCTGGGAAGCGCGCGACACGAAGGACGGCCAGAAAATTACGCGACGCGCCGGCGCTTAACTAATTCGAAATGTTTGCGCCCGCCGATTACCTCAGCCTCGAACACACGGCCCATCCGAAGTTGTTCGAGAACCAGAAATACGTCTGGGACGCGCTCAAACAAATCGCGAGCTATCTGCAGTTTCGTTTAAAACCGGGCTTGCTCGGCGAGCTGCTCGGAAAACCTTTCATCGGCAACAGCGTCTTTGTTGGCGCGGGCACGATTGTCGAACAAGGCGCGGTCTTGAAAGGGCCGGCTTGGATCGGTGAAAAGTGTCACATTCGCAGCGGCTGTTATGTGCGCGAGAACGTCATCGTCGGCAACGGCGTCGTCATGGGGAACTCATGCGAGTTCAAGAACAGCATCATTTTCGACGAAGCGCAGGTCCCCCATTTTAATTACGTAGGCGATTCCATCCTCGGCTATCAAGCGCACCTCGGCGCCGGCGTAATTTTGTCCAACGTGAAACTCGACCACAGCGAAATCGCGGTGGCGACTGCCGAAGGCAACATTGCCACCGGCCTCACCAAGTTCGGCGCCATTGTCGGCGACCGGACCGAGATCGGTTGCAACGCCGTGATCAATCCGGGCTCGGTTTTGGGACGCGACTGTCTCGTCTACCCCAGCGTGAATTTTCGCGGGGTGCTGCCACACGGCAACGTCGTTAAGTTACGCCAGGAAGTGCAAGTGCTGGAGCGTCGCGACCGCAGGAAAAGCTAAATTTTCCGCCAGAAAATTTCTGACCGGCGGATGGGGGGATTATCCAAAGCTGCGCTTTGGCTCCAGCTCTAGAGCTTCGCTTTTAACCCTTGCGCGAAACGCGCCCCACCGGTCGAACTGCGTTCGAATCTCCGTTAGGCGAATAAACAGGTCCAGGCCAGGCATCCGATCGAGCTACGCTTCAAACCTGGCGGATGGGAGGGGATTCGAACCCCTGGTGCCTTGCGGCACACACGCTTTCCAGGCGTGCACAATAGACCGCTCTGTCACCCATCCCTAGGATCGACAATCGTAAGATCGACAATCAGAGTTGCAAGCGGCGGAACAATTCGTCGAGCGGCAGTTGGATGCCGATAAAAAACTCCCCGAAGTCCGCGTACTCCGCGCTCACCGGATCGAAACGCATTTCGTAAACGATCGCCTTGATCTGGAAAGTATCGCGCGCGAACAGGGTGACGCCCCACTCCGCGTCATCAAGGCCAGTCGAACCGGTGATGAGTTGTTTGATCTTTCCAGCGTACTGCCGGCCAACGCTGGCGTGTCCCTTCATCAACTTGCGCCGTTCGTCGTAGGGAAGCGCGTACCAATTGCGCTGCTCGCCCCGCCGCTTGTTCATATTATAGAAACAAACGACCGGCCAATCCGGCAGCGCCGGATAAACGCGCTCTTGCCGGTAATGTTTTATTCGCTCGCGAAACGCGTTCATCGCTTCGGCGAATTTCGGCGAATCCGGCTTGATGTTTTGCTCTTTGGCGAGCGTGTCGGCGTATTCTTCTTCCGTTGTGATGTACTCGCTCTCTTCGGTGAGCGAGAGATAACTGTAAACCGGCGTAAGCACGTCTGCGCCTAACGAGAGCGACAGTTGCTTCTCGATCTTGTTGGCGGTTTGCAAGTCGGGCGTGATCAACATGAAGCCGAGGTCGGCTTTGGGAGTGACGACGCTCAGTGTGAGCAATTGCGTCGATTCCATTGCGCGAATGTCTTGCGCGAGCGACGCCAGATTTGTTTTTGCCGCGTTCTGCTCGTCGCGGCTGAGCAATTGCCATTGGCCGTACTCGACCCGGTAAAACAAATGCAAACAATGCCATCCTTCTTCCGGAACGAGTGTCGTGTTCTTATCGGTCATCGCGCTAGTTTCCGACGCGAGAAGTCGAGGTCAAGCAGGCGTCTCGGCTTTCGGCAAATGCGCCATGCAATATTCTTCCCCATCGCGCGCGACACGGAAGTCGAGATTCGGATCGCTCAACTCGGTCGCGCCGCAGACCGCGCATTTGTGCAGCGGCTCGGCTTCACTGTGCGCATCCGACTCAAATCGCCGACGCCGCGTCGAGACTTCCTTGCGATGCCTGGCTTCGTAAATCATTTCCGGTCCGAAAAAGATGAGATAGTTAGCGAAAGCGGCCACGAGCGCCATGCGATAGGAGTTCGGGTTCACAAAAAATCCGAGCAACAAAAACGCGGCCGAAACCCAGGCCACCCATTTGATTTTGACCGGCAAAATGAAAAGGATGTAGATCATTTCGTCTGGATAGAAACGGGCGAAGGCGAAAAACAACGACGCGATCAACATCGAGTTGGAGAAATTGCTGCCAAAGAAAAAGGCCGCCGCAGTCGTCCCGATCGCGCCGACCAGGACATAAAGAGTCACCCGAAACGGTCCCCAGGCGCGCTCGAGTCCTTCGCCGATAAACCAAAGGAACCAGAGGACGAAGATGATCCAGAGAAAGCTGAAGGTTTGTGGAATGAAAATGTAAGTAACCAGGCGCCAGACTTCGCCGTGACGGATACGCGCTGGATCGAGACTGAGCATGGAAACAAAATCGGGATTCAGGCGCACGAGCAGGAAGACCAGCGCGCTGAAACCGACGATGATTCGGATCAAGCCGGGAATTGCGAGAAAACCAAATCTGCGTTCAAGTTTGTCCAGCCAGTTCATTCAATTGCGGGAGCATTGCGCACTCCAATTGCGAAGTCTAGGCTTGCCGCGTGAGCGAAGCCGGACAAAAACGCACGCCTCTTTACGACGAACACGTTCGGCGCGGCGCGAAGATGGTCCCGTTCGCAGGCTGGCTCATGCCGGTGCAATACACCAGCATCGTGGAGGAACATCAGGCTGTGCGAAACAACGTCGGCATGTTCGACATTTCGCACATGGGACAATTGATTGCCTATGGAAGTGGAGCGCGCGCATGGCTCAACACGATGCTGACCAACAACATCGACAAGTTGGAAGTCGGCCAGGGCCAATACACCTTTCTGCTGAATGAACACGGCGGCATCATTGACGACCTGATCGCTTATCGAATCGGCGACCAAAAATTTCTGCTCGTCGTCAACGCATCGCGGACTGAAGAAGATTTTGCCTGGTTAGTTCTACATCGGCCGAAAGATGTCGATCTAACGAATCGCAGCGAGCACTTTGGAGGCGTCGCCATTCAAGGCCCGCGTGTCGCCGAACTTTTCGTGAATCTTCCGGCACGAAACCACATTGTCGATGTTGAGATGGAGGAAATGCCTGTATCGATGGCGCGCACCGGCTACACCGGCGAAGACGGCGTGGAAGTTTTCTTTCGGGCGCGCGACGCGGTGAAGTTTTGGAACACCGTCTTCCAAAAGGGAGAGAAATTTGGAATCAAGCCGTGCGGGCTCGGCGCACGCGACACATTGCGATTGGAAATGTGTTATCCGCTCAATGGCTCCGATCTTTCGCCGGAACGCAATCCGATTGAAGCGGGCCTCGGTTTCTTTGTCGATCTAACCAAACCGAAGTTCATCGGCCGCGATGTTCTCTTGAAGACGAAGGAAACCGGCCCGCGCGAAAAGCTGGTCCCGTTCCGGATGAAAGAGAAAGGGCCGCCGCCCCGACCGCATTATCCGGTCTTCGACAACGGCGAGCGCGTCGGCGAAGTGACCAGCGGCACGGTCTCGCCGAGCTTGAACTGGGGCGTCGGGATGGCGTATGTCTCAACCCCGCACGTGAAAATCGGCGCGGAGATCGATATCGAAATTCGCGGGCAGAAATTTCCAGCCACGATCGAGAACAAACCGCTCTACAAAAAATCATGAATGTCCGCGACGATTTGCTTTACACCGAAAGCCACGAATGGATTAAACGCGAAGGCGACAAAGTCCGCGTCGGCATCACCGATCACGCGCAATCGGAATTGACCGATGTTGTTTACGTGGAGCTGCCGAAAATGGATCGACAGGCGAACGCGAAGGAAGCGATCGCAGTCGTCGAATCGGTGAAAGCGGCCAGCGACATTTATGCGCCGGTCAAAGGCAAAGTTGTCGAAGTAAACAAAGCGCTCGAAGCCGATCCGGGCTTGATTAACCGCGAGCCATTCGGCCAGGGTTGGATTTTCGTCCTGAAGATCGCCAACGCAGACGATCTCAAGAATCTGAAAGACGCGGCCGGGTATAAAAAGCAAATCGGCGGCTGATCAATCTTTGCCGAAAAGGAGCTCGTCGACGCCGCGGAGAACTTCTTCGACGCGAACGGGTGCGGCGAAAAAGCTGTAGCCGCTCAGAATTCCGCCGGAAACCATTTGGCTTTCTGGCCGGAGGTTGCTCAGGGAAAGGATCGGTGTGTCTTTGAGCGCCGAATCCGTCTGAATCTCGCGCTCGAGATTTTGCCGATTGTGGCCGGCGGTATCGACCAGGATGAGATCGGGCTGAAACCAGTGCGCGGCCTTCAGCGCCAATCGGTCGTCGTGTTCTTCTCTAATTAGATATTTGCCGGCGCGTTCCAGCGCTCTCCGGATGAGCCGGGTGACGCCGGGCTCGTGATCGATGAGGAGGATTTTTTTCGGAAACTTCATAAGGATGGGTTGTTTCCGAAGGAACGAGCATTGGATGTGCCACGGCAACGTGACGTTGCATCCAGTATCTGCGCTCGCCGCAGCGAGCGCCTCTACACCTGAATCAAAGCAAGCCGGAGACGGTGTTGATGAGGAGGGCGAGGATAACCGTATTGAACCCGAAGGAGAGCACGCCGTGTACAAGCGCGAGGCGCCGCATTCTACGCGAAGTAATTTGGACATCGGAGACCTGACAAGTCATGCCGATGACGAACGAGAAATAGGCAAAGTCGAAATAATCCGGCATACGTTCGCCGGGAAATTCCAGACCGGCAGCATGTCGATCCTGGCCGAACTCATCGCTGTCGCCGTAAAAAACGTGGGCGTAGTGCAAACCGAAGACGGTGTGCATTGCGCTCCAGGAAAAGACAACGGTCGCCAGAGCGAGAACCAGATGCACGGTGAAATGACCGCGGATGTCGCCTTTGTTGACGCTGACCAGAAATCCCACGGCGAACAACGCCGCGCACGCCACCACCACGACGAAAATGAAAATGGCCGTTCGCCCGACGTCCTGCTGTTGGGCCCGACTGCGCAATTTGGACTGCGGTGTGGTCAAGATCGTGAGCCAGGCAAGTGTGAGCATAAAAAACGCAAATGCGTCCCAAGTTGCAATGACCGCCGTGGAAAGCCGCGCCATGCCCCGCAGAGAAAAGAAGACGGCGGTGGCGGCCACGAGCGCGATGACGAGGCGGTGTCTTGCGTCCTGTCTGGAAATCAAATCGATAATGCGCGGCATGTTTGGACGGCAGTTAATGATATCGGTTCGACTGCGCAAGTAGCATTCGCTCGCGCACAGATCGACCCGCCTTCGCCAAGGCTCCGGCGCGGCGAGGAAGTCGTCCTTTTATCTTTCGCGACGCTGTGCTTAATTTTGGGTTCGCCGATGAGCAGCAAGCCGAAAACCCCCACCGGGCAATTGAACTTTGAAGGGGCAATGGATCGACTGGAGACGATCGTGGAGCAGATGGAATCGGGGAAATTGCCGCTGGAGGATTTGATCGTTCGCTACGAAGAAGGAATGAACCTGGTAAAAATTTGTCAGGAACGACTTGCCAGCGCCGAACAAAAGATCGAGATCATTGCCCGCAACAGCGCCGGCAAGCCGATAGTGAAAGATTTCGAACCGGCGGCGGCGGAAGCCAACATCGACAATAAGGGAGCGGAAGAAAAGGAAACAAAAAATGACGAAGTCAGACTCTTCTGAGACAACGACGGCAACCGCGCCGAAACGCCTGCTCGATGGAATCCACTCGCCCACGGACATAAAAGCTCTGCGCGAGCAAGACCTGCCACAGCTCGCGCAGGAAGTGCGCGACGAACTGATCCGGGTTCTCTCGCAGACCGGCGGACACCTCGGACCAAATCTTGGCGTGGTCGAGCTGACGATTGCGCTTCATCGCGTGTTCGACACACCGCGCGACCGGTTTGTCATGGATGTGAGTCATCAGGGTTACGTCCACAAAATGTTCACCGGGCGTCTCGATCGCTTCTCGACGATGCGGCAATACGGCGGACTCAACGGTTTTCTTTTGCGCACCGAAAGCGAGCATGATTGCTACGGCGCCGGCCACGCGGGCACGGCGCTGTCCGCTGGACTCGGCATGGCGGTGGGGCGCGATTTGAAGGGCAGCGACGAGAACATTGTGGTTATTGCGGGCGATGCCGCGTTCACGAACGGGATCAGTTACGAAGCGCTCAACAACATAAAGTCGCAAACCAAGCGCTTCATCGTTGTGCTCAACGACAACGAATGGTCGATCGCGAAAAACGTGGGCGCAATCGCGTCTTATTTGAATGCGATCGTGACGAACCCGACCTACGCGCATTTGCACGACAAGGCGAGAGGCTTCGTGGAAGCGATCCTGGGAAAGACCGGCGTGCATTTTGCGCACAAGGTCGAGGAGAGCGTGAAGGGTTTGATCGTGCCGAGCGTCATTTTTGAAGAACTCGGCCTGCGCTATTACGGCCCGATCGATGGACACGACATCCCGTTGCTCATCCGCACGTTTGAGTTTTTAAAAACGCAGGAGGAGCCGGTGTTGCTCCATATTCTCACGAAAAAAGGCAAAGGCTACCAGCCGGCCATCAAACAGCCGGACAAATTCCATGGTCTCGGCAAATACAAGATCGAGAGCGGCGAAACCGCGCCCGCGCCGACGCCGACTTATTCGGAGATCATCGGCAAAGCGCTGGCAAAATTTGCGGAGCACAACCAAAAGCTCGTTGCGATCACCGCGGCGATGCCGAGCGGCACCGGTCTTTCCCATTTCGCCAAGGCGCATCCCACACGTTATTTTGACGTCGGCATCGCGGAAGAGCACGCGGCACTTTTTGCCTGTGGCGTCGCCACACAGGGATTGACGCCGTTTCTCGCGATCTACTCGACGTTTTTTCAGCGCGCCTACGACATGGCGATCCATGACATGGCGATCCAAAGACTAAACGTCAGGCTATGCATGGACCGCGCCGGTTTGAGCGGCGATGACGGTCCGACGCACCATGGTTTGTTCGACATCGGCTATCTGCGCCACATACCGAACTGGGTGCATATGCAACCAAAAGACGAAGACGAGTTCGTCGACATGCTTTGGACGATGGCCCATTATAATTCGGGACCGATCGCGATCCGGTACCCGCGAGGCTCCGGAACCGGCGCGCAAATCAAACCGGAACCTAAACTTCTCGAGATCGGCAAAGCCGAAGTAGTTCAACACGGACGCGACGTGGCGATTTTTGGTCTCGGCAACATGTTTGAAGTTGCGGAGGAAGCGGCGAAAAAACTGGAGGAAAAAGGAATTTCCGTCGCGCTGATCAACCCTCGTTGGATCAAACCACTGGACACCGGCACGCTCGAATTTTTTGCGCGCAGTGTCGAAGTCCTGTGCACGATTGAAGATCACGTCCTGCACAACGGCTTTGGCTGCGCGGTGATGGAGCATTTGCACTCGCAACAGATCAACACGCCGGTGGCGCGCGTCGGATGGCCGGATGAATTCATTGAGCACGGCTCGGTCCCGATCCTGCGCAAAAAACACGGTATCACTGCAGACGCGCTTGTCGAAAAAGTGCTGCCGCTGTTGAAGAAAAAACCGGCGGCAAAAACGACGGCCGCGTAGTTGCGCAATAGATCGGCCAGCAACGATTGTTGATCTTAGCAATTGTCGATCTAACGCATGAGCGCGATTGAAGCTCGCGATTTAACGAAGGTTTACCGCACGTATCGGAAGGAGAGCGGACTCTGGGGCTCCGTTAAGGGGCTGGTAAGGCGGCGCTACGCCGAGACGCGCGCGGCCGACCAGGTTTCATTTCAGATCGAGGAAGGCGAGTTCGTTGGATTTCTCGGGCCGAATGGCGCCGGAAAAACGACCGTGCTCAAAATGCTCTCCGGCTTGCTCAACCCCACTTCCGGCGACGCGCGGGTGCTCGGCTTTGTGCCTTGGGAGAGGCGCAATGAAATGAAGCGCCAATTCAGTTTGCTGATGGGACAAAAGAATGCGCTTTGGTGGGACTTGCCCGCACAGGAATCGCTGGAACTCAATCGCGCTATTTACGGAATCGATCGCGGCCGTTTCAATAAAGTCGTCGGCGGTTTGGCCGAGCTTCTCGAAGTCGAGGACAAGATGAATGTGATGGTGCGGGAACTCTCGTTAGGCGAGCGGATGAAAATGGAACTGATCTCTGCGCTCATTCACGAGCCGCGCGTCCTGTTCCTCGATGAGCCAACCATCGGTCTCGACGTGGTCAGCCAAAAACGAGTGCGCGAATTTTTGCGCATTTACAACGAGGAGCATCGCATCGTCACGCTCCTGACGAGCCATTACATGCAGGACATCGAAGAACTCTGCCACCGCGTCCTTGTCATCGACCACGGCAAAATCTTTTTCGACGGTCCGCTCGACGAAATCATCGACCGCTTTTCCGGACACAAGATTCTCAGTCTCACTTTTGACAAGCAAGTCACGCGTGATTTCTCAGGATTTGGAGAAGTGATAGAGCAGACGCCGATGTCAGTGCAGTTAAAAGTGCCGCGGGCCAAGGTCACCGAAACGTGCCGGAAATTGCTCGAGGCTTGCGACGTCAGCGACATCAATGTCCAGGAGGTGCCGGTCGAAGAAGTGATCCGGCAACTTTTCGGGGAGCGACGAGCAACCAACGCGCTCGAGGCTGAGTCGAGCGCACAAGCCGCGGCGAGCAGCGCCCGCTAGCGACTCAAAGCTTCCTTTAGCTGGTGCACGTAAGCGGGGTTCAACTCGAAGGCCGTCACGGGCATTTCCGCGAGCTGAACCTCTTCGTAATAAGGAATGCTCTCCACAAAACCGGCCGAGATGAGACTGTTCAGTGTGTCGGTTACATCTTCGGATTCCATCCGCACGTAATCCTGAATCTCTGTGCCCAGCATCGACTCGGTAAAACCGATGGCGCGAACCACGGACGCTTCCCGACCGGTAAGCTTGATATTGCGCATGACTTAAAAAAAGCAGCTTCCATACCGGTGTTTGATGCTGTAGCTGCGTCCCTGTGGGACGCGCGCCACGCGAGTCGCAAACACCTCAGCGCCGCGCTTCGCACAGCGAAGCGGCTACAGATTTGGCAGGACGCTGTTCTCCATACCTTCCGCAAATGTGGGATACCGTGGAGTCCAACCCAGGCCACGCAGCTTCGCGTTACTGACGCGCTTGTTACTCCGGCCACGCTTGCGATTCGATGTCGATTTGCCAATTGGGGGAACGCGACGATTCAATTTCGCGGCCAACCAACGATAGCATTCGCTTTGCAAAATCGGCTGATCGTCAACAACGTTGTAAATTTCACCAGCTGGTGACTCCGAACGGCTCCGCGAAGCCCGATTATTTCGGGGTTGTCGATCTAACAAAAAGAAGAGCGCAGCCGCTGCGTCGTCCCGATGGATCTGATTGACGAAGCGATCTTGCCTTGAATCGATAATCGCTTCGCCGCTAAGGAAGCGTTTCAGCAAATAGGAACGCCCCGGTCCATAAATTCCCGCGAGCCGCACCGCCATCCCGCCCTGATTGATCACGAGCTGCTCCGCCTCCCGCAAAATCTTGCCGGTCTCGTGCTTTGGCTCCGCCGCGCTTTCTTCGGTCGCCCATTCGCCGTCGGTTTGCGCATAAACGCTGGTGCTGCTGGTAAACAACATTACCGATTCGGGAAACCAACCGAGAAGGTTGCGTGCGCCATTCAAATACACCTGACGATAAAGATCCACATCGCCGCCACGAGTGCTGGCGCAGTGAATCACCGCGTCGAAATCTCCTGCCCGCGCGGAAACTTTGCCGGCAGTTGAAATGTCGACCGCGATGACGGGATATGATTTCCCAGAAAGCTTTTTCGCCGACTCTGCGGACATCGTCCAGCCTTCAACCTCCCAACCGGCGTTGTGAAACAAGTCGGCGGCAGCTTGACCGAGATAACCGCAGCCGGCGATCAAGATGCGCGGCATAGAAATTGTCGATCTTACGCCGCGGCCGGCGCGATCTCGATCTCGTCAAAGAGCTTGGGCTGAATCGCGCGCACTTGTTTCAACCGAATCAACTCGAGGAGGGCGAGAAAGGTGACCACGATTTCGACGCGCGAAACGATTTCGCCGAACAGATCCGAAAAACGCACCGCCGCGCCTTGCCCAACGCGCTGCAAAATCATGTCGATCTTTTCCGAAACGCTAAAACGTTCGCCGAAGATTTCACACAAATCTTCCCGCGCGTCGACCCGTTTAATGACGTTCTGAAATGCGTGAATGAGTTCGAAAATTCCGACTTCACGCAAACGCAGCGGAGCATCGGCGACCACAGCGCTGGACCCGCCATCACGGACGAAGATCCGTTCTTGCTCGAGCTCGCGGACGTGGAGTTGGGCAGCCGCTTCCTTGAATTTTTTGTACTCGATCAACTGCCGGATCAAATCCCAGCGCGGATCGTCTTCCTCGGCATCTTCCTCGGGCGGCTGCTGATCTACTGGAAGCAAGCTGCGGCTTTTGAGATAAATCAGATTGGCCGCCATGACGACGAACTCGCCGGCGACGTCGATGTTCAATTCCTTGAAGGCCTGAAGATATTCCAGGTATTGACGGGTGATCCGTTCGATCGAGATGTCGTAAATGTCGATCTCGTCGCGCTTGATCAGGTAAAGCAGGAGATCAAGCGGCCCTTCGAAAATCTCGAGCTTAACTTTGTAATCGACTTCCATGCCTCAGGTCGATTCTAGGCTACGCCGACACGAAGTAAATCACGCGACCGCGATCCGCCTTCGGCGTCGACCTGGCAGCGGCAATAAAACTACGGACCAACTTCGTGGCGATGCACCCAAACGCTGTTCACGATCCCCAGCGCAAACATGATCATGAGCGCGAATGAGCCGCTGTAACTGATCAACGGCAAAGGCACACCGGTAATCGGCAACATCGATATGGTCATGCCCACGTTTTGGAAGATGTGAGTAAAAATTAGGGCGGTGACGCCAATAACGAGGAGCAGACCAAATTGGTCGCCGGCAAAGAACGCGACGAAGAGACAGGTCAAGAGCAAGAGGGCAAATGCGCCGATGAGAAAGGCGCCCCCGACAAACCCCCACTCCTCCCCGATTGCGGAAAAAATGTAATCATTGTGCACCGCAGTCGCCGGTAGAAAACCGAGCTCGATCTGGGTGTTCGGCGCTTTAAACCCCTTGCCGGACCAGCCGCCGGAGCCGATCGCAATGAGCGACTGATTGATCGCCCATGCCGCGCCTTGTTTGTCGATGTCCGGATTAATGAAAGCGGTGATGCGCTGCTGTTGATAAGGTTTCAAGCCGAGATTCACCGCGATCGGGATGAAGGCGACGGCGATGAGAAGAATGCAAACCAAGTAGCGCAAGGGTAGCCCACCGACGAAAAGCAGGGCCAAAAGCACTGGCGCCCAAATGATGACCTCGCCCAAATCCGGCTGCAGCAAAATCAAAAGACATGGCGCAACCACAATGGCGCCGCAAATCAGCAAGCGAAGCATCGGATGCATTTGCTTGAACTGGCTGAGAAATAAGGCCAGCACCATGATGCCCGCCACCACCGCAAGCTGCGCAGGCTGAAAGTTAATCGGTCCGAGGTGAAGCCAACTGCGCGCACCGTAAACTTTTTGCCCCATGAATTTGGTGAGGATCAAAAAGAACAAGCCGGCCAGATACATCGGCAACGCGCCCCAACGAATCCAGCGATAATCGATCAGGCTGGTGACCATGAAGGCGCAGAAACCGACCGCTACCCAGTTGGCTTGCTTGCGCCAAAAATCCGCAGACACCGGATCCTCGCGCATGTAGGTGGCGCTGTAGATGGCGACCACCCCGAAGATGGCCAAGGCGAGCATGATAACGAGCAAAAGCCAATTAAGGCCGAGCAGTTTTCGCAGAAAAGGCGTCATGTCGTTAGGGATTCTCGCGCCGGCAAATACATGGAGGCGAGCAATGTCGATTATACGCAGCTAGCGGAATTCGCAACTGCCCCGGGGTCCATCAATCCAGGCTAGGATCGACAAGTTTCCTCGCAAGCGCCCGCTGGCAACGGAGTTAGGCGGCCTAACGCTCTCAAAGATGAGAGATCCGGGGCAACGTATACGCTATGAAGCACTTACAATTAGTTTTGTGAAATAGTCAACGCCGTCTCTTGTCAGTCCGTCAAAGCTTACTACAATGGTTTCCCACTCGTTCGTTTGATCCCGAAAAAGAGGTTATGGCGAAAAAGACCAAACGTAAGTTGGCGCATCCAACGCTGCCGATGCAGCGTCAATTAAATTTGCGGCATGAGGGAAAGTATTTCGATCTGCACAAGATTTTTGACCGACTAAACGAGAGGCATTTTCGCGGCCGACTTCGCAATTACAAGGTGATGTGGGGCCGCCGACGGAAACATCGTCCGAGAGATCATTTTATTTTTGGAACGATTCAGGAACAGGACCGGGTCATTCGAATCAATCCCCTGCTCGATCAACCATTCGTGCCGCTTTGGTTTCTGCAATACGTGCTCTACCACGAGATGCTCCATTCGGTTGTTCCGGATGAAATTGCGGGTAGAGGCCGACGCCGAGTCCACACTGAAGAATTCAACCGGCGTGAGCGGGAGTTTCCGAGTTACCGGCGCGCGCGGCGTTGGGAAGACGACAATCTCGCGCGCTTCTTGCGTTAGATCCTCCGTCAGCGTTTCTCGGCCGCGACCGGCGTCGAGCTCGTTTCAGACGGCAAGGGTGTCGTTGCTACGTTCTTCTTGATGAGATACCAAAGGGTTGTCGCGAGCAGGACTGAGATCAACTTCGCGCGCCAATTCTTCAGGAGTAGTCTCTTCATAAGGGCCGTGCAGTAAAATTTCGCCGATCCGCTGACGAAATGTTTCCGGTGTGAAATTGCGCTCGATTCGGCGCCGATGGCAAATAGAAATTCCGCCGGTCTCTTCGGAGACGACCACCGCCACCGCGTCTGATTCCTCCGTGATCCCGAGCGCGGCGCGATGACGCAAGCCCAGACTGCGATCGAGCGTTTCGCGCTGGCTAACTGGAAAAATACAGGCCGCGGCCGCGATTCGGCCATTGCGCACGATCACTCCGCCGTCATGCAGGGCAGCTTTCGGATGGAAAATGGTAAGCGCGAGTTCGACGGAAAAGTCGGCGTCGAGCGTCACTCCTGTTTCCTCGTAGACGCGGATGGAAGTGTCACGTTCAATCGCGATGAGCGCGCCAAACTGTTTGTTCGCCAGTTGAGTGACGGCCTCGGCGATGTCGTGTACGGTTTCGCGCTTCTCGCTCGTTAAGGAAAAAATCGGATGACCGCCGAGCTCGGCAAGGCCGCGCCGCAGCTCGGGTTGAAAAATCACAACCAACGCGACGGCAAGAAAGACAGAGAAGCTGCGCACAATCCAGCCAATGACGACGAGGTTGAGCAGAGTTGAGATTAAAGTCAGCGTGAGAAAGACGATGGCCAAGCCCGTCAATACTTTCGCGCCGCGCGTGCCGCGAAAATAAAGATAGCCGTAATAGATCCCGACGCTAAGCAGGATGACCTCGAAAATACTGCGCCAGCTCTTCAACCAGAGATGCAGAAGCTCTTGAATCATGGCAGCAATTTTTCGGCAGCGCGCAACGCGGCCACATTTTCCTTCACATCGTGCACACGAAAAACGTTTGCACCGCGTGCGCGCAAAAGCGACGTGAACGCGATGGTCGGGGCGAGCCGGTCGTTCATGTCCGAAGCGCCAGACAATTTTTCGAGGAAAGATTTTCGTGAAACGCCGACCACCATCGGTCGATCGTGCACGCGCAAGCGTTCCAGATTTCTGAGTAGCTCGAGATTGTGCTCAAGCGTTTTACCGAAACCAATTCCGGGATCAAACGCGATTGCCATGGGATCAACTCCGCACTCTAGGGCGCGGGCATATTGTTGTCTAAAAAAATCGGCCACTTCCGCGCCAACATCGACATAGTGCGGCTCGGTCTGCATATTTCTCGGGTTCCCCTGCATGTGCATGATGATGAGCGCGGCCTTTCGTTGCGCGACCAATGGCAGCATCTTTTCATCGCCCCGACCACCAGTTACATCGTTGATGATCGCGGCGCCGGCATCCAATGCCGCGCCGGCCACTTCGGCCTTCGATGTGTCGATCGAGATAAAGATGTCGATCTTGGCAAGCAATTTCTCGATCACCGGGATCACGCGACCCAATTCTTCCTCGGCCGCGACTGGCTCCGCGCCCGGGCGGGTGGATTCGCCGCCAACGTCGACAATTTGCGCGCCCTCAGCGGCTATTTCAACCCCATGCGCGACAGCTGAATCAGCATCGAAAAACTTTCCGGCATCGGAAAACGAATCTGGCGTGACGTTGAGCACGCCCATGATCATGCCGCGGCTGGAAAGATCGACAATCTTGCCGCCGATTTTCCAGAGCATCCCACCCATCAAGAATCAGACTAACACGACGCTTGGCTTATTCGACCCAACTTTATCGCGCTCCCGCGCCGGAAATTCTGTCATTCCGACCGAAGTGGAGGAATCTCTTACTATTGAAGGAAATAGTGAGAGATGTCGCGCCGCCGCCGAAGCGCTTTGGCGCGCAGGAGGCTCGACTCCGCTCGACATGACAACGGCGCTTTTTAGCGCTGCTATTTCTTGCGCGAATAGCGCCCCATCAACTCGCCTTGTGCAACCACGTGTCCGCGCATCGCGGCATCGACTTCCGCGCGCTTTGCGCCGGGCTTCAAATCCAGCGTTTGATCAAGCGCGAAGATTTTGAAGTAATAGCGATGCGTGCCCGACGGCGGACATGGACCTCCGTAGCCTTTTTTCGGAAAATCATTTGTGCCTTGAACCGCGCCGCCCGGTGCGCTGTTCTCGGCAATCTCAGACGCTTTCGGATCAATGTTCCAAACAAGCCAGTGCGTGAACAAACCAACCGGCGCGTCCGGATCATCAACGATCAAGACAAGACTCTTTGCTTCGGCAGGCGCCCCCTCGAAATGCAAGGCCGGATTCAGATCCGCGCCGTCACACGTGAATTTTGAAGGGATATTTCCGCCTTCCTGAAAATCTGAACTTGTGACTTTCATTTTTGCTCCTCCTGCGGCAAATGAAGCGATCGCCGCAAACGCAATCGCAAATGCGCCAATGATAATCGCCTTTTGCATTATTCGACCTCCAGTTGAATCTCGTTACATCGACAATGACGCCTGACAATATGGTTTCGCCTGTATGAATCAAAACGGACGTAAGGTTCGAGAGAAAGTTCTCGCGCTTCTCGGCTCGAAGGACTACCGGCCGCTCGATAAAACCGAAATCGCGCGCCAGCTCGGATTGAAGAGCAACGAACGCGTCTCATTGCGAAACATCCTGCGCGAGCTCGAACGTGCGGGCGAAATCGCGCGCATCCGAAAAGATCGTTACGTTTTGCCCGCCGAGGCCGACCTTGTCACCGGCACATTGTCGCTCCACCAAAAAGGATTCGGTTTTCTAACAACCGAAACTCCGGGCCAGCCCGACATCTTCATCGCGGCCGAAAATACCGGCACTGCCATGCATGGGGACCGCGTCGTTGCGCGCATCAATCGCGATGTCCCGCCGCGACGCGCTAAAGTCCGGGCCGGACTGGCATCTCGATCTGGACGAAACGAAGGTCGGATAATTCGAATTCTGGAACGCGCTCGCGATACGGTCGTCGGTACGCTCCAGCATTCGCGCAATTTCTATTACGTCGTTCCGGATGATCCGCGGTTCGTTCACGATGTTTACGTTCAGGTGCCGCCGCGCACAAAGTTACCGAAAGCGCCGACTCGCGGCGACAAGGTCGTTGTTCGTCTCGAGTCGTGGGAGTCGCGCCATGTTAATCCGGAAGGCGAGATCATCGAAGTTCTGGGGCCCGCGTCAGCGCCAGGCATCGACATGTTGTCGATCATTCGCAAGTACGATCTGCCAACCGAATTTCCGAAAGACGTTATCGATGAAGCAAATCGAATTCCCGAAAGTGTCGACGGGCAAATGTTCCAAGACCGCGAAGATCTGCGCGACAAATTCATCGTCACGATCGACCCGGATGATGCCCGCGATTTTGACGACGCGATCGACGTAGAGAAGATCGACAATCAAGGGTGGCGGCTCGGAGTGCACATTGCCGATGTATCCGCTTACGTGAATCCAGAGAGCGCGCTCGACCGCGAAGCGCGCCGGCGCGGCAACAGCGTTTATTTGCCCGACCGCGTGATTCCGATGCTGCCGGAGCGACTGAGCAACGGCGTTTGCAGTCTCAAGCCGGGCGTGGATCGACTAACGCACTCAGTTTTCATCCAATTCGATAAAAGCGGTCGTGCAAAAAGTGCGCGCTTTGCCCGAAGCGTGATTCGGAGCGCGCGGCGGCTCACTTACAAGGAGGCGTATGCGATCCTTAAATCGAAAACAAACGACGAATTGAGCCGGCGCCTGCACGGCGCCTGGGAACTTGCTTCATTGCTTCGGCGCACACGCTTCGCGCATGGTTCGCTGGATCTCGATTTTCCGGAAGTGAAGGTTTACGTCGATCCAACGGGCAAGCCGATCCGACTGGAGCGCGTGGAAAATGACGAGTCGCATCAGTTGATCGAAGAATTCATGCTGGCCGCGAATGAAGCGGTGGCGCACGAGCTGAGGCAACACGCTATTCCAACCATCTATCGAGTGCATGAAGATCCGGATCCGGACAAGCTGGCCGAATATCGCGAGTTTGTGCTCAGTTTTAATTACAAAGTTGGCGATCTCTCGCATCGAGCCGAAATTCAGCGCTTTCTTGCGTCGATTCGCGGCAAACCGGAAGAACAGGCGCTTAAAATCGGCTTGCTCAAAAGTTTGAAACGCGCGCGCTATGCGCCGCAGCCGCTTGGACATTACGGATTGGCGAAAGCCAATTATCTCCATTTTACGAGTCCGATTCGGCGCTATGCCGATCTTGTCGCGCACCGAACGCTGGCCGGGGACCGTGCGCGATCAGGATCGAGAAGCGACATGAACCAAGTCGCGTCGATTGCGGAACACATTTCGGAAACCGAACGCAACGCGGCTGAAGCAGAAATCGAAGCCGTGCGGATGAAGAAGCTTGAGTTCTTTCAACGGCAACTCGATGAGCGCGACCCGAAAGTGTTTCGCGCGGCGATTGTCGATGTACGCAACTATGGGCTGGTAGTTGAATTGCCCGACGTACTCATCACTGGCCTTGTTCACATCTCCGCCATCACAGACGATTTCTATTTGTTTGACGCCGTGCAACGGCGCTTGGTCGGCCGGCGATCGCGGAAACGATTTGCGGTGGGCGATCAGATTCGCGTTTTTGTGGCGAAGGTCGATCCCTTTAAACGCCAAATCGATTTCGCTTTAGCCGATCAAAGGGCCGAGACAGCACGGCCCAAAAGGCGTCGATAAATTTCGAAAAAGGACGCCGCGGCGGCGGGTTTGGGCGAGCTAAACCAACGACGGTTTTTGCCCAAAATTCTGCTTCCCTTATGCGAGCGGAGGGCATTAAACTCCGCCGTTTTGCTGAAAATGGACAATATCATCGAGGCGAGAGAGCTGCAGATCGAACGCAAGCACTTTCACGTGGAGTTTCGCGAGAACGAGCGTGGGAAATTCCTGCGGATTACGGAAGAAGCACACGGCCGCCGCAACACCATCATCGTGCCGAGCACGGGCGTAGATGAGTTCACTGCCGCGATTTGGGAAGTAATCGAAAGCGCCGAGCGGGCGCCAGCCTAAGCGCCCCAAGGCGCAAATTGAGTCGCGATCTTTAGCGATCGCTGGACATTCCACACGCGCACCCAACATTCCGCGGACACATCCGGCGTGCCGTGCGTTGACACGCTAACGCAGGGAATTAGTTTGGCCCATTCGCCGAGGCAACATTTTTCATGTCTAAAAAAACGAAATCATTGAGGCGAAGTTTGCACCGATTGCCAAAGGCCGGGCAAAGATCGACCCGCCTTCGCGGCGCTACGGCACGGCAGGCATCGAAACCGCGTGGCGCGTCTCCGAAGCGAACGAAGACGCCGCGTTACGTTTACTATTTTGGCGATGGCTACGCTGACGGATCCGGAAAGATGAAGCCGCTATTGGGCGGCAAAGGCGCGAACCTGGCGGAAATGACCCGTATTGGTCTGCCGGTGCCGCCGGGATTCACGATCACGACAGAAGTCTGCACCTATTTTTACGAGCACAATCGCACTTATCCGCCACAGCTTGAGAGAGAAGTCGCTGTGGCGCTGGAAAAAATTGAGAAGTCGGCCGGCAAAAAACTTGGGGACAAGGAGCGGCCGCTGCTCGTTTCGGTTCGTTCGGGCGCACGCGATTCGATGCCCGGCATGATGGACACGATCCTCAATCTCGGAATGAATGACAAGGTTGTTGAGATTGTGGCCAAGAAAACGAACAACGCGCGCTTCGCCTGGGATTCGTATCGGCGCTTTCTGCAAATGTATGGCGACGTCGTGATGGGCGTGCAAAAACGGCCGGGGGAAGATCACGAGCCGTTCGAAAGTGCGATCGAGCATTTGAAGGACCAGCGCTACGGCAAGCACGATTTTCCAGATGTAAGATTAACAGTTGCCGATCTGAAAGCGCTGGTGGAGCGATTCAAGATCCTGATCAAAGAACGCACGGGCAAGTCGTTTCCGCAGGATGCAAAGGAACAATTATGGGGAGCGATTGGCGCCGTGTTCGGTTCGTGGATGAACGATCGGGCGATCGTTTATCGCCGTAAATACGGCATTCCGCACGACTGGGGAACAGCGGTGAACGTGCAAGCGATGGTATTCGGCAACATGGGCGACACGAGCGCAACTGGCGTGGCGTTCACGCGCGATCCGGCGAGCGGCGAAGAAGTTTTCTATGGCGAATATTTGATCAACGCGCAAGGCGAAGACGTGGTCGCGGGAGTGCGCACGCCGCATCCGATCGCGAAGCTCGCAGAAGAGATGCCGGCTGCGCACAAGTCGCTTATGAAAGTACGCGAGCTTCTGGAGAGTCATTTCAAAGACATGCAGGACCTCGAGTTCACGGTCGAAGAGAACCGCCTCTACATCCTGCAAACGCGCAATGGAAAGCGCACCGGTCACGCGGCAGTTCGTATCGCAGTCGACATGGTCGGCGAAAAATTGATCTCGAAGAAAGACGCGGTGAAACGCATTCCCGCCGATTCCCTCGCGCACCTGCTCGCGCCGATTTTTGATCGACAATCAGCGAGCAAGGCAAAAAAAATCGGAAGCGGTCTGGCCGCCGGGCCCGGCGCCGCTTCTGGCCACGTGGTTTTTAGCGCAGAAGAAGCGGTCGCGCGTTCGGCCAGAGGCGAAAAGGTCGTGCTCGCGCGCATCGAGACTTCGCCAGAAGACTTGCGCGGCATGATCGCGGCGGAAGGAATTCTCACATCACGGGGCGGCGTCTCTTCTCATGCCGCCTTGGTGGCGCGACAGATGGGGAAAGTGTGCGTGTGCGGCGCGAGCGGAATTCAAATCGATTATCAGAAGCGAACACTCGGCGCCGACGGCACGACCTTGAAGCAAGGCGATTATATTTCGATCGACGGAAGCGCCGGCGAAGTTTTTGCCGGCGAAGTGACAACGGCGCCGTCGGAGATTGTGCAAGTGCTGGTCGATCAATCGCTGGACGCGAAAAAAAGCCGGACCTACGGCGAATACGCAAAGCTCATGAATTGGGTGGATGAGTTCCGGACACTGGGCGTTCGCGCAAATGCAGACACGCCGGAACAAGTCAAAAACGCGGTCGCATTCGGCGCTGAGGGGATCGGACTTTGCCGCACGGAGCACATGTTTTTTGAAGGCGACCGTATCGATGCCATGCGTGAAATGATTCTCGCCGGCACGAAAGAAGAACGGGGGCGAGCGCTGGCAAAATTGCTTCCGTATCAGCGTGACGATTTCATCGGGATCTTCACCGCCCTGAAAGGTTTGCCGGCGACTATCCGGTTTCTCGATCCGCCGCTGCATGAATTTTTGCCAAACGATCACGCGCAGCAGAATGAATTGGCGAACAAACTGGGCGTCCCGGTGGAACGCATCTCTCGGCGGGTGGACGAGCTGCACGAGTTCAACCCGATGCTTGGCCATCGCGGCTGCCGGTTAGGCATTACGTTTCCAGAAATTTCCGAAATGCAGGCGCGCGCGGTGTTTGAAGCGGCTGCCGAAGTGCAACGCAAAGGAATCAAAGTCCGGCCCGAGGTCATGATTCCGCTGGTTGGATTTCCGCGCGAGCTCAAGTTGCAGATCGACATTGTCCGCCGCGTCGCCGACGAGGTGTCCAGGGAGAAGAAGGCGAAGTTCGATTATCTCGTGGGCACAATGATCGAAATTCCCCGCGCTGCGCTGGTCGCCGATCAGATTGCGCGCGACGCGCAGTTTTTCAGCTTCGGGACAAACGATCTCACCCAGACGACGCTCGGAATGAGCCGTGACGATTCCGGAAGTTTTCTGCCCACCTACGCCGAGCTCGATATTGTCGATTCAAACCCGTTCGCAACGATCGATCAGAAAGGCGTGGGACGTTTGATGGAAATTACGCGCGATCTCGGACGGAAAACGCGGCCCGACATCAAGCTTGGAATTTGCGGCGAGCACGGCGGGGAGCCGGCGAGCGTGAAGTTCTGTCACCGCCTCGGCCTGGATTACGTGAGCTGCAGTCCATTTCGTATTCCAATTGCGCGATTGGCGGCGGCACAAGCCGCAATCGCGGAATAACACTTGTCGATCTTGTAATCGCGGAGCTATTTCGCCGCCTGCGCCTTGGCCAATTGAAATGCCTGCCACGCATTCCAGGCGCGTTCCCAATTTTGTTTCTCGGCCCAACATCGCGCTTCCAGAAAATGGAAATAAGCGGGGGAATTCGGCCGCTCGCTGAAATGACGCGCGGTGAGGAGCGCGTCATCGATTCGGCCCTTCTGCATTTGGGCGCGATAAAGCGCGTAACCAGCGCCGTAATTATCGGGCGCAGCGTGAAAACGTTTTTCCAATTCTTCGAGAGAAGAATCCGCAGCTACACGTGGAAGTGCGACTGGGTCGCCATAACGCTGCGTCAGCTCGTAAGCCGCACGAAAATCGCCCTGACTGGCATGGTGCTTCGCCAAACCGAGCCAGGCATAATTAAGCCAGTCAGGATGCTGTCTCACGGCCTCTGAAAGTTCCGCCGGATCGCCGCGCTCTGACCATAAGGCGAACAGCGCAATTTTTTCAGTTTCAGTGAACGACCGCAGATTGGGATCATTTCTTAACACTTCGGCGAGAGCATGACGGAAAGGCTCGCCGGTAATGCGACTAAGATATGGCAGGGCTAAATCGTGCTCGCTAAGTCCGACTGCCTCCAGAATCTGGCTGACCTCGGGATTTCGGAGCGAAGCGCGCGTCAGCATGCTCGAGTAAACTGTTGGCCGCAGCGGCCCAGCTCTGCGCAGCGCCTCGCGCCACGCTGTCGCGGCCAAAAACGGTTGCGAGTGAAGCCAGGCATTCCCCTCCGTGAGCGGAACTTCATAAGCGCTCGGTTCGAGGAAGCGCGCCCGGCGGAAATCATCGAGGGCATTGGCCGGCTGTTTCATTTCGACCTCGGCAAGAGCGCGCGAAAAGTAAAGTTCCCAATCGAGCGGCGCCCAATTCAGAGCGCGTGTGGTTAGCGTGATTGTCTCGGCAAAATTGAGCCCGCGGTTCGCAATCGTGGCCAACTGCTTTGCGTTGGAAACACCGACGGAACCGGGAAGCAGTTTTTGCCCTCGCGCAGCAACGAACCAAGAAGCGCCCGCGATGAGTAATATCAAGCCGGCAAACCGAAATAAGATCGGCATCCACCGGCTCGGCTTCAAGGAGAACGGCCGATGCAATGAAAGCCCGAGCAAAAAGACTGCGGCAAATGCAGCCCCGACGCGATGACCGGAAACGTCGACAATTCCATGAATGGCGAACAGGAGGGCGGCGATCAATGAAGCGAGTCGATAGCGTTGATTTGTTCCTTCCCGAAGCGGGAAAACGCGACGAATGATAAGCACGAGAGCGGCGAGCGCTACGATCACCGCCGGCCATCCCAGTTCTGCCCAAAGCCAAAGCCAGTCGCTCTCCGGATGTAAAGCCCGCCGGTCGCTGAGAGAAGCATCCCGGAAGATTGCAAAGACAGACTCGAAATTTCCGAAACCGATTCCACACCAGGGCGAATCGTGAATCATTTGAAACGTATCGTGAAAGATTCGCCATCGGAAGTCGGTCGTGAGTCCAGTGTTCCCAAAACCGCGGAGATGAAATCTCTCAAATGTTTCGCCGCCAAAAAGCAGGAGGGCGGTAAGGAGCAGAAGTAGAAAGGAAAACCCGAGCGCAAGTCGCGAGGGAGAGCGTTGCCTAAGGGAAAACGCGCCCAGCCAGAACGCGCTGCCCGCGATGAGAATCCCTATTCCGGCGCGGGAAAAATTCAGAATGAGGGCGGCCACTACAACCGCGAGTGCCGCGATCCAGATGACCCATCGTATTCGCCCCTTGCGCATATCGTCCTGCCCGCAGGCGAGAATCATGATCGCGGCAAGCCCGAAGAGATCGCCGGTCTGGTTACGATTTGGAAACGGACCGAAATTCCGCTCGTTGTGCCAAAAAGGAACGGTGGTGTGGGCGAAGTGAAGTAAAACACAGACTGCGGCCAGCACCACAATCCCGGTCGTAAACAAGCGCGTTTGAAAACGCACCTCGCGCAGCTCCAGTTCTTGCGAGCAAACGGCGTAGAGCCAGCTAATTCCAGCTCCGAAGCTGATCAGATAACTCAATGTAATCCAGGGCTGTGGACTGAGGGTCGATGGAATTTGAATCGCGAAGTCATTGACAAATGCGGCGCGCCACCGCGGTTCAGAAAACCAGAGCGCTGGCAAAAATGCGATCGCCGCCAGGACGAACAGCAAAACAAGGACGAGATTCGTCAGCGCTCCGAGCGAAAACCGTGGCGGAAACGCCAACAAGTAGAGACCGAGAAGAGCGACCACTATTCCTTCACCCCATTTTTGGGTGGCCCCGCCAAGGAAGCAGGCCAATACCGGCAGCAGCGCGACGGCGGCGTTGGTTATCCACCGGGGCAGAACAGCATTTTGGCCAGGACGCGAATTTCGCATCAGCCGGAGGAAATTGTCATGGTATGGGAATCGCTTTTAGATTCGACCATTCGGATGAGAGAGTAAGCTATCATGTCCGCAACAAACTTAGCACGAGTTGAACGCATGCGGCCATCGCGTACTCTCATGATCGGTCAAGCGCAATAGCCATGGTAACGCAACGGACGGAGGGTCTCTACCGCGTCTTCCTACTCTGCCAGATCGTGATGGTGGCCGGTCTTTTCTGGCTCGGTGTTTGGCTCATGGTCACCTTTTATTCGCCCGGCCCCGCCCTGACCTGGCAACGCTACAGCACTTACTGCGGCGTCCTCGTGATCGGAATGATTCTGGAAGCGTTGTCCCGCTCGAAAAATTATCTTTTGCAAAACGAACTGCTGCGTCCGCACCGGCTCAGTCTCCGGCAAACGGTTGCCAGCGTTGGGTTGCTCGTGCTTTATCTCATCGGGACAAAGGACGCATTTATCTCCCGATTCTTTTTCTTCAATTTTGTCCCGTGGCTCTACGTCGCCCTGCTTTTTTCGCATTATTATCTTCCATCACTTTTGGCGCGCGGAATTTTCCGGCGGGAAGAAAAAACTCTTCTGGTCGGCACCAGCCGCAAAGCAGTCCAGTTGCACGACTGGTTGCAGCGCAAAGCGGAGATCGGGTTGCGCACGGTCGGCCTGATTTGCGATGAAAAGATCGACAAGACGGAAGATGGAATGCCAGTCCTGGGCAGGCCCGACGAAATCGAGAAAATCATTCGCGAGCGCGGCATCACACAAGTGATCTTGTTGGAGTTTCCGCTCTTCCCGGAGGCAAGCCAGAATGTTATTCACATTTGCGATCAGCTTGGGATCCGGCTCCTAATCCTCAGCGACCTCGAGGAAAAACTGAGGCATTCAGTAACGCACTTCGAAGACGGCGGTTTCCGTTTTATCGGACTGCGGGAGGAGCCGCTGGAAAATCCGCTCAATCGTTTTTTTAAACGCACAATTGATTTCGCGATCGCCGTGCCGGCCATCGTCTTCGTTTTTCCACTGCTGGCCTTGATCATTTTCATCACCCAGCGGCTGCAGTCGCCCGGGCCGCTCTTTCACGTGCAAAGCCGTGCCGGAATGCAAAACCGTCAATTCAACATTTATAAATTTCGCACCATGCGTCCCGACCATGAAGAGCTGTCACGCCAGGCCCGCGATGGAGACGAGCGGGTTTATCCCACGGGCAAATGGTTTCGCCGTTTCAGCCTCGATGAAATTCCGCAATTTTGGAACGTGCTCCGCGGCGATATGAGCGTTGTCGGCCCCCGACCGCACCTGATCGAGCACAACGACCAATTTTCGCGGTTCCTGGCGAACTATCATGTGCGGACGTTCGTCAAACCGGGTATCACTGGCCTGGCCCAGGTCCGGGGCTTTCGCGGCGAAGCCAGAAACAACGCCGACATTCAAAACCGGGTAGCCTGCGACATCGAATATCTCGAAAACTGGAATCTCTCGCTCGAGTGCGGAATCATTCTGCGCACGTTCTTCCAACTCGTTTTTCCGCCCAACAGCGCCTACTGATTTCGTCGAAGCTCCGCCATTTTCAGGCGGACCAGGAATTCGTACCAAGCAATGCTGGCGCAGTAATCGAGGCCTTCGCGACCCTCGAGAAAGCCGCCCTTAAGAATGTACATGTGGAGAAACCGCCAAAGAGGCCAGCCGGGAATGCGACTCAGCAACGGCTTGAGCGCGCGGTTTCGACGCGAGGGGTCCGACGCAAAAAGCTCGTGCCAGGAAACTGAACGCGCCAGCCGATCCTCCGCTTCCTGGGTTGAGTATTGGTTATGTTTTGTCCACCAAGATTCCCAGCCTTTGCTCAACGGGTAATGCAGATACGGTTCGTGGAGGTAACCAAGCCGTCCATCGATAGCGCCTTCTTTTTGGCCGTGACCGCTGTCGATGAACGTTGCACGTCCGCGGCGTAGAATTCGAAACTGCCATTTCGGAAACGAATCGCTGCGCCGAAGCCAGCGCGACCCGAGCATCATTTTCCAGCAACAATAAAAACCTGCGATTGAATCATCGGCAGACTGAATGGCGCGAGTGACGGCTTCACGAAACTCCGGTGTGGCAACTTCGTCCGCATCGATGAACAGCACCCAGGAGGTTTTCACGTCACAATTTTCGAGGGCCCAATTCCGTTGCTGGGCAAAAGATTCAAACGGATGCTGATAAACGCGCGCGCCTGTTTTCTCACCAATTTCTCGTGTGCCATCAGTGCTACCCGAATCGACAATCACGATGTCGCCCCATCCGTTGATGGATTCCAAACAACGCGGCAGATTCTCAGCCTCGTTATAGGTGAGGACGATGGTCGAGAGCAGTTCCTGCATAATGTTGCGAAAAATTCATGCCGACCCTGGTCGCGACTTGATTATTCGACACGGATTTCCGGCCGCGACCGCATTCTCGGGAACGTCCTTCGTCACAACAGAGCAGGCGCCAATGATGCTCCGCGCGCCAATCGTTACGCCCGGCAAAATAAACGCGCGCGCGCCGACGAACGCATCGTCGCCAATTGTGATTTTGGCAGTGACCAGCGGCATCTCCGGACGTTCAAAGTCGTGGCTGGCACTGCTCAAGTATGCTTCCTGGGCAATAGTCGCGCCCGCGCCGATTTCAATTTCGCCGAGGCTGTAAGCATTCGCGCGGTCGCCCAGGCAGGCACGATCGTGCAACGTCAGGTTCCACGGAACCGCAATGCGCGCACGCTGGTGAACAAACGGTCTGCCATCAATCTTCGCATCAAAAACGCGCAGCCAAAAAAGCCGCCACTCGTTTAGTGGCTTCGGCGTCCACGCGCAAAAAACAATCCAACAAAACTCCCAGAGCACGCGCAAAAAACGGTCCCGCGCAGGCCAAGGCGATTCGTAGGCCGACTTTTGTGCCGGATTAACGATTTGTTGTTGCGGCATCGGATTTGCGAACGATCGAATCAAAATCGCTCAGGAATTGATCGGCCACGCGCGCTAGCGAATACTCCGCCGACTTGCGGTAACCTGCCTCGGCCACGCGCGAGAGCAATATTGGATCGACAATTACATTCTCGATCTTTTCCCGCAGCGCGTCCGCCGGATTCAGCGCGCGATGATTGAAAATGAATCCTGTGTCGCCGTCGCGAATAAAATCGTGGAAGCAACCGAGATTTGAGACAACCACTGCACATCCGTGCGCCATCGCTTCGAGGGGCGCGAGCCCAAACGATTCACCGCGATCGGCCAGCGACGGGTAAATAAAGAGTCGCGCCGAGCGATAGTCCTTTTCCAATTCAACCGCATCAAAGACCGCGCCACGAAAGGTCACTCCCGTATTTCGCGCGCCGCGCTCGAGTTCGGCCAGATACTGCCGCCCGCCACCGCCAAACTTTGTCTCTGTCGGACCAACTATCATCAGCTTCCAATCAGCAAAAACAGTGCGCGCGCCACTTGCAAAAGCTTCCACCAACACATGCACCCCTTTTTCGGGGTGTACCCGCCCAACAAAAAGAATGATTTTTTCCCGTTCGTCGATTGGAATCGGCAATTGATTGCTCGCGGATTGCGGCCGTGGATTGGGCACAACGCTGATCTTTCGCTCCAACTCCCGCGCTTCGGCGGCGACGGCATGGGCCAACGCCTGAGTCGGCGCCTGCAATCGCGCCACATGCCGATAGAAACGCATCTGACCTTTTGGATATCGACCCACATGCACATAAACTTTCCCGCGCTTCGAGTTGCGTAGCAAAATCGGGAGCCAAAAAGTGTGTGGCACAATGATGTCCGCCTCGGGCAAGATCGACAATGTGTTGATCGAGTAAAGGAGATCCAAGAATTTCAACCAAACGAGCGAGCGCGGAGTATCAAAGCCGCGAACACGCAAATGCCTCACACGATCAATGATTTCCTCGCGCGGAAACCGCGGGACCGAGCGCGAGATTTGGACGACTTCGTGGCCGCGCCGCGCAAACTCCTGCGCCAGCGCGAACCAAACCTTCTCAATCGCACCACCCATGACCGGCGGCACCGGGAAGAAAGCGCCAAGAACAATCGTGATTCTCATCGTGCGGTGCGCGCTTCGCGCAAAATTTGCAACAACGAGTCAACCGCTTTCCCGATCTCAAATCGGCGCGCGAAACATTGGCGCGCATTGACTCGCATCGTCTCTCGTTCCTCCCGCGACGTCGCAATCCAGCGTTTAATCAAACGAACTGTTCCTTCAAGGTTATCGGGCTCAACGTAGCCGGCGCGGTCCGCGTCGATCTCGCGCCAGATGTTTACTCGATTCGAAATCAACACCGGCAAACCACCGGCGAGAGCTTCCACGACCGACATTCCAAAATTTTCCTGATGCGATGCAAGGATGAATGCGTCCGCATTGGCGAACGCGCCCTGTTTCATTGCGCCTTGCAACATTCCGGTAAAAACGACGTGCGACTCCAGGTTCAAACGCGCAACTTGGGTTCGCAGCTCCGCTTCCCAGCCAATTTGATCGGGGCCGGCGAGCACAAGCGAAATGGGATTTTGCGGATCAACAACTCGAGACAAGGCGTCGATCAGAATGTCACAGCCTTTTTTCGGATGCAGCCGGCCGAGAAAAAGCAATATTCGCGCGTTTCGTAGCGCAGGGTAACGCGCGAGAAATTCTTCCCTGGCTTGCGACGAGACTGTCGCCAGTGCCTCCACGCCGAGCGGCGAAACCTTTTCACGGCATCGATACAGCCAAAAAGATTTTCTCGCCTGCAGCCGCTCTTCCTCCGAAGTGAAAATAACCGCGGTCGCGTCCCGCAAAACGCGGTAATCCGCCCACGGCCAGTAGAGCCATTTTTTTAGATGTTTGAGCGGAAACGTTTCTTTAAACCACGGATCGAGCATTCCGTGCGGAAAGACATAATAGGGAATTGACGAGCCGGAAAAACGGCGCCATGCGGCAAAGCTCAGATATTGCCAGAGCCCATTAACGACGACGTAATCATAATCGCCACCATGTTGCCGCAGCCACGGCAATAACTTGCCCGAGTATCGGTAACTCGTTAGGCCATGGCCGAGTGCGTGCACGCTTAGGCCAACATCGGCGAGCCAGGGCGCGGATGGATCATCGAGGACGACGATGTCGATCTTGTGGCCGCGGCGGGCCAGTCCGCGACTGAGAGTGAGTACTGCCGCCGCCACGCCGCCAACGCTCGGATCGAGCGTGTGCACCATCTGCAAAATCTTCAACGCGCTAGACAACGAAGCCTTCCATCCGCTGAAAATATTTGCTGTCTGGAGAAAGTTTCTCGATCAGCCGCGCCGGCACGCCGCCGTAAAGCTGATACGATTCCGTAAAACTTTTGTTGAGAAGCGATTTGGCGCCGAGCACGCAAAAATCCGGAAGCGCGCTCCCACCGAGCAAGACGCAGTTCGTCCCAACGAAGCAGTAATCGCCAACTCGCACCGGCGACGAGCTCTGGCAATTTTTCTCGATGTCGATGCTGTGAGTAATGATCTGCGACTGAAATCCAGCGAAGGTGGTGAATTTGCCGATCGTGACCGAGTTTGTGCAATCGATCAGATGTCGATGGGTGATGGCGGAATGTTCGCCTACGATGAGTTCCGGCCGGCGATCGGTCTCTTGCGCGAAGTGCGGTGATGGCCCAAGCGGAAAACCGGTGATCCAGTTGCCCCGCCCAATCGATGCGTGCGCTTTGAGATGCAGGAGATCGATGTTCTTGCAAACGGTGAGATGACCAATGCGACTGCCTTCCTCCATGATCAATCGCGTTGGACAAACGCAGGAGAAGCCAATCCGGCAGCTTGGATGGATTTTGTAGTCGAATTGTTTTTCCAAGAATGAGCGCCGCATCCCCCAGGGGAGAAACAGGCTCAGAAACATGAGAACTTTTTTCACAATTGCGCTCCGAGGCTGCGGTAGATGTCGATGTACCGGGAGATCATCTTGTCCGTGGAAAATCGCTCCGCATTTCGTAAACTTTTCTCGCTCCACCTGGCGCGCTCCGTCGGATCGGTTAGTCGCAATAGATCCGCCGCAAAGCCTTCTTCATCATCAACATCGTGGAAAAGTCCGGCATCGCCCGCTGCCTCGGGAAGTGGACCAGAGTTACTGCAAATGACCGGGCAACCGCAAGCCTGAGCTTCGATGATCGGCCAGCCGAAGCCTTCAAAACGCGAAGGATACATAAGAGCGACTGCACGGTTATAAAGCGCCTCCAGCAAATCGTTGGTCGGATCTTTTAGTTGAGTAACGCGATCCGAAACTCCAAGCTTTTCGACAAGCGACATCAATTCCGGATCCAAAAGGTCTCCGGCAAAAACAAGGCGGCCGTTCCACTTATCTTTGCAGCGCGCAAAAATTCTGAGCACGCCATCCCGGTTCTTTCGGCGCAAATTCGAGCCGACGTGAAGAATAAAAGGCAATTCGCGATTGAACCGCGGAACCTCTGCCAAGCGCGCCGAAGTTTCTGTTTCCTGCAGTTTTAGATACGGATAATTCAAGCCGAGCGTCACCACTTCGATTTTCGGCGAATCTGAATCGTGTCGGACAAGCCGCAGCGCATCGTCATACGTCGCCTGCGAATCGCAGGCGATGAGCGTCGCGCGGCGCAGTCCGCGCAAGATCCAGCGTTGCAAAATTTTTCCCGTGAACGAGGCAGGGCAGTTCGTTTCCTCACCGAGCGCGCCGCGAACCGCCAGGAGATCGTGACAAGTCACAACAACAGGAACGCCGCCGATTTGGCCGTCATACATCGCGTTCGAATGATCGCAAATGTGCACGATGGATGGTCCCTGGGCGAGCTTGCTCCGCAACCGGCGCGGAAACAAAACGAACTTGTCGATGTAACCAAGCCATTTCGCGACGAAGCTGCCGGCGCTGGAAAAATTTCCGAAGAAAGGCCGAGGCGCGATGAGTTCGGCGGCGACGCCCCCAGCTGTGAGGCCTTGCAGCATCATCGTTCCGAATCGCTGCATGCTTTGCTGCCGATCGAGCGGGTAATTACCGATCAGCAAAACCATTGGTTTGATCGGTGCTTGCGGCCGGACCGTGAAGGCGGCTGGCGTACTCAGACCTGCGCGGCATCCGTTTCGGCTCGGGAGCTTTTGTTAATGCAACAGCGCCGCCATCCGGCTTTTTCATTTGGGTCGCGGCCAGACAGAGTCCGCTTAGGAACACAGCGAAACCGAGATTGGTAGGCTGACCGAGCTGGCCGTTCAACAACCCAACAAACGCGGAAGCCCAAAGAAGAATCGGGAGGATCGCGGCCCGCCTTAGTGAAACAACGCTGACGTAGCCAAGCCGAAACGTCAACAAGGTTCGCCAGAGAAGAAAAGCCAAACCGAGAATCGGACCACTCTCCAGCAAGACGCGGGACCATTCGTTTTCTGAAAGCAAAAATGCCGCGCGGCCGACGAGAAAGCGTGCCCCGCCAGCAGTGCCAATGCCGAGCCCATAACCTGCGAAAGGCAGCTTATCCAAAACTTGGAGTCCTTCGGTAAATCCACCGATCGTCCGATCAATCATTCCTCTGATAATCGTCGTGTCCCCGGCTTCGGCCGAGGAAGTGAATCGTTCGGACAAGATGTTTGCACCTTCTTTAAAAATTGGGAGACGGCTGATGATGAGCCCGCCAATCACAACGATCACAACGATCACCAGAATGCGGCCAAATTGGCTGACCGCCTTGGGCTGAAGCAACAGGATGACCAACACTGACATAACGACCAGAAGCGCCGAGGCCACGCAGCCGCGACTGCCGGAGACCGCGACGGCAACGACCAAGGCAACCGCCGACGTAACCAGCAGCCAAAATTTGTAAGTCGATCGAGAAAGGGCGCCGTAAATCGCAAACGCAGTCGCCACGGCAACATAAAAAATTGGTCCGGAAACAAAGGAAAACATTCCGGCCGGCCGGATTTTCCCACCGCCCGCGGTGAGCTGTTGGCCTTCACCCAAACCAACAGCGCGATTAATAAAAGAGTCCGGCGCTGCTTTAAACTGCGCCACCATGATGAGGCTCATCGGAATCATACCGATGAGAATCCACCAGCCGATCTTTTTAACATCCTCCTCGTCCATCACCGCTCCCATGACAAAGATGAGCGGCAGATGAAGAAAGTTTGAGCGAAACCCATAGAGCGTCACTTCCAAAAGGGGCTTCACCGGAATGTAGGGCGAGAGCACAATGACGCTCACGATCATGGAGAGCACAGCGATAACCCCGAGAGAAATGACATAGCGGTTGCGCGGAAAAACGCGCGCGCGCAACGCGAGGAGATAGATCGCGATGACAACAGGATCGCGGATGATGAGCAACGGATCAGAAAGCTGCGGCACAATCCATTTTCGCAAAGCGCCTTCGAAGACGAGCAGAACGAGGTAAAGCCAGATCAGGGCTCGGATATGGCGGGT
>DASYVQ010000100.1:0-6899 GCA_035936875.1 Chthoniobacterales bacterium
GGCCAATCCTCTGCCCTTTGAACGAGACCCTGCCGCACAGGATTGTCATGCACGTAAATCCATTTGCTGCTCAGGTCCTCGTCGGAGCGCAAGAGAAAATCAAAACATCCGCGCTGCCATTCCCAAGACTGAGACTGCAGCGTCTTTCGCAAAACTCGTTTGAAACCGGTTGCAAAATCACCGACGGAAAGCCCACGATCCTCGACAGGTGAAATAATCAAGTGCGCATGATCAGGCATGATCACAGCCGCGAGCACATGCCATCGTCGCAACTGCGCGATTGTCGATTTGATCGCCTCGAATACTTTTGAATTGGCTAAAACTTGGCGTCGGTCCTTCACGCACAAGGTCACGAAGTAGATAATCGATTTCTCCCAAGGTAACTTAATTTCCTGCAATCGCGGCGGCTCGCCCATAGAAACGGGAAGCTAGCGGCTTCCCCTACAGTCCTCGGCAGCGCGCGACCATTAGATTACACCTGACGATGTGCGCGACGCTGAATCCGCGGTTGGCTTCACCGGTGAAATCTTGACGACGTTTTCCGGATCGTAATCGATGAGTTTAAGCCAGTCTTCGGTGACGTCGGTTGTCGGGAAGATATCGTTCTCGGTGTATTCGGCGTTGAAAGAGAGCTGTAAATCGGTTTCGCGAATCCCCTCTTCCTGCTGGGTCGCGATTGCCCGTTTAATCGCCAGCGCTTTCGCGCGCTCAACGATAGAAGCGATGATGGCGCCGCTGATGAGATCGCTGCGATAAAGAATCTCTTTTCGACCGCTGCGCAATGTGACTTCGAGAAACTTGTTTTCATCGCGTCTGGCAAATTGCCAATCGACAAAACGCTCGACTAGCTTGTCAATTGCCGCGCCGACGTTCTCGGCCTCTTTCGCGAGAGCGCCGTCGTATGGGAGATTGTCGGTGAGATAAATCCGATAAATGTCTCGCGCGCCGGCGCGGTTGGGGCGGTTGACTTTGATTTTTCGGTCGATCCGGCCCGGCCGCAAAATCGCCGGATCGATCAAGTCGGCGCGATTCGAGGCGAGAATGATGACCACGTCGTTTAAGGAATCGATCCCGTCCATCTCCGAGCAAAACATCGGAACCAGCGTGGAAAGAATATTTGAGTAACGCGAGGCGCGACGCGTCCCGAGAATCGATTCCGCTTCGTCGATGAAAACGAAGGGCATAAAGCCTTCGCGGCGTTTTTCCCGCGCGGTGGCAAAAATTTCGCGCACCATCCGCTCGGACTCACCCACCCACATGTTCAGAATTTCCGGGCCTTTTATATGCATGAAATATTCCTTCATCTCCGCGCCGGTTTTTTCTCGCAGTTGCTTGGTCAGATTGTAAGCCGTCGCTTTGCCGATGAGGGTTTTGCCACAACCGGGCGGCCCGTAGAGAAGAAAACCTTTCGGAGTCGCATGCTGAAATTTTTTGAATAGATCGACATGCAACAGCGGGAGCTCGATCGCGTCCTTGATCGCTTGCAAAGCTTGTTCCTGGCCGCCGACTTTTTCCCAAGGCAGCTCGGGCACGGCATCGAGATAATGTTCGTGCGACTTCGTGCGGGCGAGCAGCTCGAGCGCCATGCGGTAATTTGAATCGACGCGGACTTCGTCGCCCGATTTCAATGTCGATGTGGCGAGATCGGCAGAGCGTTGCAGCACCATCGATTGGGTTCCGTGTTCGGAGCCGACGCGCAATCGATCTTTGCCGATCACCTCGGTGACTTTTGTAACCGGGCCGGCCGTTTCAAAACCGAGATCGCCGACGATGACGAACGCTTCGTTCACCAGGACGCGTGTCCCCTTTTTCAATTTCGCCAGCGAGATGCGCGGATCGACGTTGCAATAATAATCGGCGCCGCCAACGACGATGTGCGCGGTCTCGCCCGAAGTCGCGCCAAGAAATGTGCCGATGCGATTGGCCGGCGAAGTGACCTTCTTAATCACTTCCTCGAGCTTCTCGATCATGTGACGCGCTTCGACAATCGTTGCCTCGTGGTCGGAAATCTTCGGTCGCAAATCGAGCAGCTCACGACGAATCGGGTCGCCCGGTGGGAGCGAAGCGATTACGCGATCGAAAGCGTCGAGGAGCGGAAGATTGCGCGGGTCTTCGTCGAAATTCTCGAATGCTTTGCTGCGCTCGTCGCTCATCGTAAATCCCAGTCCATGCCCAAATCGAGTGCGATTATAACTTTACCTGTTCCGGTTGGCAATCTTTGACGCCGCGCGTCCACAAAATGTTCAACCAAGATGTCGATCTTGTGTCGCGGAAAAGTTGCGACGCCCGCAAGGCACCTCTACAATCTGCTTCTTCGAGGAGCCTTAGCTCAATTGGTTAGAGCGCCGCCCTGTCACGGCGGAGGTTGCGGGTTCGAGCCCCGTAGGCTCCGAGGTTAGAGACGCATCTGGCCTTGGCATCAGACATCGAACCAGTCTGCCGCAACAGACCGCATAGACGCAATCACGCTGCTTGCACCTGCCCTAGAGCAAAACAATCAGCCGCCACGTGGTGAAGCGTGACGGCTGTTTGCGAAATGGGGCGGCTTGTTAGGCTTACTGATTATTCTCGACCGTTCGCGGCGCAGGTTTACTCAATTCCACTTTGTCGCTCACCTTTTGGATTTGTGCTGCCTGCTCTTTCAGGCTTGCGGTGAGCGCTTTGATTTCCTTCTGCTGCTGCGCGGCAGTCGTCTGGGAGTCCTTTTGTTGCTGCGCAATCGTGGCTTCCTGTTTTGCAACAGTAGACTTTAGTTCCTCCACCGTGCGGTGCTCTTTGAGGAATTCGTTCAGCAACATCGCGTTCACGGCGTCGTAACGAACCGTGTATATCTCGCCGTTGGCGTCGCGTACCACGAGGTCCGGGTTCACCTTGGCCACCTGTTCGGCGATCAAGCCAAACTGCGGCGTGCCTCTGCTGTCGTTCTTGTAGTGAAACGTCACTGGCTTGAGTTGCAGAATGACGTCACTGCTTTGGTCCATCGGCTTAATCTCCTTCTTGAACCGCTCCGAGGAGCTGACTGTGCCGAGTTGGCCGGCAGAATCGATCACCACTGCTATTGCATCCATGTTCCCTGTTGTCGCTCCGCGAATGCCGGCGATGAAGGTGCGGCTCTGCTCGGGGAATGGCAAAATGGCGCCGCCGATTCGTATGGTCAAGGTCTCGCCGGCAACGCCCATATTGCCAATGTCGATGTTCCGATCGCCGGTCGTGAGATTGGCGCCAGCGAATTCGCCCACTGCGATATTGTAGCCACCGGTCGAGTTGTTGAAGAGCGACTGTTGCCCAATGGCCGTGTTGTTAGGCCCGGTTGTGTTGTGGAAAAGCGCAAAGCTGCCATCCGCCGTGTTGGCCGGGCCGGTGTTGTTAAAGAGCGCCTGAGTACCGGTGGCCGTGTTGAAGCTGGCGGTTGTGTTGCTGAACAGCGCCTGATAACCGTTTGCCGTGTTCTCGAAGCCGGTTGTGTTGCTCACGAGCGCCTGAACGCCGGTGGCGTTGTTGAAGCTGCCGCTCGTGTTGCTACGGAGCGCAATCACACCGCTGGCCGTGTTAAAGCCACCGCTTGTGTTGTGATCCAGCACTCGAAAACCAGTGGCCGTGTTGTTGTCGCTGTTGCTTAGATTGAGCGCAAAAGCGCCATCGGCCGTGTTGTTCTGGCCGGTGGTGTTGCTAGCCAGAGCTTGAAAACCTTCAGAAGTGTTGCCGAGCCCTCGATCTCCTTCGTTCGGGTCAGGTGGAGCAGTTGGGCCGGTCGGGCCAGTCGCACCTGTCGCTCCAGCTACGCCCTGAATGCCTTGATCACCTTTGTCACCCTTGTCACCCTTGTCGCCTTTGGCACCAGTCGGCCCGATCGGGCCAGTCAAGCCAGTATTACCTGTGGGGCCGGTCGCGCCGGTCGCACCAGTCGGGCCGGTCGCAAGAGTTCCAGTACCGAGTTGGCCGTTAGCGTCGATGAAAACCGGATTGCCGCTGCTCTTGTCCACTCCGTTAATGCCGGCGATGAAAGCGGCGCTTTGATTTGCTTGGTCGCCGATGCGGATGGTGTTGGCCTCGGCGGCAACACCAAGATTGCCAATGTCGATATTGCTATCGCCCGTGTCGAGGTTGGATCCCGCACCATTGCCCAATGCAATGTTGCCGCTGCCGGTGGTGTTATCTGCGAGCGCGGCAAAACCGTTGGCGGTGTTGTTGTTGCCGGTTGTGTTGCGCACCAGCGCGTCAGCACCGTTGGCCGTGTTGTTGTTGCCAGTGTTGTTCGCCAGCGCCTCAAAACCGTTGGCCGTGTTGTCGTTGCCGGTGAAGTTGAATAAGAGCGTGAACGAACCATTGGCCGTGTTTTCCAGACCTGACGTGTTGCTAAAGAGCGCTTGATAACCGTTGGCCGTGTTGTCGTTGCCGTCGGCGTTGCTAAACAGCGCTTGATAACCGTTCGCCGTGTTGTCGAACCCGATGATCGTGACACTGAAGAGGGCTTGAAAACCTTCAGAAGTGTTTTGGTTGCCTCGGTCTCCTTCATTGAGATCAGGTGGCGCAGTTGGACCGGTTGCTCCGGTCGCTCCGGTTGCGCCCGTCGCCCCATTCGTTCCAGCTACGCCCTGAATGCCTTGATCACCTTTGTCACCCTTGTCACCCTTGGCGCCCGTCGGCCCGATCGGGCCAGTCAAGCCAGTATTACCTTGAGGGCCGGTCGCTCCGGTCGCACCCGCAATGCCCTGCGGTCCGGTGGCGCCGGTTGCGCCCGTATTGCCTTGTGGGCCTACCGCGCCGGTATCGCCCTTGTCACCCTTGGCACCCGTGGGGCCGATCGGACCAGTAACCCCAGTATTACCTTGTGGGCCTACGGCGCCGGTCGCACCCGCAACGCCCTGCGGTCCGGTGGCACCGGTTGCGCCCGTATTGCCTTGTGTGCCCGTCGCTCCGGTCGCACCCGCAATGCCCTGCAGTCCGGTGGCGCCAGTTGCGCCCGTGTTTCCTTTCACACCTTGAGGGCCGGTCGCTCCAGTCGCACCATTCGTTCCATTAGTACCGTTTGTGCCATTCTGGCCGGTCGCACCAGTCGCACCTTTTGCTCCGGCCACACCTTGCGGGCCTTGGGCGCCGGTAGCGCCAGTAGCACCAGTGGCACCTTTGGGACCTGTCGGGCCTGTTGGACCTCGAGCATGGTCATCGTCGGCGAACGCTGTGGGCGAAAACGCGAGGCACACGCACGCCAGCGCGGCGAGTGGCATAAGAAGGAAGCGTCGCCTTACAGGCCTCGACCGATTGATTGAATTTGTTACGGATAGAGTTCCAGTTTTAGGCTGAATCGGATGACACATATTAGATAAGCACTTTCTTTTTCCTCAGGTTGTTATCCCTGTGGCCACAGGTCTGAAGAAGGGGAAGAAGCTACCGGGAAAACGCGTCCTATGCCTGATTCAGAGCTATTTGATGGCGGAAAGTTTGGAACAAAGCGCGTCAATTCGTCAATACGAAAAATTATAGAGTCTGCAGCAACAGACCGTATGGAGCGCGCCGCCGCCAATCACAAGAAACCCACGCCAACGCCAACGCTGCGGTAATAGAATCTGAAGCGATCGCGTTCATTTATAGAATGCGTATCGGTGTTCGGTGTCTTTTCGGCAGAGTGTCAAAAGGTTATCAAACGGGGGTCCGTAACCCTGCGAAAAGAAGCAAATCCTGTCCGGTTTGCCTGGCATTTAAGCTGAATGCCAAAAAGGTTCGGATCCCTCGGCTTCAAGGGCTCGACCCAGGTAAACAGAGGTCAGATGACGGAAGTCAGCGGCCAGCGGCGGCTGCATTTTAGCCGCAAATGACAAAAAGGTACCGGACCCCGTAGGCTCCGTGTCACCGGCTCGTCGCGTCTTGTTTTGCGCGTGCGTCAGCTAGCGCGACCTGGCGGCGTCCCAACCACAGACTCAACCCGCACCAGAACGCGACCAGTGGCACGGCCAGGTAACTCGTGATGCGTACATCCAATCCGAGATCATGCAGTCCCTTGTAGGACCACGCGCCGACCTGGTCGCCGGCGCGGTAGCCGAAAGTATCAATGAAACTCTTGGCTTTGTATTTGTCTTCGCGACGCAAAACGGTGAAGAGAATTTCGCGAGCCGGTCGTAGCAACGCGAACCCGGCCGCGCGACGTACGACCTGGAAAACTGCGAGCACAATCAGAATCGGCGCGTAGCCGATCGCGAGAAAACCCAGGCCGCTCAGCACCGGCATCAGCACGAGGGTGAAGCCGACGCCGAACCATTTCAGCAAACGACTCGTTAGGCAAAGTTGAATCAGCACCGTGAGAGTGTTTACCGAAAAATCCAGTTTCCCGAAGAACGCTGTGCGCGCGGATTTATCCGTCAGTTGATGTTGCGTGAGATCGGCCTGCTGAAAATAGGCCCACGTGTTTGTCAGGGTGTAGATGAAGATGAAAAGAACGAGCGCGAACAAATACGGCGAGCGAAAGATATGAGTGACGCTGTCCCAGATATTTCCGCCGATCGGTTTTTCCGCCGTCGCGGCTTGAGGCTGCTCGCGGAATTCCGCGGGAAAAAAGCGCACGCATTGCGCCGCGATTTCGAACATCGCAGCTGACATAAGGCAGAAAACGCCGGTGCTGAATCGATCGACCAGAAATGTCGGAACAAGTGGGCCGAGAATTGCGCCTAACGAACCGCCGACAGCGATGAAACCGAAGAGACGTTTCCCTTGTTCGGCCGTGAATAGATCGGTCATGAATGCCCAGAAGAGGGTGGTCGCGAAAAGATTGAAGACGCTCACCCAGACAAAGAACGAACGCGCGAGCAGCCACTGCCACTCCGACGGCACGGCGCGCATGAGCAGGAAAAAGACGAAGAGATTGGCAATCGCAAAGCGGTAGGCGAGCGGAAGAAATTTTCGGC
>DASYVQ010000101.1:0-8148 GCA_035936875.1 Chthoniobacterales bacterium
CGTTCAACGGGTTGTCGATCTTAGCTGGCGGCGTGGATACGTCGTCGATCCTCGCCGACGAAGCTTTGCGTCGTGTGACGCTTGCCTTGATGGACGAAATCATTTCTGCCGCGAACAAATGTGGACATGCCTTGCCGTCCGATGCGGCGGCTGAACAAATTCGTCGCACGGAAGCGATGGGCGCTTACAAACCCTCGACGTTGCAGGATTGGGAGGCCGGCCGGCCGCTCGAGGTCGAAGCGATTTGGGGTGAGCCGCTGCGCCGCGCCGCCGCCGCGGGAGCGCAAACGCCGCGGCTGGAAATTATTTATGCCCTTCTCAAGTCTCTGAACCAAACGGGCGCATCTAAGATCGACAATCACCCCTTATGACACGCGGAGACAAATCCGCCGCAGCGCCGGCGATCAGGGTACGCAATCTCCAACGCGTTGTTAAGGTCGACGTTGCCGATCTGCAAAAATATGCCGAGAGCGCGCTGCAGCTCTGTTTGCAAATTCAGCGTGATTCAACGGAGCTGAAGAAGCTTGCCGGAGTTTCAGTTTTGATCGTGTCTGATCGACGCATGGCGTCTTTAAATCGGCAATTTCTCAATGAGCGAGGGCCGACCGATGTGATCACATTTCGACACGGCGAAATTTGCATCGGCGCGGAGACTGCTCGTCGTCACGCTCGGCGATTTGAAAACTCGCTCGCGCGGGAGTTGAACTTGTACGTCGTGCATGGGTTGCTGCACTTGCACGGCTTTGACGATCGAAGCGAAGTCGAGGCGCGCAAAATGGAGACGGCGCAGCGAAGGATTCTCGAGAAAGCCGCAGCCGGCTCCTAATTGAACATCAGGCGGAAAAATGTTAGCGTAGAGCCATGAGCCGGCGGCCACATGGCGAGGGCGTGGCGATAGCGCAAAGCGAACAAGCGGTAAGCTCGTTGCGCGTTTTAGATGAGACGGCCACCCCGCCCACAGTGGAAAATCCCGCGGTGGAAAAAGAAACGCGGGGCAAAGAGGAGTTGGACGTTCCGTGGCAGGTGGTCGTGCACAACGATCCGGTGAACCTCATGACTTATGTGACGATGGTTTTCCAGCGGGTGTTTGGTTATCCGCGCGAGAAAGCCGAGCGCCACATGTTGGAAGTGCATCATAAAGGTCGCTCGATTTTATGGAGCGGGCTGGGCGAGCGGGCCGAACTGTATGTGCAACAGCTCCACGGCTATCTGCTCCTCGCCACGATCGAGAAAATTGGCTGATATGGAAATTTGTCGTCACGGCGACGCGCTGGAAATCTTCGATCTCGATCCGTTCCTGGCGGAACTTTTGCGCCAGATTCCGGCAGGCGCGAATCCCGAGGGCACGCCGGCGGCGGAGCAACGATTGTTTAGTCCGCCGGCCGGTCCGAGTGAAAAGGAGATTTGTAAGGAGTGGAAACTTTATGTCGAACCTGAGTTACGCCGTCTTTTTCACAGCGCCACCGAAACCGTGGCCGCGGACCTGGCCCAATTAAATGGCGAGGAAAAGTCCTTCACCAATTGCACGCTGCGTATTCCCAAAGAGCATGCCGACGCCTGGCTGAGCGCACTTAATCAGGCACGGCTGGCGATCGCCGCCAAGTGCAACTTCACTGACGGCGAGTTATGCGATCATGATCGTTCGCCTGTCGGTTCGCGCCGGGATCTAAGTTTGTTTCAGATAAATTTCTACGGCTTTCTCCAGGAATTTATTCTGCGAGAGATAAGCGGCTACGGCCCGGCCGACTCAGATTGACTCTGCTTTCGCTCTCGCACCATCGACATGAGCCGTTCTTTTAAAGCGGCGGATGATTTTGCTGGCCGAAGGCTGAGAGCGAACGCTTCGTGCAATGCGTAGCATTCGGTAATGAAGTCCTCGGCCTTGGTTCCAAATTCTTTTCGTGCCGCTTCGAACTCGGTCAACTCATCGGGTTCAAGTGCGCCAATCACGTACAGGCGTGCCTGATTTTGGAATTCTTCAAAATTCATCTCTCAACTCCTTCAAGCCGTCATAGATTTTCTTTAGCCCTAATTCAAGGCGGGTTTTTACGGTTCCCAATGGTGTATTCGTATTTGCGGCGATTTCGCGCTGGCTCATCCCCTGAAAAAATGCAAGTTCGATGGCCTCCTGCTGGGCCTCCGGGAGGGATTTGATCACTTTGGCCATGAGCAAACGGGCGTCGCCCGAGCGAATTTCCTTCTCGGTCACGTTCTCCACCCAGGCACCAGGCTGTTGCTCGGTTTCGATCTGTAAGCGGGCTTCTGCGCGAAGATATGCTTGTTTCTTGCGTAGGCCGTCAATGGCCCGCCGCCGGGCCAGGGTAACCATCCAACCGAGAGGTTTGCCTTTTTTGGCGGAGAAATTCTTCGCCTGGTTCCAAATTTCCATAAAAACTTCCTGGAGAAGATCGTCGGCCTCGGCGTCGTTATGGATGACACGCAGAATGAGCGCTTTCATGATTCCATTATAACGGTCATAAAGCTGAGAAAGCGCTTCCGGTTCTTCCGCCTGGATTCCCAACATCAACTCGGCATCGCTCGGCGCGCCCGGCTCGAGCTCTACGGTGCCGCTAAACGGAGGGCGGTTACGCTCCGTCTCGACCCCTGCGGAAACACCGGCTTCGAGTTTTGGATCGGCCGCAGACGACATTCCCAAGTTTTAGCGCCGTCGACCATTATCGTCCAATGCTTTTAACACTCGGGGCCGTTGTTTCAGTCCCCGATAAGCCTTGACCCGGGCATAGGCGTCCCAATACGATTTCATGTACCACGCCAGATCGGAGCGTAATTGTGCGCTCGATGGCTGCCAGAATGGGGGAAGGGTTTTGTGACAGCCGCGTTCAAGCCAAACACCTAGAAAAGGAAACTGAAAATGAAATCGATCATCTCATTTGTCGCAGTTACTGCTTTAAGCTTCATCGCTTCAGCAGTTGCGCAGGAAGAATCACCCTCCCCCGCGACGGAAGAACAACCGGCGTCCGCGACAGTAGAGGAGACACCTGCAGCAGCAGTGGCTCCAGAAACCAAACCAACCGCACCAAAGGAAAAAGCGGCCGCACCCGCTACGGAAAAGAAAGCGGCAACATCCGCAACCACCGCCCAAAAGTCGGCTTCGCCCGCTGTTGCCAAACCGGCAAAGAAAATGAGCGTGGAATCCGCGTTAAAGGACAACGAAAACCGCTGGGAAGCTTCTTATGCCGCCCATAACCCTTCGGTTGCTCAATCACTGGTCGCTAACGATTTCGCCGGTGTTTATAGGGACGGAAAAGTAATGGGCAAGTCCGCTATCATCTCGGAAATGAAGAGGGATAAGGACACGTATAAGTCTGCCGTGAACGAAAAGCTAGCCGTGCACAGTTATGGTGCGAACGTGGCTGTCGTCATCGGGGCCGCGCGTGAAAAAGGCACGACCAAGGGTGGCGAGCCATTCGATCGCACGTTTCGTTTTACTGACACCTGGGTGGAGCGCAACGGTCAGTGGCAATGCGTTGCGAGCCAGGTCCTAGGTCTGGCACGTCCCGGTCATCAGTTTCAAAGCGGCCAGGGAAGCGAGACCGCTTTTATTTTTGCTAAACCGTACCGATAAATGTGTCGATCTTGCCAGGATTCTAAAAGGCGTGATTGCACCGCGCGATTTGTGCGGCAAAGGTTAGCCACTTCCAAGGTTTGGTCCGGTCTACGGAGGTCGTCCAACGGTTTTAACGCTGAAATAATGGCCGTCTTTCGGTCGCAATAAACCTTGACCGAGGAACGGCTGCCCAAATACGATTTCCCCAGCAACGTGAAATCGGCGCGCAGTGTGCGCTCGATGGCCGCCGGGAGTGGGGAAATTGGGTTTTGAGGCGGCCGCGTTCAAGCCAAAAACCTAGAAAAGGAAACTCAATGAAATCGATCATCTCATTTGTCGCAGTAGCTGCTTTAAGCTTCATCGCTTCAGCCGGTGCGCAGGAAGAATCACCCTCCCCCGCCACCGAAGAAAAAGCTTCGGCTACCGTCGAAGAAAGTCCCGCGGCGGCCGCGACCGAAGCAGCCACTGCGGTCCCCGCAGCAGAAAAATCTCCCGCCGCTGCCGCTGAACGGGCTGCGTCCCCCGTGGAAGTGAAAAAGGCGACTGCTCCAGCGGCTGCAAAGGCTGCCTCGCCGGCTGCTGCTCCTGCCATGGCCACCAAGCCGGCAAAAAACATGAGTGTCGAAGCGACTCTGAAGGACAATGAGAACCGCTGGGAGGCCGCAATCGCAAAACACGACATCGCGAGCATTGAATCGATGGTGGCGAACGATTTCATCGGTGTTAGCTCGAAAGGCAAGGTTCAGAGCCATCGCGGGCTGTTAGGCGAAATGAAAAGTGACAAAGACACCTACACGTCGACCAGGAACGAGAAACTCGATGTCCACCGATACGGCAACGATGTTGCGGTCGTGATCGGCACGGCGCGGGAGAAAGGTACCGGCAAAGACCGCAAGGCATTTGACCGCACCTATCGCTTTACCGACACCTGGATGAATCGCGGCGGCAAGTGGCAATGCATTGCCAGTCAAAGCAGTTTGCTATCGCAAAAATAGCTCAGCCGATAACCGGGCTTCACAACTAATTCGCGGCTTAACCGGCCTCGTATCCCGCGAGATCAACGGGATGCGAGGCCGTTGTCGTTTAATCCAGCAGGGGGAGGGCGTACATCGACAACTTGCCGGGCGGCTGTTTGTGCGCCAAGAGTTAGCGTCATGGTCCAGCCACCGGGCGAAACAGTTCTCGATCCACTCTGGTACAAAGACGCCGTCATTTACGAGCTGCACGTCAAGACCTTTCACGACAGCGACGACGACGGCATCGGCGATTTTCGGGGACTGATCGAGAAACTCGATTATCTGCAGGAGCTCGGCATTACCGCCGTTTGGTTGCTGCCATTTTATCCTTCGCCCTTGCGCGATGACGGCTACGACATCGCAGATTATCTCGACGTGAATCCGAACTTCGGAACGCTCGACGATTTCCGCGCTTTTCTAGACGCGGCCCACGAGCGTGGGCTGCGTGTCATCACCGAGCTGGTGATCAACCACACGTCCGATCAAAATCCGTGGTTCCAAAAATCGAGAAAATCGCCGCCCGGTTCGCCCGAGCGCGAGTTCTACGTCTGGAGCGACACGCCGGAAAAATACAAGGACGCGCGGATTATCTTTAAAGACTTCGAAACTTCGAACTGGGCGTGGGACCCGGTGGCGAAAGCGTATTACTGGCACCGCTTCTATTCGCATCAGCCCGATCTCAACTTCGACAATCCCGCCGTCCACGAAGCGGTGGAAAAGGTTTGCGATTTTTGGCTGAACATGGGCGTAGACGGTCTGCGTCTCGATGCTGTCCCGTATCTTTATGAGCGCGAAGGAACCAGTTGCGAGAATTTGCCCGAGACGCACGACTTCCTCCGGAACCTGCGCGCGCACGTCGATGAAAAATTTCCGGGGCGCATGCTTCTCGCGGAAGCGAACCAGTGGCCGGAGGACGCGGTCGCTTATTTTGGCAAGGGTGATGAGTCGCACATGAGTTTCCATTTCCCGCTCATGCCCCGCATGTTCATGGCCCTGCAAATGGAGGATCGCTTCCCGATCATCGACATTCTCGATCAGACGCCGCCGATTCCCGAAAATTGCCAGTGGGCCATGTTCCTCCGCAACCACGACGAGCTGACTCTCGAAATGGTCACGGACGAAGAGCGCGATTACATGTGGCGCGTTTATGCCAACGATCCGCACGCGCGCATCAACCTCGGCATTCGTCGCCGGCTCGCTCCGCTGCTCGCCAACAGCCGGCGCAAAATGGAATTGCTCAACACCATGCTCTTCTCCATGCCCGGCGCACCGATCATTTATTACGGCGATGAAATCGGCATGGGCGACAACATTTATCTCGGCGATCGCAACGGCTGCCGCACGCCCATGCAATGGAGTCCGGATCGGAACGCAGGTTTTTCCAAATCGAATCCACAACAGCTTCATCTCCCGATCATCATCGACCCCGAGTACCACTACGAAGCGGTCAACGTCGAGAACCAGCAGAAAAATTTGTCCTCGTTGCTTTGGTGGATGCGCCGTGTGATCGCGACGCGAAAGAACTTCAAGGCCTTCTCGCGCGGCACACTGGAATTTCTTTATCCCGACAACGCCAAGGTGCTTGCGTTCCTTCGCCGCTTCGAAAACGAAACCGTCGTCGTGGTTGTGAACCTTTCCCGCTTCGCCCAATCGGTTGAACTTGATTTGTCGCCTTTCGTCGGTTGCGTGCCGATTGAAGTTTTCAGTCGCAACCCGTTCCCTTCGATAAAAAAATTGCCTTACGTCATTACGCTCAGCCCGCACGCGCATTATTGGTTCGCTCTTCAACCGCAGAGTGAGCACCGGCGCTTGGAAAAAAAGCGCGTCATTCCAATCTTGAACGCGCCGGCAGATTTGCATGCTCTGGTCGCCGATGGGCAGCGCGCGCGTCTCGAACGGGAGATTCTCCCCGATTACATCCGCAGTTGTCGATGGTTCGGTGCGAAAGCGAGGACTCTTCGCTACATGCGCGTCGTTGAACATTCGGCCATTTCATCGGAACCGGACGCCGCGCAGTTTTGGTTCGTAGAGGTCAGTTACCTAGATGGCCCCAACGAAACGTATGCGCTTCCGGTCAAGATTCTGTCCGGCGAAGTAGCCCGCGCCCTTTCTCACTCTGCGCCGCACGCCGTCATTGCGCGTTTTACTGGCGCTGACGAAGCAGTTCTGTTCGACGCTGTCTGGGACGCCGCTTTTCGCGAAAATCTTTTCCGGCTCATGTTAGATCGACAATCTGCCAGCGGAAAAAACGGGAACCTCATCGGCACGGTTAGCCCGGCGCTTGTTCAAAATGTCGGGAAAATTCCCAACTCGAATGTGCTCACCGGAGAACAGAGCAATTCGTCAATGCTCTTCGAAAACAAATTCTTCCTTAAGCTTTATCGGAAACTCGAGGACGGCGTAAATCCGGACGTCGAGATCACTCGATTTCTGACTGACCGCGCCAGTTTCGCGAATGTCCCGGCATTTCATGGCGCGGTGGAATATCGCCGTGGCAAAGCCGAACCAACCGTCGTTTGTCTTTTGCAAAACGCGATCACCAGTGAGCGCGATGCCTGGACGCTCACGCTCGATTCGGTCGGTCGTTATTACGAACGTGTCCTCGGCCGCAAAGCCGATCTCCAAAATCAAGCCGCGCCCGGCGCGCTTCTCGAAGAACTGATTGGCGGCATTTATTCCGAGAAAGCCGCGTTGCTTGCGCAACGCACTGGTGAATTACATCTCGCGCTCGCTTCCACCAGTGATGATCCCGCCTTCGCGCCGGACCCGTTCAACGCCATGGCCCAACGCTCCGCGTATCAAAACATGCGCGCCTTGTTACGGCGGAATTTCGATTTGTTGAAAAAGAAATTGCAGGACGTGCCCGACGCACTCCGGGAAGAAGCGAAAGACGTTCTCGGCGCAGAGAAAGAGATTCTCGCGCGCGAAAAACGCCTGCTCGATCGCAAATCCAACGCCGCCAAGATCCGGATTCACGGCGATTATCATCTCGGCCAGGTCCTTTACACTGGAAAAGATTTCGTCATTCTCGATTTCGAAGGCGAACCGGCCCGCGCCTTAAGCGAGCGCAAATTGAAACGCTCTGCTCTGCGCGATGTCGCCGGCATGATGCGCTCGTTTCAATACGCTGCTTACAGCGCGCTGTGGCAGCCGGCCATGCGCACCGAAGACGTACCGTTCCTCGAACGCTGGGCAGATCTCTGGTATCGCCAGATGAGCAGTGTCTTTCTGCAAAGTTATTTGAAGACGACAGCCGGCGCCATTTTCGTCCCGCAAAACGCCGACGACTTACAGGTGCTCCTCGAAGCTTACCTGCTCGACAAAGCTGTTTACGAAATTGGCTACGAACTCAACAACCGCCCCGACTGGGTCGTCATCCCCATTCGCGGCATCAAACACATTCTGAAATCGGCATAACAAAGCCAAATGAAGATCACTTCAATTGTTGTTGCTATTCTCCATCTTGCTCTGGTCGTGCTTTGTTTTCACTCGGCGATTGTCGATCCGATACATCACGGTCTAACGCCAATAATCGTCTACACCGTCGATTGGCCGATTTCGTAC
>DASYVQ010000102.1:0-6583 GCA_035936875.1 Chthoniobacterales bacterium
GTGAAAATGTCGGCGCTCAAAATGTTGAGTGGCACGATGGAAAATGATCCGGCAATTTTTGCCAACAGTTGTTGACGGTCCCACGTGCAAACGGAAGCGGTGGTATGGCCCTGCTCCGGCAACGCTTCCCAACTGATCGCCGGTACGAGCGGTCGGTCGTTGTGAGCGGAAGCGTTCGCCAGAAATGAGCGAAAAAGCTTGAGATGTTTGACGATGTCCGGAACTTCCGAAGCGCGAAAGTAATTGTCCGGCATGAAATCGAAGTGCGCTTCAATTTCATCCGCGTAATCGGTGGGGAGTTTGGCTGCGACCGCGGCTTGCAAAGTTTCGCGCTCAATCTTGTTCCGTTCGTAGTACGACTTTTGGTCGGCGAGATATTGCGAAGTAGCTTCAAAGAGTTGCCAAACGAGCGACTCTTTCCAGTCCGACCAACTTTGCCCGCCGGTGCCCTGGCCATCAGCCAAAGTTAAGAGCATGAGCGCATTCAAGATCTTTTGCTGCTTCACCACGTTGGCGAATTCGACCACGGTCGCCGGATCGTCCAGGTTCCGTTGCTGCGCCATGTTGGAGAGAGTGACGTGATGGTCCACCAGAAGAATGAGCGACTTGCGCTGTTCGGGCGAGAGTTGCAAGCGGTTGGCGACGCGCTGGGCAAAGACGGCGCTCGCTTCGGAATGAGGCCGGGCGCCGACCGCCCTTCCGGTGTCATGCAGGAGCAACGCCAGATAGAGAACAAAAGGGTCTTCAAGCTTTTCGAAAAGTCCGCGATAGGCAGTGAGCTTCACGTTCTCCGTCTGGGCCAGAGCATCCAGCTTGTCGATGCAAAGCAGGGTGTGCTCATCTGCGGTATAGCGATGGAAAAACTCATGTTGCACGAGACAGGTGAGTTGGCCGAACTCCGGAACATAGCGTCCGAGAAAATCCACTCGATGCATCAGGCGAAGAACGCGCCCGACCTTGCCTTTTCTGGACAAAATGTTTTTGAACATTTCGCGCGGCGCCTTGGCGTACTGATAAGTACGCGTGATCTGTCCCAAATTCCGGGTAAGCGAATCCGATAAGTCGGGGCTAAGATCGACATCGTGTTCCTGCGCAATTTGAAAGGCGCGCATCATCTGCGCGGGGTCGTCCTTAAAAAGTTCACGACGGTCGGGGTAAAGTTGACGGTTGCGCACGAAAAACGATTCCACGCGTGTCTCGGAACCTCGGCGCAACGGCAGAAAGCTAAACAGCGTGCGCGTGCGACTAGTGGCGTAGCCACTGGCAAGTTGCTCCGTGATCCGCTCGGTCACGCGGAAGATATTTCGCGTATGCTCATAGTAATCGCGCATGAGCGCTTCGCTGCGAAGTTGCCCCGGTCTTTGCGAATAATTCAGACGCTTGGCGATTTGTTCCTGCACGTTGAGATGCAGCACATCGGTGGCGCGGCCGGTGGCGTAGTGTAAGTCCGTGCGAACGCGGAGAAGAAAATCGTAGGCTGTCTCGATGCGCTTTTGATCGGACTCACTCAACCAATCTTTTCCGACCAGATGTGTCGTGGTGAGAGCGCCTTCTCGAAAGTACGACATCCAGAGTAGATTTTGATAATCGCGCAGGCCGCCGCAGCCATTCTTCAGATGGGGCTCCTGCATGTAAACGCTGTCGCCAAACTTGCTGTGGCGTGCCGCCTGGTCCTGCATGCGCAGCTCGACGTACTCGCGCTCGCATCCAGCCACGCATTTCAAACGAAATTGCTCTCGAAATTCGTGCGCCAGCGCCGGATCGCCCGCCAGATAACGCGACTCGAGCAGCGCGGTCTTTGTTAGCATGTCGCGATTAGCCTGCGCGATCGCTTCTTTAATTGAGCGAGTGGAATGTCCGACTTTGAATCCGATGTCCCAGAGTAAATAGAGAATTTGCTCCGCCATCTCTTCGATATACTGCGAAATTTTACCGGCGGTCCCGCCGTGCAGCAGCATCACATCGACATCGCTGGATGGATTGAGCTCGCCCCGTCCATATCCACCGAGCGCGATGAGCGCCAGCGGACTTTCGACGAGATCGCTGGACCCGCGCACGGCGGCGGCGCCTGCCGCAAAAACATGGCGCAAGAGAACATCGACAAGATCGACCCGGCGTGCGCAGATTTCCCGGCCACCGCCACCAGCCTGGTGCTTCAAGCGCAGGCGATGTTCCTCGATTTTAAGGAACTTTTTGTAAATGGGGAGAACGTCAGTGGGTCGCTGCCGACCGGTGGGACTAAGCTGATCTTCGGCATGCGCGAGAACTTGTTCCAAATGGCGCGACATGGTGATTATCGATCTTAGCTCGGGATTTTCTCAGCGCCAACGAAGGTGTAGAGGCGCTTGTGCCAAGCGCCTATTCAAAAACAGGCGGCTGACACAGCCACCTCTACAACGCAACCGACTTTGTTATAGCTCGATGGCGTAGCGCTTCAACTTGTTATAGAGCGTCGGGCGCTGAATGCCGAGCAGTTGCGCCGCTTTCTTCTTGTTGCCGTGACATTGCGCGAGCGCCTCCAGAATCGTGCGCCGCTCGACGTCATCGAGACTTTGCACACCTTGCGGCGGCGCTACGCCGCGCTCGCTTTGTTGCAGTGCAGCCGGCAGCTGGATTTCCGCGGGAAGCTCTTTCACTCCGACGAGGTTTTGTCGCGCCAGAACCACAGCGTATTCGATCGCGTTTTGCAATTCTCGAACGTTGCCTGGCCAGGCGTAATCGAGCAATTTTTGGAAAGCATCAGGCCCGATCGTTGGCTCCGGCTTTCCCAGCTGTTGCGCGAATTGCTTTACAAAAAAGGCGACCAGCGGCGGAATGTCCTGCTTCCGCTCTCGCAACGGAGGCACTTCGATCTGAAACGTGTTTAGCCGATAATACAGGTCCGAGCGCAAACGATTTTCCGCCAGCGCCTGGGCAACCGGCCGGTTCGTCGCTGCAATCAGACGGAAATTCGCCTTGAGCGTGCGCGTGCTGCCGAGCGGCCGGTATTCGCGTTCTTGCAGAACTCGAAGAAACCGTGTCTGCAAATCCGCCGGCATATCGGAGATTTCATCCAGGAACAAAGTGCTGTCGTTCGCCTCGGCAATCATTCCCGGAAAATCGTTCATCGCGCCGGTGAACGCGCCTTTGACGTAACCGAACAATTCGCCCTCGATCATCGTTTGCGGAAACGCCGCGCAGTTTAGCTTCACCATCTGCTTCTCGGCGCGCCGGCTCCGATGATGGATGATGTTGGCGATCACTTCCTTGCCCACGCCGCTCTCGCCGGTGATGAGCACATTGGCTTCTGACGGCGCCATCGCGTTGACCAGCTCCTCGATTTCCTGCATCACCTTGCTCTGGAACACTGGAGTAAGCCTCGTCTCCGCAATCTCCAGCCGCTTTTCCAGTTGTTGCGTTTTTTGGCGCAACTCTTCCGTTTCGCGAAGCAGCGATTGTTTTTCCAGCGCCTTCTCCACCAGGCTAAGCAGTTCCTCCGGAGCGTATGGTTTGCTGATGAAATGATACGCGCCGCGCTTGATCGATTCGATGGCGTTGCTCAACGTATCGTGGGCCGTCAAAATAACGACCTGCGTTTCCGGATGCGCGCTCTTGATCTGATCGAGCATTTGCAATCCTTCCGCATCCGGCAATTGCAAATCGAGCAGGACCAGCGAGGCCGGCTTATTTTTTAGCGCGCGCAGACCAGCTGCCGCCGTCGATGCCGTTTCCGTCTGATAACCATGACGGCCGAGCAACGCTTCGAGTGTGAGCAGAATGGGCCGCTCGTCGTCAATGATCAGGATGCGGCGACTCTCTGTCATCGCCTTCAACCTCCTTCGTGATACAAGGGCAGCGTGACTGTCGTAACCAAAGCCGATGCCGCCGGATCGTATTGAGCGCGAAATTCACCACCGTGCGTTTCGATAATGACCCGCACCCGGTTCAGTCCAAGGCCGTAATGCCCCTGGCCGACCGTGCGCAGCGGTTCGCGCCCCCAATTTGCGGTGGATAAATCGAATCGCGTTTTCGGTTCGTGCAGTACAAACGCGAACCGATCTTTGTCGATGTACGCTTTCGCCATCAGTCCCGGCGTATTGCGTTCGTGTTGAAAAGCGTTCGTAAAAAGTTCGGTGAAAGCTTGCTCCAATAGTTGAGGATCGATGTTCAACTGCGCCTCGCCCAGTTGCATCTCCCAATTCACTTTGGCCGCATCGTTCGATAAATCCTTCGTCACTTTTTGCTTCACATCTTCCACAAAATCGGCCGCCCGATAAGAGATGAAGTTCGGAGTGATTTGGCCGAGCCCAATCGTGAGTCGCTGCAGACTGGTGCCAATTTCTCCCACCATTTCGCGCAACCTTTTGATTTCGTTTTTTAACTCCGCGTCGTCGGTCAACTCCGCGATGTATGCCGATTGCAGCTCGGCGGCGTTCAAATTATTGCGGATGTCGTGGCCGAGTTGGCGTACAAACCGGACGATGTCGTTCCACGGTACGCTCAACAAATCGTTTTGAGTGTGAGCAGGCGCCTTGGCCATAGGTCAGCGCGAAGTTAAGCAGATGCTATTCCGAGAGCGAAAATTTGTCTTCAGCCGGCTCCTCTCCTCTGGAAATCTGCACGTGCGAATCGTTGCTCGCAAGATGCCGCAAAGCGTGAAACACATCCTCGGGGTCGGCGTCGATTGAGCGCGCGATTTCCTCAGCGCTCTGGGCACGGCTTGAAAGTTTTTCGCGAACCTGACCCTGGAGTTGCAATAATTTCGTCGCCGCTTTTTTTCCGGCTTCCACACCGGGCTGATGATACGCGTTGACGTTCACGAGCGACCCATAGAAACCGACCGCGCGTTCGTAGAGCGCGATCAATGCGCCCACGTTAAATGCGTTCACCTCGGGAATGTTCACCGTCATCGATTCGCGTCCACTTTCGTAGAGTGCCGCGCGCGTTCCGCGAAGAAATCCTTGCAAATAATCGCCGCTCGTAACTCCCTTTTCCACTTCGAACCGTCCAGCATCTCGATCTTTGCCGACCTCAATGAAGGTGACGAAAAAATTCAGAATACCGTCGCGCAGCTGCTGCACATAAGCGTGTTGATCGGTCGAGCCTTTGTTTCCATAAACCGCGATGCCTTGATGGACGACATTTCCGTCGAGATCCTTTTCCTTGCCTAACGACTCCATGACCAGTTGCTGCAAATATTTGCTGAACAACATCAGCCGGTCTTTGTAGGGCAGCACCACCATGTCCTTTTCGCCGCGGCCGTTCCCGGCGTAGTGCCACATTAGGGCGAGCAGCATCGCCGCATTTTGCGCGAAATCGTTTGCACGCGTCCGCTCGTCCATCCCAGCCGCGCCAGCCAGGAAGTTGTCGATGTTAAAACCTTGAAGTGCCATCGGGGTAAGACCGACCGCGCTCATCACCGAAGTGCGGCCGCCGACCCAGTCGTGCATTGGGAAGCGCGTGAGCCATCCATTTTTTTCCGCATACTTGTCCAGCTCGCTTCCCACTCCGGTCACGGCCACGGCATGTTTTCCAAATGGAAGTCCAGCTTGTTTGAATTTCGCTTCCGCTTCCAACATGCCGTTGCGCGTTTCCTTTGTGCCGCCGGATTTCGAAATAACAATCGTTAGCGTGTGAGCCAGGTGCTTGTCGATCTTAGCGAAGACGCGATCGAAGCCATCAGGATCAGTGTTATCGAGAAAATAAATATTGAGTGGATCAGCCGATGACTCGAGCGCATCGGAAATGAATTGCGGCCCAAGCGCCGAACCGCCAATCCCGATCAACAACACATGGGCAAATTTCTCGCCATTCGCCGCTGCGATTTTTCCCGAATGCACGTCCGTGGCGAATTTCTTGATCCGTTTGTTCGTTTCCTCGATGTCGGCCCGCAATTCCGCGTTCGGGGCCAGCGCCGGATTCCGCAACCAATAATGGCCGACCATTCGTTTTTCATCCGGGTTGGCAATCGCGCCCGCTTCCAGTTCGCGCATGGCCGCAAACGCCTTGTCGATCTTCGGCCGCATTTTGGCGAAGAAATCGTCCGGAAATTTCATCCGGCTGATGTCGATGGAAAAATCGAGGTCGTCGTAGCGAAGGAAATACTGCTGAAACCGTTGCCAGAGTGAGGACGAAGCCATGGTTCAAGATAACCGAAAAGCCCGTAGAAAAGAAAGCGAACTGTAGAGGCAGCAATGCCTGTCCGGCTCGGACTGTCGCTGCGGTTATCCAAGCCCACGGGCGGTTCGGTGAACCGCCCCTACCAGCGGCGTTTATCTCGGCGGCTTGGCTGGCTTTTGCTCGGCACTCTCATGCTTGACCGATACTTCTTCTTTCGGAGCGACTTCGTATTCCGGTTTGGGCACGCCCATCAGCCAGTGATCGAACCAGCCGACAATATTTTGCAGCCGTTCGACCCGATGCCACGGTTGACCGGAACGCGACAGCTCGTGCGATTCATTTGGAAAACGCACCATCACCGTCGGAATTTTGCGGAACTTGAGCGCGCGGAACATTTCTTCGCCGCCGGCGCCAGGCGGCGTCCGGAAATCGGCCTCGCCTAAAATAAACATCATCGGCGTCTTCACGTTCTTGATGTAAGTGA
>DASYVQ010000103.1:0-18448 GCA_035936875.1 Chthoniobacterales bacterium
CTGGAGGTGGCATGGCTGTTCCGGCGGAATCTGTTTCCCCTTGATGACATTCAGAACCTGGGCCACATATATCAAGCCGTGCTGGCAGGCGTTTGCCGCTCACCCGAAAGCCGGACCGACGCGCTTATGACCAGTCTGTGATCAATCCTATGAAAGCAACAGAGGACTCGATCGAGCCGGATAAGCCCCATTGGGTGAGCCGTTCGGCCTTCCAAGTCGTTATCGTCCTCTTTTTTTTCACCGAAATGGCGCTGGCTGCGATCTTACATAGCGGATCATCGATCTGGCTGGCAGTGCCGCTCGTATTGGTTGCCAGCCATCTCATCCACGGGGCTTTGGTCGGTTTTCACGAGGCGTCCCACGGCCTCCTCACGCGGAACCGCCGATTGAATCAGGTGGATGGCATTATCCTCGCGGTCATGAGCTTTACGAGCTTCAGCCTCTACCGCGCCGCGCATCAGTCGCATCACGCACATCTGGCCGCCGAGCGTGACGAAGAACTCTGGCCGTTCGTCCATCCTGGAATGCCACGATGGGGCAGGGTTCTCGCTGCCTTTCTCGAACTCACCGCCGGCTTGCTGTTCACGCCGTTTCTGTTCCTGCGCGCTTTCCTGCGTACCGGTTCGCCGATTCGCAACAAGGAGCTACGTCGGCGAATTTGGGCTGAGCTGGCCCTGATGGTCGTCGTGTGGACCGGGATCATATCCGCAGTCACATATTGGCACGCATGGGGATATTTTTTGTGGATGTATCTAGTTCCTGCAATTTTGGCGGCGAACCTGCAAAGCTGGCGTAAGTACATCGAGCACGTCGGGCTGGCTGGCAGCACGGTGAACAGCTCCACCCGGAGCATTGTGGCGCAGGGCTGGGTCGGCCGACTCGTGGCGTTCACCCTGCTCCATGAGCCTTATCATGGCGTGCACCACAAGCACGCCGGGCTGCCGCATGCGGAACTGCCCCAGCTCGCTTCGGAGCTCCTGCCAACAACTCCCGAAGAACGGCTCCCGTACCGGAGCTATCGACATGCATTGTTGGACATGCTCCGCAGCCTTGCCGACCCCCGTGTGGGTGCCCAGTGGCGCACGGCAAATCCAGTTCGAACATAGAGGACGCCTATCGCCTCGGCCATTTTCCCGCCAAGCTGTCTGGGGGAGAAAGCCCGGCTGTATCAACCAATGAAGATAAAGAGAAAAAGCGTTCCAGTATTGTTCGTCATGGCGTTCCTTTGGCCATTGTCTGCACCGGCCGTAGAAGTGACCGAATTTGAAGCGACCGCCCACGGCTTTCCAGCATTGCTGGATTCGAATGGAAAAAAGCTGGCTGATGGCGAGTTCGCACAATGGATCGATGACGGGGGCCTGCACATCACGATCACCTACAAATTTGAGCGCGGAGATCGCACCGAGGAGAAAGCAGTCTTCCGACAAAAGCCCGAGCTCATCCAGGAAGAATGGTCGTGGCGCGAGCTTAAAGGCGGGCAGCTCGTGCGCCATTTCGCGGTGGACTTCAAAACACAAACGGCCACGGCGCAAAAACGTGAGAAGGACGACTTGAAGAATTGGTCGGAGAAAATCGACGTGCAGGCTGGCCGGACGTTTGCTGGCTATGGTTTTATGCTGGCGCTGCAGAATCTCCAGCCACGGCTTCTCCGCGGAGAACAGATCGAACTTCAGGCAGTTGGTTTCACACCGAAACCGAAGGTCGTTACAGTGCAAATATCGCACGTCGGCGTCGATCAGATGAAGATGTCGGACCGCCTCCTGGAAGGCGATCGCTTCGTCATTCATCCCAAAATCGGGGCGATCGCCGGCTTATTTGTTCATGTGCCCGACACGTTAATCTGGCTGACCAAACCACCGGCCGAGTTTCTGCGTTGGGAAGGGCCGGTAGCGGAACCTAACGACCCAATCATCCGCGTCGATCTCGTTCCCGGGGCGGAGAGCGGCCCGGCTAAGCCGGTGGAAACGAGCGATGCTCGTTAGCGTCGTCTAAGCTCTTCAAAGGCAACGAACTGGAGGCGAGGGGAGTTGAACCCCTGTCCTCGTCGCTTTCCACGCAAACATCTACATGTTTATCCGGTGCTAAGTTTTAAGGAGCCGAACGTTGCACCGGCACACTGCCGGCTCCCGAGCGTCCACGAATTTCCTTCACCGTCCGGCGCGGTCACCCCGCCGTCCGATTAGCCTGCTGTCCACGTTTGGCGCCGTAGCAGGCGTCCAGCTCCAAACGTCACGGTCAATTAAGCCGCGAGAGCGAGATCTTGGTGATCTGCGTTTATTTTTTTTGGTCCGGATTTTAACGAGGCCAACGAACCATCCTCGACATGCCGCCTGCGCTTCCAACAACGAGTCGAAGCCAGTGCGCCCCCTTAGTCCCTAAGAATACGATGAGTGGGCGGCGGGTGCAAATTGTCAGATCTGCGATTGGCTTCTAGACTAGGTCGTTTTCGACGGGGTTGTATGAAACCATGATGCAAACTTACATCGACAATTTGCCGACAGAGCACGCGACAACATTTCTTTCCAAACCGCGCGCGAGTTCGGTATTTTTATCTCGCCGGTCGATGTCGGCCGTATCCCTGATTTTAGTGGGGATCGTCGGCTACCTCGATTATGTGACCGGCTACGAGCGTTCGCTATCGCTCTTTTATCTTTTGCCCATATCACTGGCCACCTGGTTTGGCGGTCTGATCGTCGGTTTGGTGATCGCGCTGCTGAGCGTAGTGATTTGGATTCTATCCGATGTGGCGGCGGGAATTCCAGTTGTGGGGGTTTGGAACGGAGCAATGGCCCTCGCTTCTTACGTGGCGTTCACCGTAGTCCTGTCCAAGTTGCGCACCGTGCTTGATGAACTGGATCGACGCGTGCGTGAACGCACGGCCGCCCTGCAGCGAGAAATCGCGGAGCGTGAGCGCCTCGACCAGGAAATCGCGACTGTCGCAGACCGCGAGCGCCGCCGCCTCGGTCAAAATTTACACGACAGCCTCGGTCAACATCTCACCGGCACCGCGCTTGCCGCGCAAGTGCTTCGAGAGAAATTGGCCGCGCGCTCTGCGGCGGAAGTTGCCGACGCGGACAAAGTGGTCCGATACATCGAGGACGGAATCGACGCGACGCGCAATCTTGCGCGCGGTTTCTTTTCACCGGAATTGGATGCGGACGGGCTGAGTGTGGCCTTGCATGGTCTGGCTGAAAATATCTCGGAACGATTCGGAGTTGCTTGTTCTTTTAATGGCGACGATGCGATGCGCGTACGCGACGCGACCACGGCAACGCAGCTTTATCACATTGCGCAAGAAGCAGCGATGAACGCAGTAAAGCATGCCGGGGCGCGCAAGATCGATATCCACCTCTTGAAGCGCGGTCATAAGCTCGACCTAACGATTGCTGACGACGGAGTCGGATTTCCTGAGAAACTTCCGGAGCCGCCGGGGCTCGGTCTTCGACTGATGGCTCATGGCGCGGCCTTGATCGGGGGAAAATTCGCTGTTGAACGCAACCCAACAGGCGGAACAGTTGTTACATGTAATTTAACCGTCCCCGAGGAAGCTGATTGAAACCCATTTTATGAACACCAAAACATCCGCTGAGATTGCCCGTAAACGCCGCGTTTTCCTGGTCGATGATCATCCGCTCGTTCGAGAAGGACTTTCCAATCTGATTAACCATCAGGATGATCTTAGCGTTTGCGGTGAAGCGGAGGATTCGGGCGGCGCGAGGGCCGGCATCGAAAAGACGAAGCCCGACGTGGCTCTCATCGACATCTCGCTAAAAAACGAATCGGGATTGGAATTGGTCAAGAATCTGGAGAGCAAATTCCCAAACGTGGCGCTGATTGTGTTATCGATGCACGACGAAGCGTTGTACGCGGAGCGCGCGCTGCGCGCAGGCGCGCGCGGCTATGTGATGAAGCGTGAGACCACGAAAAGTATGCTCACTGCCATCCGACGCGTCCTCCAGGGCGACACTTATGTGAGCGACCGGGTGGTGAACTTGATGGCGCGCAGGATGAGCTCGCGCAAAGCGGCGGCGAAGTCGCCTGTGGAAAGATTGAGCGATCGGGAACTGGAGATTTTTCGTCTGCTCGGCCAGGGCCGCACTACATCCCAAATTGCCGAAGATTTGCGTCTCAGCTTAAAGACCGTGCAAGCGTATTGCGCGCGGGCGAAGGAAAAATTCGGCGTAGATTCGTTGACCGAACTGTTGCGGGCCGCGATCCGCTGGGAAGACGCGATGCACGTGAAATAAGATGTCGATCTAAGCCGATGTCGATCTAACGCGCTCTGGCCGGATGGTGGCGGCGGCATTCGCCAGTTGTCGTGGTGTAAAATGTAGGCCGCAGAAATGCCCGAGCTGCTCGAGCACTTTTCTCGGATTTGACTGAATATCTTCGAAGCGAACGCGGCGATAATTCGGAGACGCCGCGAGACGTTCTCCTGCCTTGATGTAGATCTGAACAAGTTCGACGCAGTAATCGAGATTATCGATTTTGCCGCCCGGCGGATCGCCAGCCGCTTGAAACTTTAGTTCGCGATCGCGAATGCTCTCCGCCGCGGCGAGAGGATCGCGAACGACATGAACGATGCGCGCGTTGGGAAAAATTTCGAGCCACGAAGGAGCGAAAAGTGTCGTGCGTGGCTCTTTCCAACCCCACGGTGCTCCGAATTTCAACCGCGCGCGAAGCCAAAGTCCTCTCGGATTGTTTTTGTAACCAAAAATGCGGGCGAAATCGCGGCGCACGTTCGCCCGAAGGTTTTCGGTGCAATCGCGTTTTCCTTCGGGCGTGTGGATCGATTCGAGAAACGGCGCCGGGCTGTGCCAGGCGGCGCCGACGCGGCGAAGATATTCTTCGTGCAACTTTTGCAACGGCCGAGGTTCGCGATGGCTATCGAGATGTTGCCCGATCTGGAGTCCGAGAAGTTCCAGCGCCCGGGCCGTGGCTGTCGTTCCGGAACGATGCGCGCCAACGATAAGCAGGGGCGCACGTTGTCGATCTTTCATTCGCGCGTGGCTAGGCGGTGTAACCGAAGCGCGCGTCCAAATGTTTCAGCGCGTCCGCCGCGAACGCCTGGTCCTCCGGCGACAGATAATCTCGATAGCCGCCGACTTTGCCGCGCCGTACTTTGAACGACTCCGGATTACGCACGTCGCGAGAGCGCAAGATTTTGGAATCGAACACGCCGGCTGCTTCCAATCTTTGCATGTTGGCGAAATCCGAGAATTCGAGCGCGTATTTGAACGCTTCCGCATCGGGCGAATCTTCGCCGAGCGTCGCGAGCAAAGCGCGGAAGTTTTGCTCGGGCGTAGCGCGGAGCGATTCGTAGTGAAGGAGCGTGAAATTTTGCCGCTGTCCGAATTCCGTGAACCAGTTATTCATTGTCTTGATGATCGACACGATTCCGTAGCGCCGGTCCCGCAAGAGGTCGCCGACATTTTTTTCTTTTACGCGCTGCGGCGTTTCGGGTGCGCGATGGACCATTTGCATGTAAAGCGAGACAAAAGCGTCGCGGGGATCGCGCACCAGCAGGATGATTCTGGCCCGAGCAAGTTCTCGCGCGGGCACGAGATACTTCCCACGAATGCGGTCCCACAGTCTGCCTTTCATCCTTTGCTCGGCGAAGTCGTGCGAAAAAATTAGCCGTGGAATGGCCGGCTCGTGGTAGCGGTCCGGCCTGAGCGTGAACGGTCGTCCGGCGCGTTTACAAAAATAGGCGCAAAGAAAAGTCCGCACCCAAGTGCGTCCGCTCTTCGGTACCGAAATGACGATGACATCACCACCCGAAAGTTCGCGGGCCCGGCTGCTGAAATTCCAGCGGCGCAGGGCGCCGCCGCCGGTTGAGGATGGAAATTCGCCAGGAACATGTGCAACTTCCCGCAGAAGCTTCACGTAACCCCGGGTGAACCCTTCCAGCGAATAACGCCTTTCGATCAGCTCGCGGCCCCGGATCCCGAAAGTTCTCCGTTGCTCGGCATTTTCAATTAAACTGCTGATTGTTTTGACCCAGTCGTCTTGCGTTCGGGCGAGGAAACCGTTTTCGCCGTGAGTGATAATCTGACTGTTCACTCCGATATCGGATGCGACCACCGCTGTTCCCACGCCCATGTATTGCAAGATCTTGTAACCGCATTTGCCGCGCGTCCAAACCGAGTCCCAAAGCGGCATGATGCCGATGTCGAAACTGACCAGATTGGCCTGCTCGGTTTCCAGCCGCCATGGTTCGTTTTCCACGACCACGCCGTCCAGCTGAAGCGGTTTGTCGCAGATGACTTTCAGCTTCAAACCCGAGAAACGCTCGCTCAGCTGCTGCAACGCCGGCTGAATGTGGCGCAAATAAGGTAATCCATCGCTTAATCCGAGCCAGCCGACGACCAAGCCGCGTCCGCCGGAATGCTGCTTTAAGTGATATCTTCTCAGATCAATTGAGGTCGGCAGGATGATCGCGCGCTGACCGCTGGCTTCGGCGAAACAGGCCAGGAAATCATTACCGGCGACGACGGCAGAGCAGTGGTTAAGTGTCCGCAGAAATTTCTTGAAATTTTTTCCGCGCACTGGCCGGCGATGCTTTTGTTCGCGAAACATTACGGCGTCGTCGAAATCAAAAATGATTCGTCGATTGGCGCGTTGCAGCAGACGCAGCTCAAGCTCATTAAAGCCAATCATCTTAAACAGCACGACCACGTCGTGCCGTGCCGCCTCTTTCAAGACACGCAGGCGCTCGCCGATACTGGAGCGACGGGCCGGCAGGACGGTTACATCGACATCGAGCTGCTTGTAGTAATCGAGGCAATCGCGCAAACGCAGTCGCGTGCTCGGAGCGTTACCATGTTCTACGACGCAAAGAGCTCTCATGAAATATCACGTTGTATCTTCCTACAACTTCCCGAGGCCTCGTTCCAGTCGTTAAGATCGCGCTGCGCACAGAGCGGACGGCTGGGCAAAGGCGCAACCTTCACGATTGAAGCGCCAACATCGACATCGTCGGCGTAAGCGTCGCTTTTTCGCTCAGGTTCTTCCGGTTCCCCAACGCCGATGTAAAAAGCGTTCCCACGGCGAGAACAGAATTTTGTCCGCGAGCAAACCGATGACGATGATCACAAGCATGATGGCGATGACCTGATCCATCGCGTTTAATTCCCGCCCGTAGTGCAACAAATGTCCTAAACCGAATCCGGTCAGAATGGTCACGTAAATTTCCGCGGCCATGAGCGAGCGCCACGCAAAGGCCCAGCCTTGTTTCATCCCGCTCACCAAATAGGGAAGGGACGCGGGCAAAATGACTCGCGTCCATTTGTGAAAATAAGTTGAACCCATCGTCCGCGCCGCCCGCGCATAGATCGGCGGAATTGTGCGCACACCGGTATCCGTCGCGATCACCACCGACCACACCGTTCCCATGATGACAACAAACAACATCGCCCCTTCGGTTTGGCCGAACCAGAGCAGCGCTAATGGAACCCAGCAGATACTCGGCAATGTTTGCAGGCCGAGCGCCAGCACACCGATCGTGTCTTCCACGAATTTCGACGACGCGGTGAGAAGCCCGAGCGGAAGACCAATAGCGAGTCCGATGAAATAACCCACGAGCAAACGGCGCAACGTTACGCCAGTGGCTTGCAACAAAGTGCCGTCGCGAAATGCGCCAGTGAGATATTCAGCGACGCTGCGCGGAGAAGGGAGCAGGATGGGCGACCAAATTTGCGCGCGCACGATCTCCGTCCAAATCGCGACCAGCGCTACGAAAAATAAAATTGCGAGCAAACTGCGTCTCATGAGCTGGTCGTGACTTCACGCTCGGCGGCGTATCCTTTCAACGCAGCGGTGAGTTTAGATGCCTGCTGCGCGATCTCGATACTGTTAAAATCGCGTGGCCGCGGCAGCGTCACTTCGAAAATTTCGCGGATGCGGCCCGGCGTGGGCGACATGATCATGACCCGGTCGGCCAGGCATGCCGCTTCACGCACATTGTGGGTGACGAAAATGATTGTCTTGCGGCGCTTCTGCCAGATGCGCTGGATATCTCCGTAAAGTTGTTCGCGCGTCATGGCGTCGAGCGCGGCGAAAGGTTCGTCCATGAGCAGGATGCGCGGATTGGGCGCGAGCGCGCGCGCCAGCGCCACGCGCTGTTTCATGCCGCCGGAAAGTTCGTGCACGTTTGCTTCCATGAATTTTTCCAGGCCGACCAGATGAAGGAAAAATTTCGCGACCTCACGCCGCTCGGAATTGCGCAGGCCCGGCTTCAATTTCAATCCGAACATGACGTTGCCGAAAGTGTTCAGCCACGGAAAGAGCGCCGATTCCTGAAACATCACCAGCCGGTGCCGTCCGGGATGAAGCACCGGTTGATTATCGGCCAGGACGCGGCCTTGGTCCGGTTTTTCCAAACCGGCGATGATATCGAGCAGCGTCGATTTCCCGCAACCGCTCGGTCCGACGATGACGATGAATTCGCCTTCCGCGACTTCGAATGAAACATCGTCGATCGCGTGCACGGTCTGCCGTTTTTGGCGAAACCATTTTGAGACATGGTCCACGATCAGTTTCGCCGGCGGCGGACCCTGCAGCTCTTCTTGCAGCGACATTGTTGAGTCGATCTAATGACTGGGCGTCCCGATTGTTTCGGGGTTGTCGATCAAACGCCCAAGATCAGGCACGTCGCGCAAAAATCCGGCTGCTTTTGCATTCGCCACAAATTTATCAAGCGCCTCACGCCCGACATCATTCGTGAGCGCGATTCGCTTCCATGCTTGCGCAATCAGCTCCGCGGAGATTTGCCCTCTGGTTTCTTCCTTTAACTCGGCCATGACCAATTTCTGTGCTTCTGCCGGATTCTTTTCGATCCAATCGGTCAAAGCTCGATGCGCCTCCACGAATTTCTTCACAACATCTCGATTCCTATTCAGAAATCTTACTGACGATGCAAGCACAGTTGTGGGCGAATCGGCTTCTTCGACAAGAACTTTACCGTTCGCTTCCATTTCCAAGCGCGAAACCCATGGCTCCACTGTCCAAACAGCATCAATCCTTTTCTGTTTAAAAACGCCGAGCTGATCGGCGTTTTGTGTCGGTAGCACGTGGGCGTCGCCGCCTAGTTGCGTAATCTTGAGTCCGCCCGCGCTCAGCCACGCGCGGCATGAAACGTCCTGCGTGTTTCCAAGTTGCGGTGTTGCAATTTTTTTTCCGCGAAAATCGGCGGCGCTCTTTAACGAGCCGTCATTTGGAACAACCAATGCCGCTCCGCCATTCGCTGCGCCGGCTACGATTCGAATTTCTTCCCCGCGCGATTTTGCGTAGGCGTTAATTGCCGGACTGGGACCGACGTAAGTGAGGTCGATTGAGTTCGCGAAGATGGCTTCCATTGCACTCGGCCCCGCGTTGTAAACGAACCATTCGATCTTAGTCCCAGGGCCGAGCTTTTCTTCGAACCAGCCTTTGCCTTGACGGGAAAGCGCATGGGCTACCAACGCCTGCACGTGCGTGACGTTTGGAAAATGACCGACGCGGATCTTTGTTTCACCAAGAGCCGAAACCGCTGTCGCCAGCGAGAGTAAGATCGACAATGATAAGATCGACATCTTCATTCGTCAGAGGCCGATCTTGGCAGAAGTTCGGCTTAAGAAGCAATCGCCTAAGCGGTCCGAATTACTTCAGCGGCCGCGCCACCAGAATTCCGCTGTCGCCGCGATAATGATAGAGATACTGCGAAAGCCGGCTGTCGACGACGACCTTGCCGTAATTTCCGGGCGAGGACGCGTGCATAAAATGCAACATGCCGTCGCCTGTGCGCAAGGCGAGCCCAACGTGCGCCGTCGAATACATTCCGCCGCGATCGCGCGAAACGATGCCGATGATGTCGCCGTTCTGTAGTTTCGATTCGATTTTGCCGACGCGGCCTTTCGGGATTTGATAAAGCGGGCGGGACGAAACGCGGTTCTCCATTTGCGCGAGCGGGCCGAGCAACGATTTGTTCGCGGCGAGATAGCGATAATGCCGCCAGCCCTGCGTCATTTCGCGCGCTGAATGCGGCACGCTGCCGCCGCCAAGTCTTGTTGTCAGGTCTTCCACCAAGCCGCGGCGATCGTTATCGTACAGCCAATCTTCCAGGTAATGAAGGCGCGAGAGATATTCGCCCGTGCACACGCCGCTACGGTAGCGGTCGGCCTCGATGTAGCGCAGGAGCGTTTCCGGCGTCCAGTTCGTATCCGGTTCGTTGAGCATGCGCGCGAATGCCAGCGACGTCTCGAAAAACGTCCAGCAATCTAGTCCATTGAAATTTACCGAGGGCGATTCGATCCGATTGTCGATCTCGAGCGTGAATGATTTGTAACGCGTGCCAAGCAGCGCTTGTCCGACCGTGGCCGTCCGTTCGCCAATCGGCAGCGATTTCCAATCATTGCTCTTCGCTTGCGAAACCAGCCGATTGAATCGGTCCTGTCCCCTAAAAACGGTCTTGAACGGCAACCGCGTCTCGGCGGCCGTCGCCATCGAACAAATCAACAGAAGCGGAACAAGAATTTTCGCAAAACGCATATCCCGAACTGTAGCGGCAGGCGTGTCGCCTGCAATCCCCGTTGGGGAACCGCGCTCGTAGATGTTGATCTAACGTTTCAGCCAATGGTCGCGCAATGAATAGGCGCGCGATTTCAAAAACTCCTTCGGCTGTTCGCCGCGAATCGGTTTCACGAAATAACGTAACGCACGCCGGCTCAGTCGCGGTTCATAGCCAAACTCGGGCATCAGGTCGCGGCAGTGCCATTCAACCCAGCCGATTTCGTCGTCACTCAACTCCCGCTGCCATCGCGTCACCGGTTCGGTGCTGATTTCGGAGAAACTGACGCCTGCGGCCGAGTTTCCCGCCCAGGAGCGGCCCACCTTTGTCGGGTTGAGAACGATCTCCGGATCGAAGATGATCTCGAGATAATCGCAAACTTTTTGCATCGACGTTTTCGGATCGAGCGCCAGGTCTTCGTAGCCCACCACCAAACCCGGAACTTCGCCATCTCGGATTTTCTTCGCCAGTTCGGCCGCGGTCCGCCAATGCGCGACCACGTAATAGACCGAGAACCGCCGCGTCTTTCTTGTTTTTTCCAGCGCAATTTGCGCGCCCAGAAGCGCGCGCGGGTCGCGCATCGTTACGAGAAGTTTCGCCTGCGGAAAGCGCGCAAAAATCTGCGGCACGCAGTTGCGGTTGGCCGGAGTTTTTTCCACCCAGCGTTTCACTCCCTCGAGCGGAACGCCGATCACCTTCGCGTACGATTCCATCATCAGAACCAGCAAATCTCGGGTCGCATTTGCCGGATCGAACGCTGTCCGTTCGAACGCTTCGAGAAATTCTTGCTTTGGAAAACCGGCGTAATCTTGCTTGCCGCGTTTGGCTTGGAATCCAAAGAGCACGTTCGTCCACGATTCCTTGGTCAGATAATCGAACTGCGCCCGCCGCCCACGCGAACCGTATTTCGTCAGCACGGTGGCGAAATAGGCGGTGTCCTGCGGCATGACTAAAAGCTCGGGATGACTGTCGAGCAGAGAAACCAGCAGCGTCGTCCCGGACTTGGCCGCGCCGGCGATGAAACAAGCGCGCTGATCGAACGGCAAATTTTGCATCGACCTAAATGTAAATGTGGTGGCTTGGGCAGACAAACTGTCGATGATTAGCCCATGGTTGAGCCCAGCGCTTCTCCGCCACTTTCGCGGATTGCTGTTTCGGAACGGGCCACAGATTTATTGCCGGAATATCGAACTGCGATCGCAGACATCCCGCCCGAAGCCGGATTTGGCGGAATTTGGGAAAGCGAAATGTTTTTATTTTACGCGGCGGTCCGTCCGTACGCACCGAAGCAAATCCTGGAATCCGGCCGCGCGCGGGGCAAAAGCACGCTCACCCTCGCGCGCTGTTTTCCAAATGCGCGAATCATCAGCGTGGAGTTTGATCGACACTCGGAGAATGCCGCCGCGGCGGAAGCGAAACTGAAGCCATACTCGAACGTTGAACTTCTCTACGGCGATTCGCGCGAAATTTTGCCGGAGCGACTCCAAACCGGTGACGCCGTTTTGATCGACGGTCCAAAAGATTTTCGTGCTCTCAAACTTGCCTTGCAGCTTCTGCACACTGGAAAACCTTGCGCAGTTTTCGTCCATGACTTTCCCGTAAACACTCCCTGGCGAAAATTTGTGGAGCGTAACTGGCCGGACGCTTTCTTTGGCGACGATCCACTCTTTCAACGCTTCCAGAGCTTGGATGACGAACGAGATCCACGAGAAAATTCCCAGAGGCGTTATGGAGTCTTCGCTTGCTTACCGGGTGAATTACCCGCGCCCTATTGGCAACTGCGGCTGCGACTTTTCTTCGCGCGCTTCAGTTCCGTTAAATCATAGAACGCCTTCATCGGTCACGATCATGTCCATTTCGATGTCGTGGCGCTCGGTCGGAACGGCGTCGACGAGTTGAAATGAAAAACAAATTCCGATCTTGAACGCCCGCGCGGCGCGGCCGGCCAGCAATCGGTCGAAGAAACCGGCGCCGCGGCCGAGTCGATGTCCGTCTTTTGAGAAGGCGAGCCCGGGAACAAAAATCAAATCCGGTTTTTCCAACAACTCGAAGTCCGTTTCCACTCGCACGGTCGATGGAATGGTCGCAACCGTTTTCGCATTCGCGGTTGCCAATTGCGCCAGCAAGGCAATATCCGGCTCGTTCGGCAGTGGAGAGAAGAAGACAATGCTCTTTGCCTGCTTCCAGACGTTGAGGTGCAGGACGCGGTCGCGAATTATCTGGGAGCGCGATTGTAGATCTTCCGCCGACGTTGCGCGCAAACGCTGTCGCATTTCCGCCCGCAACGCCGCCTTGAGCGCGATCATGTCCAACGCCTGGCTCATCGACGGGAAACGTTTTGATTCACCCGCGCAAGCTTATATGGTTCCGCGGACGTGCCGATTCCTTTCTCGAGAAAACAAAAGATAGTCCGCCAGGCGTCGCAGGACGGCGCGAAAAGGTCGACGCGCGTCAAGTTGCGCCCCGGCAGCGACTGGACTAAGCGCAACTTTCTCACCAGCGTGCTCATTCCGACGCTGTTCACAAAACGCTCCGGAGCGCGCGCGCGGCCGCTATTCCCAAAAGTAGAAGAAGGCCAAATTTGCATCACCTGGATTGGTCACGCCTCTTTTTTGGTTCAAACGCACGAAGTGAATGTCCTGATCGATCCCATCTGGTCGATGTGGCTGAAAGTGATCAAGCGACTGAAGCAGCCCGGATTTCACATTCATCATCTGCCATCAATTGATTTCGTCCTCGTCACTCATGCGCATTTCGATCATCTCGACCGGCGTACTTTGCGTCATGTTGCCGCCGATCAACCAATCGTGGTTCCGGTCGGCGTGGGAAACCTGGTGCACCGTCTCGGTTTCAAGATCGTGCATGAGCTTGATGAATGGCAGACGATCGAGCTCGGCCCGCTTAAGATTTCGCTGACACCTTGTCATCATTGGGGCGCGCGTTTTCTGGCGGATCGACATCGTGGTTTCGGCGGATTCGTTATCGCCGCGAACGGACGCACAGTTTTTCACTGCGGCGACAGCGCGTACTTTCCCGGTTTCAAGGAAATCGGTGAGCGCTACAAGATCGAGGTCGCATTGCTTCCGATTGGCGCGTACGATCCGCCGCTTGCGCGAGAAGTGCACATGAACCCGGAAGAAGCAGTTCGTGCCTTCACCGAGCTCGACGCAAAAACGCTGGTGCCGATGCACTACGGCAGTTTCCGTCTTGGCTACGAACCGCTGGAAGAACCGCTCGAGCGTTTGCTCGAGTCCGCGCGCGCTCAGGGCATCGAAAACAAAGTTCTCGTCATGACCGAAGGCAAACCCGTCGTGTTGTAAGAAATAATTCTAGCCACAGATGCACACAGATGAAACACAGATCAGCAGATTTGTTTTTCTGCATCTGTGAAAACCCGTGTTAATCATTGGCTGAATTTTTTGGGAGCGACATGGGCCGGATTAATCGTCGTCTTCTTTTGTCTCCTTCTTCTTTGGCATGATCCACTCGTTTTTTGGAACGACGATTATGAATTGTCGATCTTGCCCGTGTTTGCGGATGTCGCGCGCAGTTGGAGCGAAGGTCATTGGCCGCTGCTCAGTCCGTACTCGTGGGTATGCAGTAATCTCGCCGGCGAATTTCAATACGGAACCTTTTCGATCTTCGTAAACGCAGCCGTCATTCTCATTTGGAAATTTCCGCTGACATTTTCGCAACAGGCGGCCGCACTTTCGATCACGCATCTCTTTGTTCTGGCCGCTGGCGCGTTCCTGCTTGCGCGCGATAGGACCTTGTCTTTCCCATTGTCGATCTTTGTTGCACTGATCGCAGCGTTGAACGGCTGGATCATTTGCTGGGGAACGAGCGATTGGTTCGGCGCGCTTGGCGCTTTCGCCTGGCTGCCGTGGGCTTGGTGGGGACTGGAGCGCGCGCTTGATCGACAACGATCGCGCTGGCGATTTCTTTGGTCGGCACCGTTTGTCTGTTTAGTCGTGACCGGCGGATTTCCTTACACGGTCGTGATGCTGGCGCTGTTAATCGCGTGGTTGTCGATCAAATCGTTAGGCCAAACGCGAAACTTCATGTCGATCTTGCCGATGCTTTTCGGCGTCGCCCTCGGTCTTGGACTTTCCGCGCCGGCTTGGCTGGCAATTGTTGATTATGTTCACGGCTCGGCCCGGACGATTCGGGACGCGAATGCGCATTGGCAATGGCTTTTGCCGCCAAGTGCGCTTCCTGGGTTGATCTTGCCGTGCTGGACGGTGAATTGGGCAGATTTTTTAACGCGTTATCTGCCGCATACCGCCACGGAGCTGGCTTGTGGACTCGTTGCTCCAGTCGCGCTGATCGCCGGCTTGGTTGGCCGCGGCCGCGAACTCGTTAGGCGAATAAAATGGGAGCTAATCCTGCTCCTGTTTGTGTTGTTGCTCGCGATGTTGCCGACTCTGAGCGTGTTTCGCTGGAGCTTTCGATGGTTGCCTTTCTTTCATCTTATTCTCGCGCTTTGCGCTGCAGAAGCATTGGGTCATGATCTCGCACAAGATCGACAAGTCCGCGGCCTCACCGCACTCCTCCTTGTCGGCATAGGCGCCGTCGCGATGTCGATCTTGCATCTTGGCGGGCCTTACGCTTTTCCGCTCGTTTGGATTCTGTTGGTGATCACCGGCAGTTGGGCTTTCGCCGAATTCTCTTTGCGAGACGAATCTCTGCGCGCTTGGACGCCGAGTTGTGTGACCTTCGTCGCGCTGCTCGCGACTTATCTTTGCATTCCACCAAATTGCGGCGTGCCGAAGTACAATCTCGATCAAGCTTTGCTCGAGCCTGCGCCGCTGGATCCGGAGCGGCTTTATTTGAGCGTTTATCCGCCGGCGGAAGATACGTATCGCGTGGAGAAAAAATCCGGAGCAGTCGGTCAAACTGTTCGACCGGGTAGCACGTCGATGTGGGCCGGTTTGCGCTTCGTTAACGGTTACAGCCCAATTCGACCTGCCGGAGTCGCACGCGAATTCGATTTCGCGATCCACGGCGAGTTCAATCCGCACATGGCGGAATATTTACTCTGGTCGCAGGCGGCTCCGGAAGGGTTGCTGGCACAACTTGGCGTCGATGGGATCGTGGTCGCGTGGGAGGCGGATGTCGATCCAAAGCCACAGTCTGAGTGGCAACTTGTGGCTTCGACGGAAGAAGGCCGTGTTTTTCATCGCACCGGCGCGGCGTTCCCGCGCGCACGCTCGGTTACATCAATCGATTCGCGGCCTAACGAGCAATTTGCTTCCGCAACGATTTCCCGAATCAACGATTCGCGAAATCGCGTCGAGCTCGATGTCGATGTACCGACCGGCGACCGCCCGGCGTTGCTGACTTTTTCGCGTCCGTATTTTCGCGGTTATGAGGCGCATCTTGGAAATCAGAAACTTCGCGTCAATTCGTACCGCGGCTTGTTTCCGGTTGTCGAAGTACCAGCAGGATCGCGCGGCCAGCTCGTTCTTACTTATCGTCCCGGCTGGCTAATCTACGGCGGCATCTTATCGATCTTATCTGCGACAATTTGGGTTCTCGGATTTCTAGGGGCCGCTCGTGCCCGCTTCGCATGAAGCGTCTCTTATCGGAAAGAACGGTTCTCGAGCGCTGCGAATTCGCGGCGGCGATCTTGCTGACGCTGTTTCTCATTTTTTTGCATGCGAGGCTGCTTCTGCACGCCGGACCGTTATGGCGGGACGAAATCAACAGTCTCTATGTCGCGACTACCCAAAGCCTTCACGAATTTGAAATCGCACTCGTGTTCAATCCGTTTCCGGTCCTGTTTGCCGCTGTCCTGCGGCTTTGGGTGGCTCTGGGTTTTGGCAGCAGCGATTTTGCTCTGCGCGTTCTTGGATTTGTAATCGGCATATCGCTCATCGGCGCGATCTGGCTGACCTGCCGTTGGATCGACAGAAGATGGTCGGCGCCACTTTGGCCACTGGCAATGTTCGCGGCGCGAGCGATGACGATTAGCGACGGCGATTCGTTGCGACCGTACGGGCTGGGCATGATCTGCGTCGTCCTGACTTTCGGCCTGATTTGGAAGCTGGCGTTTGAGACGAATCAAATCGGAACGGTTGTCCTGGCCATGATCGCCGCGCTACTTTCAGTTCAATCACTTTACCTGAACGCCTTCGTCGTATTCGGGATTTGTCTCGCCGGGATTGTTGTCGCGATAAAAAGACGCGAATTCCAACGCGCGACTGTGATTTTTTCCATCGGTGTTATCGGCGCGGCATCTCTCCTTCCTTACGCTCCAATCATGCTGAGGGCTCGCGAGCTATGGCCCCTGCAACGCGAAGAGCATGGCGTCTTAGACACGGCGCATTCGTATGAGTGGCTTGTTTTTGTCGCGTGCGGTTTAGCGCTCATTGTTGTTCCGTGGGCAGCACGTCGCCTCGCTTATTCTTTAGGTTCGCGAAGTGATCGAATTCTTTTCTCCCTCGTTGCGGTCGGGGTAGCTGCCATTACGACTTTCGCATTCCTATGGACTTCGGGCGTGCCGGGCTCGCGGCACTTGTTGCCGGTCGTCGCCGGAGCGAGTCTGTCTGTCCATTCTTTCGCTGGATTATTGCAAAGAAATATCGGGCTGAGAGTTTTGAGCCTGCTTGGTATCTTTACTCTGGTCGCGGTAATCGCTCCCACCGCGTACCTATGGTCGGGTCTGAGGAGAACGGACTGCGATCTGGCTGCGGCGGCTGTTGCTCAACGTGCCGACAAGCGCGACTTCGCAATTGTGATGCGCTTTACGCACGCGATCACTTTCCAGCGTTATTATCATGGCGCAGCAAAGTGGAAATCGGTGCCGGACATCGTCGATCACCAACAACACCGGTGGGACCTAGCCAGGAAGGCGATGATGCAGCCCGATTCAATTCGTGATGTCTTGTTGGATATCCAATCCACGCTGAAATCCGGCCAGAAAGTTTTCCTAGTCGGAAGATTTCCCGCAGCGGAACCGGACCCGCCGTCGCCATTACCGCCGGCACCTCAGAGCAAACACGGATGGCGTCTTTTCGCGTACCTGAACAATTGGCACCAACAGATAGCCTACTTGCTCCGAAACCATGCTGTCGAAATCGAACGGATCGTGCTCGACCAAAAGCAATCAGTAGACTTGCGCGAGCACGAAGAGGTGTTCGTGTTTTCGAGATGGCGCGATTAGGCGTCGTCTATTGCAGCGTCAGCTTGCGAGCGTAAAAATTTCCACCAGCTGCTCGACGCCTTTCACTGGTTGCGGTGGCAAGGCACGCAACGAAGCCGGCCGTTGCAAAGCGTCCCGCGTTGCTTTGCTGATCAGCAACGTGGTGTCGAGGGTTTTGTTTAAACCTTCGATGCGCGAGGCGACGTTCACCGTGTTGCCGATGACAGTGAATTCCATTCGCTCCGGCGAGCCGATGCTTCCCACAATGGCAGGGCCGGTGTTGATGCCGATGCCGATGGTGATGGGTGCTTCACCGCGTTGGCCGAGTTCGAGATTGAGACGCTCGAGCCGGCGCTGCAAAGAACGCCCTGCGGCCAGCGCTTTGTCGGGGTGACTGTGACTTTGACTGCCGACCCCAAAAAGCGCCATGAAACCATCGCCTAAAAATTTGTTGATCATGCCGCCGTGCTCGCCTTCGATTACTTCCACCATCGCCTGCAAAAATTCATTGAGCAGGCCGACCGCCTGATGCGGTTTGAGATTCGCGGCCCGCGCAGTGAAGGAACGAATATCGACGAACATCACCGTGATTTCCTGCTCGGTGCCGCCGACTCCTGGATCGCGCGCCAGAATTTGCTCGGCGACTTTGCGCCCCACGTGCACGCCAAACGTCCGGCGCAATCGCTCTTTCTCGCGCAGTCCAGTGATCATGTGGTTGAATTCGCCGATGAGCGCTCCAAACTCGTCGGCCCGGCGCA
>DASYVQ010000104.1:0-19649 GCA_035936875.1 Chthoniobacterales bacterium
CCAAGACGAATCCGCCGTGGCGGACAAGCAGGTTTACGAACGCGTTTTCAAAATTCCGCAGCCGACCAACGATGTCGATCTTCTCTTTCGAATGCTCCAGACCCACCTGGAGAATTTTAAATCGGAGCATCCGATCATTGCGGTCGCGCTGACCGCGCAACCGATCCGGCCCGCGTCACAGCAATTTGGATTATTTGAAACAGCGCTCCGTAATCCGCAGCAGCTTTATGAAACGCTCGCGCGGTTAAGTGCGTTGCTTGGCAGCGATCGCGTCGGCACGCCGGTTTTGGAAGAAACGCATCGGCCGGATGCATTTCGCATGGACGCGTTTGCCTGGACCCTCGCAGCCGAGGCGACTGCCTCCACAGCAGAGAAGAAGAACGCGCCAGGCGCAGCGTTACGACGATTTCGGCCGGCGACGGCTGCATCGATTTTTACTGCGGAACATCGACATCTTCAGAGCGGCAACATTGCCGGCAAAGTCGAGGATCAACGCGGTCCTTATTTGCTTTCCGGAAATTGGTGGGACGAAAAATCGTGGGCGCGCGCCGAGTGGGACCTGCAAATCGACGACGGAAGTATGTGTCGCTGCCATGAGACAGGAGGAACTTGGAAGATCGATGGGGTTTATGACTGAACGTCTCAACAACTCAACAATGCCAGTCCGGCTCGGACCTCAACTTCTCAACGCTTAATGAGCTACGTCGAACTCCATGCTTGCAGCGCGTTTAGTTTTTTGCGCGGCGGATCGTTTCCGGAGCAATTAGCTGAAACCGCGGCTGAGCTGGAAATGCCGTCGATGGCACTCATCGATCGCAACGGCGTTTACGGCGCGCAACGCTTTTCCGTCGCGGCGCGCGAACAGAGCGTGCGGCCAATCGTCGGCTGCGAATTTAGCATGGAAGACGGATCGATTCTGCCGGTGCTGGTCGAAAATCGCATCGGTTACAAAAATCTTTGCGAGCTACTCACCCAGGCGCACCTGCGCAGCGAAAAAGGAAAATGCGCCGTGCAATGGAATGAGCTGCCGCAGTTCGCGAAGGGGTTGGTTGTGTTTGTAGGGGAAGCAGTTTGCTTCCCTCGCGACGCTAGCAGCGTCGCCTACAGTTCAAGGAATCGCATCCAGTTTCTCATCAACGCCTTCGGCCGCGAAAATGTTTACGTCGAAATCCAGCGGCATTTTATTCGCGGCGAAGAACGAGTGAACCAACAACTTGTCGATCTTGCCCGCGCGAATCGATTGTCGATCCTGGCGACCAACGGGGTGCAGTACGCGAAACCGTACGGGCGTGACGTGCTCGACGTTTTCACCTGCATTCGCGAGCACACTCATCTCGATGCCGCCGGAAAACTTTTATCACAAAACGCCGAGCGTCATTTGAAGAGCGATCGCGAAATGCGCGAAATTTTTCGCGATTTGCCGGAAGCGATCGAAAACACGGCGCGCCTGGCCGAGCGGCTGACATTTTCACTCGAAAATATCGGTTACGAATTCCCGGAGTTCCCGGTGCCCGACGGTCACAGCATGGACTCATTTTTGCGGACGATCGTCTGGTTCGGCGCGCAACAGCGTTACGCCGCAATCAGCGCCAAAGTGAAACGCCAGCTCGAAGAAGAACTCGCGCTGATCATCAAGCTCGGTTTTCCCGGATATTTTTTGATCGTCTGGGACATCGTCAATTTCTGTCGCGAGCACAACATCATGGTGCAAGGTCGCGGCAGCGCCGCGAATAGCGCGGTTTGTTATTGCCTCGGCATCACGCCGGTCGATCCGGTGAGTAATCATTTGGTTTTCGAACGGTTTCTGAACGAGAGCCGCAAAGGCTGGCCCGATATCGATCTCGATCTTCCCAGCGGCGACCGGCGCGAAAGCGTGATCCAGGAAATTTATCGGCGTTACCGCAAACACGGCGCGGCCATGACCGCGAACGTGATCACATATCGCGGACGCAGCGCCGCGCGCGAGATCGGCAAAGCGCTGAATTTTTCGCCGAGCATTCTCGATCGCTTCTCGCATTTGTTCGCCAACGGCGATTTTCCGCACACCCTCGATCTGCAATCGCAAATCGAGCAGGCCGGTTTGCCGAAAGAACACCCGCGCATGCCTGCGTTCATCAATTTGTATCGCGCGATCTACGGATTGCCGCGCCATCTCGGCCAGCATTCCGGCGGAATGATCATCTGCCAGAACAAGCTGAGCTCATTCGTGCCGCTGGAAAACGCGTCGATGCCGGGCCGGGTGGTCGCGCAATGGGACAAGGATGATTGCGAGGACCTCGGTATCGTGAAAGTCGATCTGCTCGGGCTCGGCATGATGTCGGTGATGCAGGATGCGTTTGAGTTGTGCCGCGAACGCGGGCGACCGCTCGATCTGGCCCACATTCCGAAAGACGACGCCGCGACGTTCGAGATCATGCAAAACGCGGACACGATCGGCGTTTTCCAAATCGAGAGCCGCGCGCAGATGGCAACGCTGCCACGGATGAAACCGAAATGTTTCTACGACGTCGTGATCGAAGTCGCGATCATCCGGCCGGGACCGATTCAGGGCGACATGGTGCATCCGTATCTGGCGCGTCGTGCCGGGCGCGAACCGGTCACATATTTTGATCCGCGCTTGGAGCCGGTTCTCGGTCGCACGCTGGGAGTTCCATTATTTCAGGAACAAATGCTGAAGATCGCGATGGTGATGGCCGATTTTTCCGGCGACGAAGCGGAGGAATTGCGGCGCGCGCTCAGTTTCCATCGCTCGGAGGAACGGATGAACAAAGTGAGCGTGAAACTGCGCGCGGCGATGGAACGGAAGAATGTTCCGCCGGACAAGATCGACAAGATCATTCAATCGATCTCGTCGTTTGCGCTTTATGGATTTCCGGAATCGCACGCGATCAGTTTCGCCATTCTTGCTTACGGGAGCGCGTATTTAAAAGTGCATCGCGCGCCGGAGTTTTACGCGAGCCTGCTCAACAATCAGCCGATGGGTTTTTACACGCCGGCGACGATTGTGAAAGATGCGAATCGCCACGGACTGAAGATTCAACCGGTTTGCGTCCAAAGATCGACATGGCGATGCGCGGTGATTGATGATCCCGCAGGCGCGGGAGTGCGACTGGGATTTTGTGTGGTGAACGGATTGCGGCAGGAGCACGGCGACGAACTCGTGCGGCAGCGCGAAGATCGACAATTTGGTTCGCTTGACGATTTCAAAGGGCGCGTCCCGCTTTCAAAAGAAGAGTTGCGCACACTGGCGGAACTAGGCGCGCTCAATTGTTTTGCCGATCATCGTCGCGCCGCGATGTGGAAAGTTGAAGAAGCGCTGCATGACGATTTGGTCCGAGGTGCGAGCCGCACTGGCGTCGGACTGGCAGTAGAGAACGCTGAACGCGCGGTTTCACCTTTGCTTCCGATGACCATGCCGGAGCGGGTGAAGGCCGATTATGACACGATGAACCTGACGACCGGGCCGCATCCGATGAAACTTCTACGGGAGCGTTTGCCGAACATCTGGCGCGCGACGGATCTCATTCACGCGCGTCACGGCGCGACTGTTCAAATTGCGGGAAACGTGATTTGCCGTCAGCGCCCCGGGACGGCGAAAGGATTTGTTTTTATCAGCCTCGAAGACGAGACCGGGGTCGCAAATGCGATTGTCGATCCAAACCTGTTTGAACGGTTTCGTCTGTTAATTACCGAGGAATCTTTTTTGATTATCGAAGGCGAAGTTCAGAATTCAGACAATGTGGTTTTAATCAAAACCCGCGAGATCAAACCACTGTCGCACGAGCAACTCGTCGGCAGCGAGTCGCACGACTTTAGATAGGCTGTAGTCGCTTCGCTGTGCGAAGCGTGCACGTCGCCCACAGGGCGACGGCTACAACTACTCGCCGGCGTGACGTCGCGCAGGCTCTTTTGGCTCGGCTCGCCTTTCTGCCGGTTTTTGATCGGACTCCATCCACTCGGTGTGAAAAACCCCCGGCTTGTCGACACGTTCGTAAGTGTGCGCGCCGAAGAAGTCGCGTTGCGCTTGCAACAAGTTGGAAGGTAAACGCGCCGAACGGTAACTATCGAAGTAAGCCAGCGACGCAGAAAAAGCTGGAACTGCAACACCATGCTGGACCGCAGTCGAGACGGCAACGCGCCAGTTGTCCTGACTTTTTGCAATGATGTCGGTGAAATAGGGATCGAGCAGCAGATTATGCAGGCCTGAATCGCGTTTGTAGGCTTCGACGATGCGATTGAGGAATTTGGCGCGAATGATGCAACCGCCGCGCCAAATGGTGGCGATGTCGCCGAAGTTCAAGTTCCAATTGTATTGGTGGCTGGCGGCGCCGAGCAGTTCCATTCCCTGGGCGTAGGAAACAATCTTGGAAGCGTAGAGCGCGTTGCGGACGGCGTCGGTCAATTGTTTGCGGTCGCCTTGAAATTTCTTCGGCTTGGGTTGCGGAAGAATTTTCGAAGAGGTGACCCGTTCGTCTTTGCGGGAGGAGATGACGCGCGCTTCCACGGCCGCGTTGATCGTCGAAATGACGACCGCTTGCGCGATGGCCGATTGTAATGTCCACATGCCGGTTCCCTTTTGCCCGGCTTTGTCGAGGATAACATCGACAAGTGGTTTACCGGTATCGGGATCGATCTTGCGAAAAATTTGCGACGTGATCTCGATGAGATAGCTGTCCAGCTCGCCTTTGTTCCATTCGGTGAAAATTTTGGCGAGCTCGGGCGCCTCCAAGCCGAGCACGTCCTTCATGATCGCGTAGGCTTCACAGATGAGCTGCATGTCGCCGTACTCGATGCCGTTGTGCACCATCTTGACGTAATGACCGGCGCCGTCCGGGCCCATGTACCGGCAGCACGGCTCGCCGTCCACTTGGGCCGCGATCTTCCGGTAAATCGGCGCAATGATTTCCCAGGATTCACGGGAACCACCGGGCATGAGCGACGGACCTTTGAGCGCGCCTTCTTCGCCACCGGAAACGCCCATGCCGACAAAGTGAATTCCCTTTCCTTCGAGTTCTTTGCATCGTCGTTGCGTGTCTGTGAAAAGCGAATTCCCGCCGTCGATAATGACGTCACCTTTTTCGAAAAGCGGCGTGAGCTGGCCGATGACCGCATCGACCGGCGCGCCCGCCTTGACCATGATCTGCGCCTTGCGCGGGCGCTTGAGCGCCCCCACAAATTCCTCCATCGTTTTCGTGGGCTGAATACTTTTTCCTTTGGCGCGGCCGCCGGCGAATTTCTCGGTGACTTCAACGGTGCGATTGAAGACGGCGACGGAAAATCCTTTCGACGCCATGTTCAGGACGAGGTTTTCGCCCATCACGGCCAGGCCGATGAGGCCAATATCACATTGATTCGCGCTCATTTTAGGTCTCCTTTGTTGGCGCGGCACACGAGCCGCAGGCTGCATTGTAACGAGTGACTGGAAGGCATGGCAAATTCCGTTTGTGAAATCTTATTGACCGAGGCGTCGTTGAAAGCTCCCGCCCAAAGTGGAGAAACAGGCGCCGGCGCCATTGTCGATTTTTTTGGCGTCGTTCGGGAACTCGAGGAGGGCCGCGAGATTGAGGGAATTGACTACGAAGCGCACCACACCATGGCGGAGCATCAGCTACGATCAGTCGCAGAAAAAGCGGCCGGCAAGTTTCGGCTGAAAAAAGTCATTGTTCATCATCGGGTTGGTTTTGTGCGGAATGGCGAAGCGTCGCTTTTCTTGCAGGTGGCCGCGGAACATCGCGGCGCGGCTTTTGAGGCGAGCAAATGGATCGTTGATGAATTGAAAAGGAAGGTCCCGATTTGGAAGCATCCGAAATTTAGAATGCCGGCTCAGCGACACGCCTCGCACAGCGAGGCGGCTACAGCGAAATGAACTGGGCCAATCGTCTAACTCTCGGCCGCCTGCTGTTGACGGTTATTTTTGTCGCGGCGCTCAACTCCTCGTGGCAATACGCGCGCACCTGGGCGCTGGTGATTTTTGTGGTCGCGGGATTGACCGATTTCGTCGATGGCGAAATCGCGCGCCGTTATGAGCGGGTGACTAATTTCGGAAAGTTAATGGACCCGTTGGTCGACAAAATCATGATGGCGGCCGCGTTCATTTCATTGGTCCCGCTCAAGGCTGTTCCGGCCTGGGCCGCAACGACGGTGGTGGCGCGAGATTTTTTGATCACCGGCTTGCGGATGATGGCGAGCGCAAAAGGTCAGGTCTTGCCGGCGGATCAGCTTGGCAAGCAGAAGACGTCGTGGCAGGTGGTGACAGTAATTTTTTTTCTGGCCCTGCTTTCGGCAAGCGAGCTGCGGTACGCCGATGAAAGATCGACATGGTGGTATCGGGCGTGGTACGAGGCCGGACCGGTGCTCGTTTGGATCACGGTGGCCCTAACAATCTATTCTGGGCTCGCCTATGCCTGGCGCCACCGCGAGCTCATCGCCGCGGACCAGTAAGTTTCCCCCCAACAGGGGTTGCGAAGTTAGAAAAAACTCTGTGGAACTTCGATTCGATCGCCCGGCCGAAGCCTGACATCCAGTGACGGGTCTCGGCGGAATTGCCGGATGTCGTAGATTTTCGCTTCGTTCCCGCGCAAAAGGCGGACGTGTCTTTGATCGGCAAAATCATTGAAGCCGCCGGCGGCATTGATCGCCGTGAGCAGCGTCATGTCTTCGGTGAAGGGCACTCGTGTAGGATTCCGGACCGAACCGCCAACGTTGACGTAGCGCGCGGTGGGCTGCATCAAAATGGTGATGTTTGGGTTCGTGTAAATTTTATTAGCGCGATAAGCTTCCTCGATGGCCCGGGAGAGTTCCGCGGGTGTTAAGCCTTCCGCCTTTACTTTATTAATGTAGGGAAGGTTGACCGAGCCGGTTGCGTCGATGGTGTAGGTGTTGTTCACCTGGAGTTGTTCGTCGTTTGGTACTCCGCCGACTTTTATTTCGAGCGGATCTCCCGGCCGGAGCGTGGCCTGAGCGAATGCACTAGCGGCAAAGGCGAAGAGCGAAAAAAAGACTAGAAGAACCCGCCGCATCAATATTCGTCCGGCTCTTCAAAACCATTCCGCGCAGTCTTCACGGCCGCGGTCGACGTCCGAGCACGTCGCTGTTCTTTGTTGCGGGGCTGATAATAGCCGTAGTAATTGGTGTAGTAGTAGTAGTTCTGGTCGTGCTTAAGATCGACATTGTTGAGCACGACCCCGAGGATTGTTCCGCCAACGCCGAGAATAGCTTGTTTGACGCGGGTCAACATCGCACGGGGAAAACGGCGATGCTGAACGACGATTACGGTTTGGTCCACTTCGCTGGCGATAACGGAAGCGTCGCTCACGCCGAGCACGGGCGGCGAGTCGAAGAAAACGATGTCGTAGCGCGCTTTGAGCTCGGCGATCGTGTCCGACATGCGTTGCGAATTCAAAATGCCAACCGCGTCGGAGGGAAGGACGCCGCTCGGCAAGAGGGAGAGATTTTCGATGCTGGTGGGCAAGATGACGTCTTCCAGCGGAATTTCTGTGGTGAGATAGTTCGTTAGGCCAGTCTCGTTGCTGAGATCGAAAAACGTGTGCTGGACGGGGCGACGCAGGTCCGCATCGACAATCAGTGTAGAGTAACCGCCTTGCGCGGAAATGAAGGCGAGATTCGCGATGGTAGTGGACTTGCCTTCGCCGGGGCCGCCGCTGGCAATGGAAATGGTGTTTGCGTCCGGATTTCGGCGATTGAACTCAATGTTGGTGCGCAAAATTCGATACGCTTCGGCGTCCGGCGTATCGCCCGTTTCCTTGTGCAACAATTTGATATTTTGCGGAATGATGGCCAGAACCGGGACGCCGAGCAGACTTTCCACGTCGTCCATCGTCTTTACGCTGGTATCCAAATACTCGATGAAAAAGGCGAGACCAAGACCGACGACCAGCCCCACTAAGGCACCGAGCATCAGGTTGAGTCCAACGCGCGGGCGCGCCGGAAAGGTGGGCGGCTCCGCGACCTGCTTAACGCTTACCGCGACGCGCGGCATGGCCAATTCCATGGTTTGGGTTTGCGCACGAGTGCGCACGCCATCGAGCAAAAGCTTTTCCTTGATATACGCGTTCTTGGCGCGGGTGTAATTCGCGCTCAAGTTTTTGGTCCGAAGCTGTTTAGTGTTGATCTCTTCAAGGCGCTTTCGCAGCTCATCGCGGGTGGCTTGTGCAGTATTGAGATTTTTCTCGAGGGCCGCGCGGATGCTGCTCACCTGCTGCTCAAGTTGCTTCGTGTAAACCTGCTTGGTCGCACGCACCGCCTTAGCTTTGGGATGATTTTCTCCAAGCCCGGAATTCAAGAGCAACGCTTCCTGGGCGACGGCTTCCTGATAGCTGGGCAGGATTTTTTGAAGCGTCGGATCCTGGATATCGAGCGTCGGCATCATCCGCATAAGGTCCTCGCCCTTGAGCTTCTCAATTTGTTGAAGCCTGCTCGAGAGCATCGCGACTTTCGATTCAGCATCATTCACTGCGGCCTCCTGTTTGATGACGATGCTGTTAACCGGTGCTTGCGTGTCCTCAGTGCCTTCCGGGTTAAGATCGACAATGTGCTCTTCGTCGCGAATGCGGGCCATTTCCGAGGCGGATTCATCCAGACGTTTTTGCTGTTTGCCAACTTCTTCGTTCATGGTGCCAACAGCGCGATTAAGGATTTCTTTTTCTTCGTCGACCCGTTTGTCCTGGTATACGGCGACGATCTTGTTGGCGATGTCCGCGGCTTCCTGTGGATTGGTGTCGAATACGCTGATTTGGAGAAGATCGGTGTTACGGACTTCATCGACGCTGAGTTTGCTACGCAGGATTTGGTAAGCCTGCTGTTGCGATGGCCGGTAGCCGTCTTTGCCCCATTTATCCTGGAGTTTTAATTGCTCGATTACAGGATAGAGAATGCCGGTGTGCTGAATGACCTGAAAAACAGTCGGGGCGAGCTGCGGATCGTGCACCGGCATGCCCGCATCATTGGGGCCGAAGATCCTCAGGTTTTCCGCGGTCGATTTTACCTCGACGAAAACATCGGCTTTATATTCGCGCGGTTGAAAATAAGTGACGATCGCGGTCGTGAGCAGGACCAGCAAGAACGCGAGCACGACGAGCACCCAGCGAATGCGGATGACGCGCCAGTAATCGAGAAAATGCAGCTTAACTTCGTCCTTTTGTGCCATGGAACCCCTGTGGAGAGAGCAGAGAGTCTACCAAAAACCTGGAAGAAGTAAATTGGCGACCGCCTTCGGGCCTAAAACGTGAAGGTTAGCCCGCCAGAATAGCGATTGCGCACGTAATCCCGCGAGGCCGTATCAGAACTGATTTCGGTATGATTGTACCGGGCCTCGACTCCGAAGTAGCGAGTGACCGCGTAACGCAGCGCTATCGAGAGATCCACTGAATCTTCCGTAAACGCCGTGCTGGGAGTACTGCTGGAAACGGCCGCGTGATAATCCGAATGTTCGTAATAGGCAGCTAGATTCGAACTGATCCGCGAGGTCAGGTTGTATCTCGCCTCCAAACCTGTGCGGAAGGTGGTGCGGCTCTGCGAATTCGGCACATCGGGTTCTTCAATCCCGTAGCGGTTCGTCCAGGTGAGGGAAGCCCGCTTTCCCAGAATGTAATTCAGAGTGCCTTCGAAATACGGTCCGGTGCGGTCGCCGTCCGCATCGTACGATCGAAGCTCCGCGCCGCCACGCAGCGACGCGGTTAAACGCGGATTGAAGGTGTGATCGAGACCCGCGAGCACGAATTGCGTTGTGGAATCCTGATGCAATCGCACGGCTGGGACTATTACAAACATTCCGTTGAAGACAATCATCGCTGGGATGACGACTTCGCCTTCGTGAAAGTAATTAACAGTCTGGAAACGATATTCGGCTACGAGCGAAGTTGTGGGCACAAGTTGGAAATGAAACTCATTTCCAAACGTGTTGTCGACGCGGTTTGCGAACACGCCGATCGAATTGTTATCGTAATTGACCGCCCCGAAAGTGTAGCTGGTGCGAGTGGTGAAACGCTGTGTCCACTCGTAGGAGACAAAGAACCTATCGGTTGTATAAAAATAATTTCCCTGGCGGGTATTCACCCCAACGCCGTAATTAAAACTCGGTTCAGTCAGGTAGGACGCGAGAATCGTTGAGCCGAGGGTGAGCCGGGGTGATGCTTTGTATCTGACCTCGAGCCCGAGTAAGAGATCGATGTCGTAATTTTGATTGGCGAGGCGCTCATAATAATAAGTGCCGCCAGCGGTCGCGGCGAGGCTAAGTTGCAGCCGAGGATTTCCAAAATCGTATGAGGCAACGACATGGCCGGTGGTGAAGCTCGAGCCTTCTTCGCGCCCGGGAACCGTGTTCACGTTATCATCATAGCCGCCAAGGAGCGTGGCTGTGAGTTTTATCGGCGACTTGGAGAAGATGCCGGTGCCGGATGGTTCGCTTGTTACTGCCGTGGCTGGAGCTGTGGAGGTGGGCGGATTCCCCGGCGAGCTGATCGTTCCCTGAGATGCGTCAGTCGTAGTTTCAGATGAACTTGTAGTGGTCGCAGTTGAACTTGTGGTCGACACCGCTTCCTGCGCCCGAACCACTGAGCATGGGACAAAAAAGAGTAGCGCGGCAATTCCGAAAAATCGCGACCGTGCTCTCAAGTTTCTCATATTATTCTTAATGTTTCCTCAGCTGAAGCAATTGTCCCACCAAATTCGCTGCACAAGTTGTTACCGTACGTAGTAACACAAAATCGGACAATGATTTTCCTGGATGTATCAAAATCGAATAGGAGTTTTACTTGATCTGGTGGTCTATTTCTCGGGCGAGGAACTACTTGTTTGTTCGCGATCGCTCGTTCCTGCGTTGCGCCAGCGGTTGAGGTGCGCTTGATAAGCCTCGTTTAACGATGTCGATCTCGGATCCAGCCTGAGCGCTTCGTTCCACATCCATTCCGCTTCACTGAAGCGCCCCACCGTGTCGTAGAGAGAACCCAGTTCGATGGCCAAAAGGCTGTCTTGCGGTGCCAGCGTGCGCGCGTTCTGGAATGCGCTGAGCGCTGCCTCATAAATTAATGCGCGCGCCTCAGGGTCGGACGTTGAGTCCGCTTGTTGGGTTTGCGCGTTTCCGAGATAGTCATAAAGATTCGGGTTCTCCTGCTCGTAGGTGAGACCAGCTTGCGCAAAGACGATGGACTCCGTCAGGTGGTTGTCACGTAGAGCGGTGCGCGCTCGCTCGGCGAAGTATTCCCCGGGCAACAACCGCACGCATTGGATTGCCACGGTTACACCGATGATTGGCAGCGCGAGACGCCATGCGAGCATCGGCATACTGAGAGCTGATAACTCCTCTTCACGCTGCGTGCCCGCGTTTGCGAGAATGCCAAAAACAAATGCGAGTAAGAGAACATTAGCTGGGATGTGCAAATTAAAATCGAGAAATGAATGGATGGTGTACGCCGACACCGCTGCGATTGCGGCAACATTTAACGCCATGCTATTGCTGAGTAGACTGCGCGCCACAGCCGCGCGTTTCGGACCGAGCCGCTGAAAATTCTTCCAGCCATTTCGGATGTGTGCGCCGAGGAAAAGCAGGAACAATGCGCCACCAATCACACCATACTCGGCCAGCAATTGCAGATAATCGTTGTGTACATAAACCGGATCCTTTTGCATCTGCTCCGTGCGGAACATGCGGCCGTAATAGAGATACGTTCCGCTACCGGTCCCGAAAAGCGGCTGCAATCTCCATTGCTGAATCGCCGCCTTCCACATTTCGACGCGGATGTTGTTTTTTTCAAAAATGTTTTGCGCGCGGCCACTTAGATAGTCGCTCTTATGGATCAAAGAGGCGACTGTGAGGCCAATCATTATAGCTATGACAGCGCTGGCGCCGCCAACCTTCCAGAAAAGACGTCCGCTCGTGCGGCGCAAGACCATTAAACTGAGCGCTGCGAAGACCACCAGACTGGCCGTCGCGCTTAAATATCCGCCGCGACTACCTGTTAGTACAAGGCCAAGGTAACAAATACTGATCGCGTACGCCGTGAGCAACTTCACCCACGCAGGAGAACGACTCCAGCAAACGATGCTTAAGCCGAAAACGCCCAGCACCTCGAGCAATCCGGCGAGGTGATTCGGACAGACATAAAACCCGCTGGCTCTTCGGCCGTAATCGTATCGCTGTAGAAACGAAATCGGCATGAAGTTATGGCCGGCCCGAAATTGCACCGCGCCGATCAAAACATGGACCAGCGCCACCGCGAGCAAAAATAAGATCAGCATCATGCGCTGCTTTGCGTCAGTGAAAATGCACGCTACGAAAAAGTAAACGATCAGGCCCCCGAGCACGGAATAAATGTCCGGCCGTGCAATGTACGGAACCGGCGAGAGAAGTGCGCCCGCCAAAACGTAGCCAAAAAACAACATCGAACTGGCCAGACAGATTTGCGAGGGACCCGACCTGGCGCGGCGCAATGGAAAAACGGTCAGCAGGCCGAGCAGGGCGAGCAACCCGTACGCCGGCAGGCTGAAAAGCAATCGCGTCCCGCCAATCAGCACCTGGATCACGGCAAATGCGGCTCCGAGAAGAAACTCAGAAAGAACCTCGGCCGCTCGGCTCATGAGAAGCGTTGGTTTCACGGATTTAGATCGACAAGGACTTGAAAACTTCTGCGCACGGCGCCGGCGATGGAAAAAGAAGAGCCGTTGCGATTTTCGATCGCAACGGCTCTTCTGGTGATTGATTCTTAACGATTCGTAACAGGTGTTGCCTGGCAGCGGCCACGCGTATCTCCGGGATGCTTGTTCAGCCATTCACGCACCTCGTCGCACTCAATTGCCTTGTCTTTGCCCTTGGAGCAGACGATGCAGTTCTCGTTGTTCTCGTCCTCGCTGTCGCCCTTCTTGTCGCCCTCTTTGCTGCCCTCCTTGCTCTTGTCTGTATCCTTCTCCTTGTCGCTCTGAGTCTGGGGAGATGTCGATTGAATGTTTTGCGCGGGTGCCGTCTCTCGCCCAACCGCTGCCGCAGTCGTCCAAAGAGCAAAGCTGAGCGCGCCACTGAGGAGAAGGACCAGCGCTCCCCTTAAGGGCTTGGCAAAAAGAAACCCGCTGTTTGGAACCATCCGCAATTTTTTCATTAAAGGGCCTTTGTTGAGCCGGTTTCAAGTATCCTATCAGCTCGATATTTGGGTCAACAGAAATCGCCCACACTTGCCAGAGCAGATCGACAACTTGCAACATCGATATCTTTGCTCAAGGTCGAAAGCGAGGCAGAGCGGGCAACGGGAATCGAACCCGCATGGCCAGCTTGGAAGGCTGGAACTTTACCATTAAGCTATGCCCGCGCGTGGCAGATAAAGTGACGCGCGCCCTCAAGTCTGCCAAGCGCTTTTTGAGCTGCGCTCGTCCTTGCTATTTTGGAACTCGGTGCCTAGCTATTCGCATCATGAAAATTGCCGGCCTCTCTTTGCTTTGCTGTTTCTGTTTTATTTCCTTTGCCCGTGCAGATCTCACCATCGTTCAAAAAGTGGAAGGGCCGGGGCAAAGCGGCAACGTGACCATTAAAATCAAGGGCGAGAAAGAACGCATCGAGTCCGCATCGCAACCCATCAGAATTATCGACGGAAAGACCGGTGAAATGCTCAATTTGATGAACGACCAAAAAGCTTTTGTTCGCATTTCAGCCCAGCAAATGAAGGCCGCGGCCGAGACGATTGCGAAGTTCGACGGAAAGAACCAGACGGCGGAGAGACCCAAACTAACGCCCACCGGAAAGAAAGAGACAGTCAACGGCTACGAGACCGACCAATACGTTTACGAGACGCCGAAATTCAAAGCGACATTTTGGGTCGCTACCAAATATCCAGACGCCGCTTCCATTCTCAAGCAAATGCAGGCGCCCATCTCGGAAGCCTGGAAGCCGAGCAATATGGGCATGCCCGAATATCGCGATTTCACTGGCGTACCCATTAAGACTGTTGTCTCGCTCGGCGGAAATGAAGTCACCACCACGCTTACTTCGCTTAAACAGGACCCATTAAGCGACGCGGAGTTCTCCGTCCCGAAAGATTTTCAAGAAGTAAAACCGCCGGAAACGGGCGAGGCGCCTCGGCTAAGCGAAAAGAAATCGCCGGCCGAGTCTCCGACCAAGCCGTAGCTGATCGGGCAAGCTCAGGCGCGTGGGTTCGTCATTGTTGCTCGCATCAAATTCGCCCAGACGCCGCCAACTCCTGAGCGACGCCGGCTTTGAGTTTCAAAGCGTTGCGCCGGATGTCGCCGAAAAGTTCGATGTCGATCTTACCCTGCGCGAACTGACGGCATTCAACGCGATTCGAAAGGCGTTATGCGTCGCACGCAGGCATCCGGGTAAAGTCGTGCTCGCGGCCGACACTCTGGTTGCGCTCAATGATCAAATCATCGGAAAGCCCGCCGACATAGATGAAGCGATCGCCATTCTGCGCCGCTTAAGCGGAAGTATCCATGAGGTTTGCTCCTCCGTTTTTATTTGTCATTTGGCGCAAGCGCGATCAGCCAGCTTTGATGAAATCTCCCGCGTTCGCTTCCGCCGGCTGAGTGAGAAGGGGATCGAACGTTACATCGACAAAGTGGATCCGCTGGACAAGGCGGGCGCCTACGCCGCGCAGGGGTACGGCGCCGAGATCATCGAGAAAATCGAAGGCTCCTACACAAATGTGATCGGTCTGCCGATGGAAAAGACAATCGGGGCGCTGGCGGAGTTCGGGATCGCGCCGAAAATACGGCCAGTCCGGCTCGGACCCTAACGAGTTTCGACCAGTTCTTTTTCTGGCTCGGTCTGCTTCGCTTCGGCTTTGTCGCGCTTGAGCACGCGATACAAGAACCAAACAATGAAACAGTTCGCCAAAAGAATGAGTAATGCCGCCAGGCTTGGTCGATGAAAAATCAAGCGATGCCAGAGGTGCCGCACTTCCAGCGGAATCAAGGCGGCAGTTGCGAAGATCATGAGCAGTTCGGCCCAGCGCTTCTGAAAATAAACGCCGATTCCTTCCGTGAAGAGGACTGCGCAATAAAAGAGGGCCAGAAACCCAGTCGCGCGCAACGCGCCGCCACCCGCCAGCACCTCTTGCAGTCTGTTCAAAAGAAACGTGACCGCTTTGCTGTGGGCAAGCAGAAGTTCTTCATCGGCCCAATCCGAAATCGAATCCAACCAACCGGTGCGGCTGTTCAAAAAAAGCAGCGAAAAACCGAGCAAAAATAAAAGCGCACCCTTGGCGATTTTGAAGAGCGCGATGATTTTGAGATAACGGACGCGTTTTCGCCCCTGTAAAATCGCAGGAACGTGCGCGGGATCGCTCATGGTCGAACTCTTCGCCGAAATTTTCTCATTCTGCAATGACTGGATTTTCGCGGCAGCAGATTTCTAATTTATTGCCGTCCGGGTCCTCAAAAAAGAAGGCGTAATAGCCGGGGCTGTAATCGGCGCAGATCTCCGGACCCTCCAGATTCTTCCCGCCGATCTCACGCACGAGCTTTGCAATGCGGTCGACTTCGTCTCGCGTATCCGCCCAAAAAGAAATGCGCGTCCCATTGGGTTGATGATCTTGATCTTCGGTGAAGCCAAAAAAATCCGAGGGCATATCCTTTCCGGCCGAGTAAAAAGTGCCCCAGGTTTCATCCGAGCGATCGGAGATAAATCCGATTTCGGGCAGAAGTCTCTGGTAAAACTTCATTGCACGCTTGAAGTCTTTTACCCGCAAATCAATGTGATCAAGTCGTCGCGTTTTCATTTCGTTAGGCAGTTGTCGATCTTCGATTCTCGCGGCGCACCATCAATTTCAATCCCGACCAGGTTTCATCAACGGCGCACACTTTTACATCGACGAATCCCAGCGGTAGCGCAACGGCGCGAATGACATCTTCGGTGACATCAGTCGCCACCCCGGCCGATTTTTTTGGCCAGGAAACCCAAACCACTCCCGTATCGGCAATCTTCCTTCGCAACCACACGAGCTGTTTCTCCAATTCGCTTCGTCGTGTCGTAAAAAAATGAATGAAAGTAGAATTATCGTTTACCCGACCGGAAAGCTTTATGTCATTCGCAACCTTGCCGAGAAGTTTCCGATAATTCGCCGGCGGGCCGATCGCGATCACGGTCATCGCCGGCTTGATTCCGAGTTTTTGCGCCAGAGGTGTGCCCGAATACCCCGCCATTCGAACTCCTTTACCGGAGTCGTTGATGTTTGCAAGAATGTCGTCTCAATGCGACTAGCGATGAAATTGTTTGTGCGAATTAAGATCGACAGTCGCTGGTGCGGAGCGGTGTTGCTCGCATTGTGGATCTTTGCCTCCGGTTGCGGAGATCGGAAGAACGCCGTCTCCGGTACGATCGAAGTGGACGAGGTGCACGTCGGTCCGCGCATGAGCGGACGCGTCCAGAAAATTTTCGCCCAGGAGGGCGACAAACTTCAAGCCGGGCAACCAATTGTCGAGTTGGACGCGGCCGAACTGAAAGCGCGTCGCGATCTCGCCGTCGCTCAGATCGACAGCGCCACTCACGATGCCGAGTCGCAAGTGGCCTTGTTGGAATTTCTGCGCGACGAAGCCAAACGCCAGCAGGAACTGCTCAAGCGAAAAGTAGTTTCGCCAACTGACGCGCAGAAGGCTGCCAGTTCGGCCACGTCGCAAGAAAAGATAGTCGCGGCGACGCAGACGCGCGTCATTCAGGCGCGGGCCCAACTCGCTGATATCGACGCCCAGCTTGCCGAGATGCAAGTCAAGGCTCCGACGGATTCCATCCTCGAAGTGCTTCTTGTAAAAGTGGGCGACGTGTTGCCGGCGAACCGTGAAGTAGCGACGCTGCTCTTGCCGCAACACTTGTGGGTACGCGTTTTTGTTCCGGAGCCGTGGCTTGGATTGATCAAGGTGGGTGATCCCGTGCGCGTGCGGGTTGATTCCTTTCCGAACAAGGATTTCGACGGCACCGTCGAGCAGATCAATCGCCAGGCGGAGTTCACGCCGCGCAATGTGCAGACAGTCGAAGATCGGATCCGGCAGGTGTTCGGCGTCAAAGTTCGTTTGCCCAACAACGACGATCGCCTGCGCGCCGGCATGTCGGCCGATGTTTATTTTCCGAACGCTTCCCGTTAACAAAATCGACATGTTGTCATTTCGAGCGAAGTCGAGAAATCTCTTACTGTTCAAGAGGCAACAATAATGAGAGATCTTTCGACTGCGCTTCACTTCGTTTCGCTCCGCTCAAGATGACAAGATGGAAAAGATGATTGAGTGCGAAGGCCTGACCAAGCGCTTCGGAACGTTCACCGCCGTCGATCACGTTTCATTTTCGGTCGGCAAGGGTTCGATCTTCGGATTTCTCGGCCCAAACGGTTCCGGCAAATCGACCGTCATTCGCATGCTTTGCGGAATTCTTGAGCCGAGCGACGGCACCGCGCGCGTCGGCGGCCACGACGTCGTGCGCGACATCGAACCGATCAAAGAGATGATCGGTTATATGTCGCAAAAATTTTCGCTCTACGACGAACTAACGGTCGATGAGAACCTGGTCTTTTCCGGAAAACTTTATGGATTGAGTGGCCGCGAGTTGACCAAGCGCCGCGACGAATTGGTCGGCATCACGCATCTCGAGCCCTATATCGATCGACGCGCGGCGTTGCTTTCCGGTGGTTGGCGGCAACGTCTGGCCATGGCCTGCTCGCTCATGCACAAGCCCAGCGTGCTTTTTCTCGACGAACCGACCGCGGGCATCGATCCGGTCGCGCGCCGCGAGTTGTGGGATTTGCTTTTCGAATTCGCCGGCCAGGGCATGACGCTTTTTGTGACAACGCATTACATGGATGAAGCGGAGCGCTGCGATCATGTCGGCTACATTTACATGTCGAAGCTGATCGTGTGGGGTCAGCCGGATGAGTTGAAGCAGATGGCGGACGTCAATCCACCGGGAACGAGGCGGCTCGATGTGACTTGCGATCATGTCACGACTGCATTGCGCGCGGTGCATGAACTGAGCGGCGTGCGTAGTTCGACTGTGTTCGGTCAGTCGATGCACCTGCTCGTCGATGAAAACGTCAGGAGCGCGGAGATCGAAGGGAAATTGCGCAGCGTTGGGATCGAACACACCGAAATTCACGAGATCGGTCCGTCGCTGGAAGATGTTTTTGTCACGCTCTCTGCGAAATACGCGGCCGAACAACGAGAGCAAAGGGCGGCATGAAACGAAAACCATTCCGCGGGCTCGGCGCAATTTTGTTTAAGGAGTTCATCATAGTCTGGCGCGACCCGATGACTTTGTTTTTCATGTTTTTTCCGCCGCTGGTCGAGATGATTGCCTTCGGTTACGCGCTGGACACCGACGTTAAACACATGGCGATGGTGGTTCTGAACGAGGACCGTACCGTCGATAGTCGCCAGTTCATCGACCATTTCGTGAATACGGAAACGTTCCGCGTCGTCGGCGAAGTGCAAAGCATCGAAGAAATGTCCAGTGAGATTCGCAAAGGCCGTGCTCACGTCGGGCTGCAAATTCCACCGAAGTTTACCCAGAATATGCGCGCCGGTTTTCCGGCGCAGGTGCAGTTGCTGGTCGATGGATCGAACTCCACCACAGCGTTGCAGGCGCTCAACACCGCGCTCGGCGTCACCTTAACGCAATCAGTGCAATCATTGTTGCACGAAACCGGGCGCCACGCGGTGCCGATCGATATCCGGGCGCAGATGCTTTACAACCCGACGATGCGCAGCCCGAACTTTTACATCCCGGGCGTGATCGGGATCGTTTTGCAAATCGGGACGACTTTCGCGACCGCCATGGCGGTCGTGCGCGAACGCGAGAAAGGGACGCTGGAAACGCTGCTCGTCAGTCCGCTGAGTCGCTGGGGACTCATGCTTGGCAAACTTGTGCCCTATCTCTGCATCGGCATGACCATGGCGGTGATTCTTTTTCTTATCATGCGTTTCCTCTTTAATGTTCCGATCAACGGCAGCGTGCTCGCGATGATGTTTTCAACTCTCGTTTACGTGTTCGCGTTGCTCAGCCTCGGTTTGCTGGTCGCAACCAAAGCGGAGAACCAAATGCAGGCGTTGCAAATGTCGATGACCTTCATGCTGCCGAGCGTTTTCTTCTCCGGCTTCGTTTTCCCGCGCGAAACGATGCCCTGGATTTTCTACGCGCTCGGCGCGCTCATGCCCGCGACCTACTTCATCTCGCTCATGCGCGCGATCATTCTGCGCGGCGCGCATTTTTTCGAATATTGGCCGCACCTCCTCATCCTCATCATCATGTCGATCTTACTCTTCGTTTTCTGCGCGCTGATGTTCCGGAAAAAGATCGGCTAATGAACCGTCGGCCGTGCAACTTGTGAATCGTGAACTAAGCTATCGCCTGCGCAGCCAGCGCTCGTAAGATTTAGTGCCGCGCGCGTGCCCAGTGTACGCAGGCACTGGCGGCGTCGTGGATTCGCGCTCCATCATTCGTTCAGACAGCCACTGGAACCATTCCGACCAGGTGTCACGCTGATACTGCCGGCGCAGGTCGGTCGTGTACGGAAGCAACTTTCGCCACGAAATCAGAATCGGGCCGCTGAAGAAATCGTCGATGATGTCGATGGACAATTCTCCGTGGAAAAGCAGAACGCCAATCGTCTCCCATGTCGCGGTGACGTGAACGATAAGATCTTCGCCCT
>DASYVQ010000105.1:0-14181 GCA_035936875.1 Chthoniobacterales bacterium
GCGTGCTCGGCCCGGATGCGACGTTGCACCGCGGCTACAGCATCACGACCGACGATCGCGGCAAACTGATAAGGACGGTAAAATCAGTTCGCCCGAAAATGAAAATCAAAACTCGCGTCAGCGACGGCGAATTCGAATCAAACGTTACGTCCAGGAATAGATAGGCTATTCCGGATTCAGCACCAAGTTTGACGCTGTCAACCAGGGGTCGGATGACGTACTGCTGCCGTTGTCAAAAATACTGTAGCCGTGTCCCGGACGCTTCACGGTAAGGTTCGTTACGTCGTCCACTTTCATTATCTGACCACTCGCATCGCAAAACGCGACGATTGCTTTCTTGGCGGCCCACAGTCCGCCTTTATTCGACTTACTCGTATCATACTTTGGTATCGTGCTGCTGAAACCATCGGTGATTAATGGAAATGCGGGATTGGACGTATCGGTCAAGCCGGTAACGTAAGCGTAGTTATCCTCACCCGATTTGAGACTCTCGGTGCGCGCCGCCGAGCCTGCCGCATCAATCTTATTATCTGGATTTGCCGGGGTCCATTTGGAACCGGAGACGACGAAGATGTCTTCGCTCTGGAGATAGTTTGGAAACAGCCACCAAAAGGCGTCGTTCGACTTATTGGCAGATGTGAGATCAGCAGCAGCAGCGTAGTCTGCGCCAGGCGCCTTTGCAGGGAAGCTGCCGTTGTTATCGGCGGCGAATTGCTTGAGCGCGAGTGCGATCTGTTTTGCATTGGAGAGATCCTTCGTTTGCTGTGCGCGCTCCTGAACGGCTGTGTAAGCAGGCAGTGCGAAGCTAGCAAGGATGGCAATGATTGTAATGACGACGAGCAGCTCGATCAGGGTGAACGCTGTGGGAGGTTGTCTTTTCATGAGAACATGTAGGACAAAACCTTGTATGAATGTCAATCAATATCCTACAACCGCACCGGACACTGTGCCCCGGCCTGCTACTCTAATTTGAACGCGACGGTCGCCAGCGGCGGCAATTGGATCAGGATCGAATGGTCGCGCGCCATCCATTGTCGATCTTCGCTTTGCACTCCGCCGTAATTGCCAACGTTCCCACCGCCGTAAGTTTCCGCGTCGGTGTTAATGATCTCGCGATAAAATCCGGCCTGCGGCACGCCGAGTCGATAATCGGGCCGCACCATCGGCGTCGCGTTGACAATGAAGACGATGGTCTCGCCTTCGCGCGACTTGCGCATAAACGACACGACGCTGTTATCGGCATCATGAAAATCGATCCACTCAAAACCTTCGTAACTGTCGTCCTGCTGCCAGAGCGCGGGCTCGCTCTTGTAGGTGAAATTCAAATGCTGCACCAACCGTCGCAATCCATCATGTCGCGGAAGATCGACAAGTTGCCAGTCGAGGCTCGTGTCGTGGTTCCATTCATGCCATTGCCCGAATTCGCCGCCCATAAAGAGCAATTTTTTCCCGGGATGGCCGTACATCCACCCGTAAAACATTCGGAGATTGGCAAACTTTTGCCATTCATCGCCCGGCATCTTCGATAAGAGCGACCGCTTGCCGTGCACCACTTCATCGTGGCTGAGCACGAGAACGAAATGTTCCTGAAACGCGTAAAGCAGCGAAAAGGTGATGTTGCTATGGTGAAAGCGCCGATAAATCGGATCCAGCGACATGTATTCCAGGAAATCGTGCATCCAGCCCATGTTCCATTTGAATCCGAATCCGAGCCCGCCAAGATAAGTCGGCCGTGAAACGCCCGGCCACGCGGTCGATTCCTCCGCAATCGTGACTATTCCAGGAAAACGCTCGTAACAAACTTCGTTGCAGCGTTTCAAGAAATGGATCGCATCGAGATTTTCGCGGCCGCCGTGGACGTTTGGAATCCATTGGCCGGGCTGCCGCGAGTAATCCAAATACAACATGGAGGCCACCGCATCCACGCGCAGTCCGTCGATGTGATATTTGTCGAGCCAGAAGAGCGCGTTGCCGATGAGGAAATTGCGCACTTCGTTGCGCCCGAAATTAAAAATGAGCGTGCCCCAATCCTGATGTTCGCCCTGGCGCGGGTCCATGTGTTCGTAAAGATCGGTGCCGTCGAACTCGGCCAGGGCGTGCGCGTCTTTCGGAAAATGCGCCGGCACCCAATCCATGATTACGGCGACGCCGGCCTGGTGACATTTGTCGATGAAATGACGCAGCTCGTCTGGCGTCCCGAACCGGCTGGTGGGCGCGAAATAATTTGTGACCTGATATCCCCACGAGCCCTCAAAGGGATGCTCCGCGATCGGCAGCAACTCGATGTGCGTGTAGCCCATCTCCAGCACGTAGGGCAGCAGCGTCTCTGAAAACTCGAGATAACTGAGAGACCGATCTCCTTCGTCGTGTTTGCGGCGCCAAGAACCGAGATGCACTTCGTAAATGCTCATCGGACTGCGCGGCCAATCGCGCTGCCGGCGCTCCTCCATCCAGCCGGCGTCGCTCCATTGATAACGCCCAAGATTGTAAACGAGTGAAGATGTCGATATTCCGTGCTGGTTGAAAAACGCGAACGGATCGCTCTTGAGTAAAAGCGCGCCGGCCTGACTGCGAATTTCGAATTTGTAATGCGCGCCTTCGCGCACGCCTGGCAAAAATAATTCCCAAACACCGCTCCCGAGCAATTTGCGCATCGGATTCACGCGGCCGTCCCAAATATTAAAATCGCCGACCACACTGACGCGCTGCGCGTTCGGCGCCCAAACTGCAAAATAAACGCCCGCTTCATCGCCGATCGTCCGCAAATGCGCTCCAAACTTTTCATAAATTTGCCAGTGCTGGCCTTCGGCGAACAAATGCAGATCCACCTCGCCCATGATCGGACCGTATTGATAAGGATCGCGCGTCAGTTGCTCCCAGTCATCCCGCCCCGTGATATGAATCCGGTAATCGAGATCGCGCGTTGCGTTTGGCACCGTCGCTTGGAAAAAACCGTCGCTATGAATTTTCTCAGCCGCGATTGCCGTTTTTGATTCTCCATCCAACACGATGTCGATCTTTTGCGCGTCCGGCCGAAAAACGCGAACGACCAGATCGTCGCCCATTCGATGTGGTCCCAAAATCCGAAATGGGTCGGAATGTGTCGCCGACAAGAAGCTGTTGAGCTCGTCAGGCGGCAGTCCGGCCACGGCAAAAGGTTTCATGGCGAGTTCAACTTAGGGTTCGTGGCACGCTTTTCAATGAGTTGTAGCCACGCGCCTGTGGCGCGTCGGGACGGCCCTCAGGGCCGTGGCTACAATTGCTTCGATGCCCAACGCATCGCATACTTTCCACGATGCATAAGAGCGCCCGCGACGCAGTCGATGAACTGCTTCAGACTTATGGCGAGACCGGCGGCATCAATTATCTCGATGCCGCGGCCACGTTGCCGTCGCGCCTCGCCATCGAAGCGGCTTGCGCTGAGTTAATGGCCTTGATGTTTCCCGGATTTCGAAGCGAAGCGCTCGTCAGTTCGGCGGACCTGGCCGAAACAACGCGCATGCGTGTGAGAAACCTGCACGCGCGACTCAAAACCGAAATTTGCCGGAGCCTCGGCAAGATTCCGCCTAACGAAGCCACCGAAGCAAAAGCAGAACAATTTCTGGAATCGTTTATGGCGGAGCTGCCGAACCTGCGCCGCCTTCTGTGGACCGACATCGACGCCGCATACGAGGGCGACCCCGCGGCAAAAAGTTACGAGGAAATCATCCTGGCTTATCCAGCATTGGAAGCGATCGCGATCCAGCGCATGGCCCACGTTTTATACATGAGCGGGTTGCCGTTGATTCCGCGCATTATGACAGAGTGGGCGCACAGCCGTACCGGTATCGACATTCATCCGGGCGCGAAGATCGGCTCGCATTTTTTCATCGATCACGGCACCGGCGTCGTGATTGGCGAAAGTTCCGAAATCGGTTCGCGCGTGAAGCTTTATCACGGCGTCACGCTCGGCGCGCGCAGCTTCCAAAAAGACGAGCACGGTAAAATTAAGAAAGGCGGCAAACGTCATCCGACCGTCGAGGACGACGTCACCATTTACCCGGGTTCGACCATTCTCGGCGGCGAAACCGTGATCGGCGCAAGATCGACAATCGGCGGCAACGTCTTTCTCATGCAAAGCGTGCCGCCCGATTCGCTCGTTTATTACGAGGAGAAACAACTGCGCGTCGTGCCCAAACGTCCGCACAAAGACGGCGGCGCATTCACAGGATGATTTATCTCGATTACAACGCCACGACGCCACTGTGCGATGAAGCTCGCGAGGCGATGCTGCCGTACCTGGATCGACATTTTGGGAATCCATCGAGCGTGCACGCGGCCGGCCGCGAAACTCGCGCGGCGATTGACAATGCGCGCGACAAACTCGCCGCGCTGCTGCACGCCAAGCCTAACGAATTAATTTTCACAAGTGGCGGCACCGAGTCGTGCAATCTCGCCGTGCTTGGGCTCGCGCGCTGTCCAATGTCGAGCGGCGGACATGTGATTTCGAACAAGGCAGAACACCACGCGGTCCTGAACGCGCTCGAGCATCTCGAAAAGCGCGAAAATTTTGAAGTGACCTGGCTGAGTGTCTCGCGCGATGGAATTGTCGATCTTGATCAGCTCGCCGCATCGATCCGCCCGGAGACGCGATTGGTTTCGATCATGGCCGCCAACAATGAAACCGGGGTGATTCAACCCATCCGGAAAATTTCGGAAATCTGCCGATCAAACGGCGTGCTTCTGCACAGCGACATGGTGCAATCGTTTGGAAAGATCGACATCGATCTTTCGCTGGTCGATGCGGCCAGTTTCGCCGCGCACAAATTCTACGGACCGAAAGGCGCTGGATTCCTTTTTCTGCGCAGCGGGCTGTCGATCCAACCGATCATGTTCGGCGGCGCCCACGAAAACGAGCGCCGGCCCGGGACAGAAAATGTCGCCGCAATCGCGGGAATGGCTGCGGCCGCCGAATTTGCCCTAACGAATCGTCAGGCGGAGCAGGATCGACAATTGCCTTTGCGCGACGATCTCTGGAACCGAATCGCGCAAAATGTTCCAGAAGCGAAACAAAATGGCGAGCTGGCTCCTCGTCTCGCTAATACCCTCGACGTTAGTCTGCTCGGTCTCGATTCCGAGATGCTTCTCATTGCGCTCGATTTGAAAGGCGTCTGCGCCTCGAGCGGCTCGGCCTGCATGGTCGGCTCAGTGGTAGCCTCGCACGTTTTGCTCGCGATGGGGTTGCCGATCGAACGCGCCCGATCGGCCGTTCGCTTTTCGCTGGGAAGACACACAACCGCTGAGGAAATCGATGCGGCCGGTAAAGCCGTCGCCGAAATCGTCGAACGCCTGAACAAACGCAAGAGCGCGTATGCGGTTGCTTAGTCCGAGCCGGACTGCCAGTAAACAGAAGGGCAACTGATGCGGTTGTTGAAGCAGCTAGAGTTGATTTTTCGGGATACAGATTCCCTCACCTCAATCCTCTCCCTGAGGGAGAGGCAGACGACGAAGTCGCCTGGTGAGGGTCATGTTGTTAGGCGCGATGTCGATCTTGAAGCCAAAGCGCGCAAGCTCTTTTCGTTAAACGGCGCCTCGGGAATTGCATCGATGCTTCGCGTGGAATGGAACACACGCCTGCAAACCTGCGCGGGCCGCGCGCACTTTCGAGAAAGATTGATTTCGTTAAATCCGCGACTTTGCGATCATGGCGCCGAGGAGATCGATCGAACGTTGCGTCACGAACTGGCACATCTGCTCGCGCAATTTCGTGCTGGTCGACGCCGGATTTTACCGCACGGCACGGAATGGCGCAACGCTTGCCGCGATCTCGGAATCGGCGACGAAGTCCGCTGTCACAATCTCCCCTTCCCCGCGAAAACTCATCCAGCGCGTTTTGTTTATCGATGCCCTGGTTGCCGTCGAGATTTTCCGCGGGTGCGGCGCGTCCGACGCGCGGTTGCTTGCCTCGCGTGTTGCCGAAAACACAATGACGGCGACTTCGATGCACGGTTTCGACTAAAGCTTGTCAGCGAATTTGGAGGGGCACGCGCTGTCGTGCCCCTAAAATAATGGGACGCGACGGCGCGCGTCCCTCCAGTTGAAATTTGGTTCGGCGATCACAGATCGCGGCTACAGTTCGTCTCGCTCACCCTTCGCGTTCTTTTGTCCGCGCAACTTCGCCTGGATGAACATGTCGATGTTGCCGTCCATCACTTCCTGCACGTTGCTCGTCTCCGCGCCGGTGCGGTGATCTTTCACCATTTGATACGGCTGAAAAACGTAGGAGCGGATTTGACTCCCCCACGCGATCTCGCCTTTCTCGCCATATTGCCGATCCAATTCGGCGCGCTTTTTGTCTTCTTCAATCTGATAGAGCTTTGCTTTCAACATTTTGAGCGCGAGCTCGCGGTTGCGTCCCTGACTTCGCTCGGCCTGACAAGCGACCACAATGCCGGTCGGTTTGTGCACGATGCGCACGGCCGTCTCCACCTTGTTCACGTTTTGGCCGCCTTTGCCGCCGCTGCGAAAGGTGGCGATCTCGAGGTCGGCTGGATTAATTTCGATGGGAGTGGTGTCGGCAATCTCGGGAACAACATCGACACTCGCGAAGGAAGTGTGACGCCGTTTGTTCGCGTCGAACGGCGATATCCGGACGAGCCGATGCACGCCGCGCTCGGTTTGAAGATAACCGTAAGCGTATTCGCCACTCACCAGCAGCGTGACGGATTTGATCCCGACTTCTTCGCCGGTTTGAACATCGACAATCTGCGACTTGAATCCGCTGCGCTCGATCCAGCGTTGATACATGCGCAGCAACATGTCCGCCCAATCGCACGATTCCGTTCCACCCGCGCCGGAGTGGATGGTTACGAATGCGTTCGACCGATCGGTTTCGCCGGAAAGAAACTGGCGCAGCTCAAATTCCTCGAGCTTGCGAACGAGCCGATCGTGCTCGGTCGCTACTTCGCGCTCCGCTTGCAGGCGGTGATCGTCGTTCTTTTCCTCGGACGCGAGTTGGTGCAAAGCTTCGAAATCGGCGATCTCGCGTTCGAGCTCGCGAAATGGGTTGATGAGTGAACGTAAGCGCGAGACTTCATCGACATCGGCCTGGGCCCGTTCGCGATTGTTCCAAAAATCTGGCGCGCTCATGCGCGCTTCGAGCGCGCTTAACTTTTCCTGCAGTTTGGGAAGGTCAAAGAAACCTCCGCAACTCGCGCACGCGCGATTTGAGATCTTCAGCGTCGACCAGCGGAAGCTCGGTTGGCATGCGGAAAGATAATCGCGGTCGCGAACTTGTCATGTCGAGCGAAGTCGAGACATCTCTTGCTGTGAGCGAGCACAGCGAGAAACAGACGATATTAAGAGATTCCTCCACTCCGGTCGGAATGACAGGAAAGCCAGTGCGTATGCCAATTACCTGCGCGTGGAATTATCTCGCTTCGCCTTCGCTTGCGCCGGCTCCAGGCGGAAAATCGTTTCGCCTTCCTTCATCAAGTCGAGCCGATCGCGGGCGATCGTTTCCAAATAGGTTGCGTCGCTCTTGAGCAAACTGACCTCGCGCGTTTGGCGGGCAAGCAGCGTCTTTTGGTCGTTCACCTGCGCCTGCAAATTGTCGATGTCGGCGTGTCCCAGGTTTAATTTCTTAAACGGCGGGACGAACAAACTCACGATCACCAACAGAATCGCGAGCACGAGCAAGAGACGAAGAACCCTGTTCAATCGCTGCCAGACCGTGGCTTCGCGACGCGCACGGAAATCGCCGTAAGTCTGATCCACTTCAGCGCATCTTACCGCCGTAAACGGCTTTGTCACCCAGTTCTTCGGCAATTCTCAAGAGCTGATTGTATTTGGCGACGCGATCGGTCCGGCAAAGCGAACCCGTTTTAATCTGGCCGGCATTGGTCGCCACCGCGATGTCGGCGATCGTGATGTCTTCGGTTTCGCCGGAACGGTGGCTGATCACAGCGGTGTAATTATTTTTCTTGGCAAGCTCGATCGTCGCCAAAGTTTCCGTAAGTGTCCCGATCTGATTCACTTTGATCAAAATCGAATTCGCCACGTGCTCGTCGATTCCTTTCTGCAGAAATTTCACGTTCGTAACAAAAAGATCGTCACCCACCAATTGAATCTTATCGCCGAGGCGCGCCGTCATTTTTTTCCAGCCGTCCCAATCGTTTTCCGCGCAGCCGTCCTCAATCGAGATAATCGGAAAGCGCGCGCAAAGATCGACATACAGATCAATCAGTTCTTCTGCGGTGCGCGCTGAGCCGTCCGATTTTTTGAAAACGTAGGCGTTGCGCTCCCGATCGAAAAATTCCGATGAAGCCGGATCGAGCGCGATGAAAATTTGTTCGCCAAGTCTGTAGCCGGCTTTTTCAACCGCGACCGCGATCGACTCGAGCGCGTCCTCCGCCGATTTTAAATTCGGCGCGAAACCGCCTTCGTCGCCAATGGCGGTAGAAAGATGTCGATCTTTTAACACGTCTTTGAGCGCATGAAAAACTTCCGCCCCGTAACGCAGGGCTTCGGCAAACGTCGGCGCGCCGCGCGGCATGATCATGAACTCCTGAAAATCAATCGGCGCATCCGAATGTGCGCCGCCGTTCAAAATATTCATCATCGGCACCGGAAGGACCTTCGCCTCCTCCCCGCCGAGATAACGGAAGAGCGAAAGATTTGCCGCGGCAGCAGCAGCATACGCTACCGCGAGTGACACGCCGAGTAACGCGTTCGCACCGAGATTTTTTTTGTTCGGCGTTCCGTCGAGCTCGATCAATTGATTGTCGATCTTGGACTGGTCTCGCGCGTCCCAGCCTTTAATGGCAGGCGCGATTTTGTCGTTCACGTTTGCAACTGCGCGCGTTACCCCTTTCCCGCCGTAACGTTTCTTGTCGCCGTCGCGCAATTCCCACGCTTCGTGTTCGCCAGTGCTCGCGCCACTGGGCACTGCCGCACGACCCAGCGCGCCGCCTTCAAGCCGGACATCGACTTCAATTGTCGGGTTGCCGCGCGAATCCAGAATCTCACGCCCATGAATTGCAGCGATGGTCGTCTTTGCCATGGCGAAGATTCGATTAGTGCAGTTCCAGCGCGCTGACAATTAACTTTTCGAAATTCTCATCGTCACCGCGCGTCCAGCTGAATTAATCTCGTGCGGCGATGAGTTCGAAAACCTGGATGCTTTGGCTGCTTATCATTACCGTCGCGGTGCGGTTGCCAACGATGTTCGGTGTGAAGCGCACCGGCTGGGATGAACGCGCCTACGTCGTGTTCGCCCAGACGCTGGACAAAGGTGGCGTCTCTGGAATCCGACAATGGATGCACGATTACCCGACGACTGAAAGTCTGCAGAAATCTCCGCTCCTATTGCGAGTTGGATTCATCGTGCCAGCGATGCTCACCTGCAAAATCCTCGGCGGCTTTAACGTCGATAACCTCGCATGGCTTTCGTTCGTGTGTGGCGTCGCGTTGGTTCTCGTCGGCGCGCAATTCGCCGAGAATCTCGCCGGACGCAAGGTGTCGATCTTGTGCGGGATTCTTCTGATGACATCGCCCCTCGCCGCCGGACTTTCGCGCCGCGCGATGCAAGACACGTTTGCCGCACTCGTCTTTCTGACCTGCCTTTATTTTTTCGATAAATGCTGGCGCCGGCGCGGCCTGCTGGCTCACGCTTCGCTCGGCATCTGCCTTTGCCTCGCGCTGCTGACAAAAGAATCCGCGCTGCTCCTCTATCCGATGATGGCAATCGCCGCGGCATATTATTACCGCGCAATGAAGTTGCGCCCGTCGCCGTGGTTGCTGCTGCCGTTGGTCACGGCGCCGCTGATTTATCTTTTGATCGAAATCGGCATCTGCGGCGGCATCGGTAACTTCATCGGCACGTATCGCACTTATGTGTCGCTTCAACAGACGCTCGATTACACCGTCCATTATGAAAAAGGCCCGTGGTTTCGTTATCTGCTGGACTTCCTCGCGATCGCGCCGGTCGTCTTTATCGCTGCCATCATCGGCTTCTTCGCCCGGTCTGACGAATCCATCCTCCACGGCCGCAATCTGTCCCTTATCTACTTCGCCGGTGGCATTCTGCTCTTCGGTCAAATGCCGATCGTCAATGTGCGGCTCGTTCTTTTCATCGACATGTTCCTTCGACTCGGAGCCGCTGCCGCAATTGCATACTTCGCCGCCCAGTCCGGCGAAAAGTGGTCGCAGCGCGTCTTCTATCTCGCGATCGCGCTTCTCGTGGTGACCGACGCCTGGCAATTCTATCAGATCTTCGTAATCGGAAACGTTTACAGCCCGACAACATTTCTCCTTCTGCGCGCAGAAGGCTTTTACGACATCCAACCGTAGAGGCGATCGAGCGTATTCTTGCTGGCAATCCGGCCTAGCGGGCGTACGCTTGCCCCCATGAACCGTCTCAGGCGCTGTGCTTTGGCCGCGTTTTTGCTCGGCTGCTGTGCCGTCATCGGTGCGGAACCGGCGCGACTTCCAGCCGATCAATTGGCCAAGGCCATTCGCAGCGATGCCATCAGCATCCCGACTCCGGGCGAACTTTTCGCGGCGCTAGAGAAACCGGGCAAGCCAAATTGGATCGGGCAATATCGCGGCCCTATTCCGACAACTTATCGAAACCGCGCCCAAATCGCGCTGAACCTCGGTGGCCTGATCGCCGACGGTTTCATCGCGGTCGAAGCGCAGGACAGCCAGCAAGTCAAAAACATCGGCACCGACATTATCAAGCTCGCCAAAGCGCTGGGCGTAAGTGAGAACGTGCTCAGCCGCGGCAACAGCATCAACGAGTTCGCCGAGGGCAGCGAGTGGGACGCGCTCCAGGAAGAATTGGAAGCGACCCAAAACGAAGTGAAATCGTCGATGCAGTCGCATCGCGACCAGGACTTGATCATTTTGGTAAGCGTGGGCGGATGGATTCGCGGCACCCAAGTAGTCAGCGCGGCAGTGATGCAAAATTATGACGAACGCAGCGCGAAAGTTCTGCGGCAACCGGCGCTGGTAAACTTCATCCACTCAAAATTAAACGACATCTCGCCCGATCTGCACGACGAACCGCTGGTTAAGGAAGTATGCGATCAGCTCGGCGGCATCGAAAAGCTGGTGGCATTTCCACCGGGCAAAGCGCCCACTGCCGAAGACGTGAAAAAGGTGAATGAAGCCGTCGGCAAGATCATGGACCAAATCCAGAAGAAGGAAGCGAAATGAAGGTGTCGGTCTTCACATTGTCGATGTTGACCGCAGCCGCGTTGTCGCTTGTCCCGGCGCGCGCCGCCGAAAGCGACCAGGAAGTGGACGCGCGCAAAGGCGCCCTCGATCTGGCCGGCGCTTTTTCCAACGACGGTTTCAAAATGCGCGACGGTCATTGGTCCGGAACAATCAAGCCGCGGGACCACGCCCTCGTGGCAGTGAACCTTTACGCCGGCAACCAATATTGGTTTTCCGTCGGCGCGACCGAGCCGGCGAAAAAAATCGCGGTTAATGTTTACGACGAGAACGGAAAACAAGTCGTGACCGAGAGTTACAGCTCTGGCGACAAAGCCGCGGCCGGATTTTCACCCACCAGCAGCGGTCAGTACTATGTTTGGGTCGGTTTGATGGAAGGCGGAGAGAGCAGCGTCTGCCTTGTTTATTCTTACAAGTAGCACGCCGCAGCTAGCAGCCGACGTATGAGCGCTCTGTCATCCCGAACAAAGTGAGGGATCTCACAGTTGCTGCTGTGTCACACAATAAAACTTGTGTAATCCAAACTTCGAATGGGAGATCCTTCGCTCCGCTCAGGATGACTCCGGGTTCTGCCTGCCATGCGTTTGGCAGCGCCTAGCGCATTAGGTACTTTCGCGCCCTCGCGCTTTCATTTAGGATCAGCTCCGCGATCCGGCATGATTTCGCTGCAAGTATTTTACGAAGGCAACGTCCAGGGCGTCGGTTTCCGATGGTCGATCCGGAGCATCGCGAAAGGTTTCGACGTCATCGGTTGGGTTCGCAATCTGCCCGATGGCCGGGTTGAGATGCAGATCAGCGGCGAGGACAGTGAGCTAGGCGCTTTTCTGGATTCGGTTATGCAAAGCGAATTGCGGGCGCATATTCACAAGCACACCCAATCCGCAATTCCTGGACCGGTGAAGGCGCAAGGCTTCGAAATTCGTCATGACTGATGCAGCGGTCGCGGTCCATGGACTGACGAAGATTTTTCCGGTCCCGTTTCGCCGAAAGCCGATCGTCGCGGTGCGCGATCTCAATCTGCGTGTCGAAGCCGGCGAAGTTTACGGCCTGCTCGGACCGAACGGTTCCGGCAAGAGCACAACGCTTAAAATTATTCTCGGCCTTGTCTCGCCCACGCGCGGGCGCACGGAAATTTTCGGACGTGACAGCAATCTGGTGGAAAGCCGCGAAGCGGTCGGTTTTCTGCCGGAGAACCCGTACTTCTACAAATATCTCACTGGCGCGGAGGCGCTGCGTTTTTTCGGAAAACTCTGTGGACTCGGCGGTGCGCGTCTAAAAAATCGCGTTGCCGAATTGCTGGAGCAGGTTGGCTTGACGAATGCGCGCGACCAGCGCCTGGGCACGTATTCAAAAGGGATGCTGCAACGCATTGGACTGGCGCAAGCGCTGATCAACGAACCGAAATTGGTTGTGCTGGATGAGCCGACCGCCGGCGTCGATCCCGCCGGCTCGCGTGACATCCGGAATCTGATTGTCGATCTCAAACGGCGCGGAACCACGGTCTTGTTGTCATCGCATCTGCTCGCGCAAGTGCAGGAGATCTGCGACCGGATCGGCATCCTCGCTAAAGGCGTGCTCGTTCGGGAAGGGCGACTCGAGGAACTGATCGCCATTGAAAATCAAACTGAATTCGTCGTCGCCAATGCGACGGCCGGTCTCGCCGAAGAAATTGAATCGCTGATCAACCGATCCAACGCGAAATTGATCGAGCGCCGAAGATCGACAACTACGCTCGAGCGCCTGTTTCTCGACGCGACCAAGGCTGATAAGCCCCGCGAATCACACGAATGAACGCAAATAAGGTTTTCCCGGTCGAATTTTCGCGTCGATTCGCGTCATTCGCGGATAAATTCAAATGACACCGGACCGTCATCGCGTGTTTTCGTTCGGCCGCATCGCTGCCATCACCAGCAACACGTTGACTGAACTCACGCGCCAGAGGGTTTTTTATGTCCTGCTGATTTTCGCCCTGGTCTTGATCGGCAGCTCCGTTTTCATGGCGCGGCTGACTTTTCAGCAGGAATTTCAAATTCTAAAAGATGTTTCCCTCGGCGCGATGTCGATCTTTACCTCGCTTCTGGCGATCGTCGCGACCGCGCGTCTCATTCCGCAAGATATCGAGGACCGGACCGTCTACACGATCCTGGCCAAACCGGTGCCGCGGTTCGAATACATTCTCGGCAAACTTGCCGGCGTGCTTTTGCTGCTCGCCATCAGCATTTTGGTGATGAGCGCGATGTTTATCGCCGTGCTTTACGCGCGCGAACAAACGGTTTTGCACGAAACCTTGCGGCAAATGTCGGCCGCGCCGCGCGAACAGCTCGATGACGCGTTGCGCGCGGTGCGATCTTCCGCGCTCAACATCGACATCTTTCCCGGGATCGCGATCATTTACTTGAAGGCGTGCCTGCTCGCTTCGCTCACGCTTTTCGTTTCCACTTTCGCGAGCACAAACATCTTCACCGTTGTGGTGATGGTTTTCATTTATTTCATCGGGCATTTGCAAGCGACCGCCCGCGAGTATTGGTTGCAGGAAAACAGCGCCGGATGGATCACGCGCGGCTTTCTCGCGCTCGTGGCCCTGATTTTTCCAGACTTGCAGGCGTTCAACCTTGTCGATGACATCGTGGCTGGCGCGGTCATCCCGCTCACGCTGTTTGCAAAAACGGCCGTGCTCGGAATTTTTTACACCACGATCTACGCGCTTCTGGCTACGTTCGTCTTTTACGGCAAAGAATTATGATGATGCGCTTTTTGGCGGTGTTGGCAGCCGTTCTGACCTTCGGAGTGACGAAGCTGCCGGCGGAACGAGCGCTCTTTGTGCAACATAGACAATTACATTTTCGCGCCGTGGAACTGAACCTGGGTTTGCGCGAGCAACTCGGCCAGCTCGGTTTCATCGCGGCCCTGAGCGGATTTCGGTCCATCGTCGCGGACGCACTTTTCATTCAAGCGCATGTCGCGTGG
>DASYVQ010000106.1:0-4017 GCA_035936875.1 Chthoniobacterales bacterium
TCCTGCGCCGTGGTCGGCGCGAGACTGAGATTGTTCAGCTGCATGAAAACTTTGTAGCAGGGCGCGACGACGGAGCACGGCGCCGATGTGACCTTGGTCATGCTGGAACTCAGGATGTCCAGTTGCGGCATGTTCGCGCTGCTGATTCCGCTCACTTCGTATTTGCCGTCGCCGGACGGATCCGCCGCACCGTTAAAAGGAGTGAGACCGGAAATGCTCAACGGCGAGTTCGCGGCGTAAAGTCCGGTGCCGCCGTTTTGGTGAACATACATCGCGTGGCCCGCCAACGCACCGGATACGTTGTTTGAATCGGCGTAACTGATGTGCGCGTCACCTTTAGGACCGGTGCGCAATTGCAAATAGTCGCCGAGAGCGCGGCTGGCCCAGCCGCATTGGCCGCCGATCAAAGTCTGAACGGCGCCGCGGTGAACGTGGTGCGCGCTGGCGCGAATCGGCGGAGTGAAAACAGGGCCGGCGAGATCGTGGGCATTGAGCGACTGCACCATCCAAACACTCCAGAAACCATCGACGGCATCCGGACCATTGATGTTTTTGCCGCCCGGCGGAGGATTGAGCACATTTTGGCCGCAGCCGACGAGATCGAACATACCACCGAGGTTAGCGACGGCCGGCGTGCCGTACCAAACAATGTTCACGCGGCCGTCATCGCCCGCGCTGATCCAGGCAAAAACGTTGTTGCGCAAAAGGCCGTCGGGCGAGCCGGAGGTATCGATCGTTGTCGGCGTCGACCATGTATTTCCCTGGTCGGTCGAATAGGAAAATTTCAGGACCGTGTCGCCGGTAATAACTGTGTCACCGGTGGAATTGGTGCCCGGTCCGAACGGCGCCTGTTCCCACACGGCGTAAAGATTGCCGGCATTGTCAATCGCAAGTGTCGGGAAATTGGCGCCGGTTTTTTGATTCACGCCAAGGTTAGCCACGGGTAGATCCGTGCAGTTTAGTCCGGTCGGGTCGTTTACATTTGGAATGCCTGGAACATTTGACGGAACGAACGGGACCGGGAAACAGCGGCCGATCAAAATCTTGTTTAGATCGACATTATCGTGAATCACGAAAATGTGCTTCACCGGTGTCGGCAATGTCGCGTAGACACCGGGACTGATCGGCTGGCCTAACGTGGTTGCGACCGGACTGACTTCATTGTTGCCCATGATGGCTTCGTCGCAGCCACCCACAGCCGAAACGTGATTGGCCGGGCCGAACTCGATGCCCGCTATCGGCTCCAATCCGGTAACAGGCGAACGATACATCACGAGCACGTTGTTGCCGGCGCTGCTGCCGCACACCGGACTGCCGGGCCCGATCTCGTCGTTAGCCAAATAAATGCTGCCGCCGTTTAGCGGATCGCCATCGATCGCATACCATTGCCGATCTACCGCGGTGTCGGGCACTCCGGTATTACTGCAGGTGAATGTCGCGCCGAAATCATCCGAGCGCGCGGTGCTGAAATTCGCCAGCGTGAGATCGTTGAAATACAAACGTCCGACTTGATCGACCGCGATCTCGCTGTCGCCGCCGCCGTGACATGTCGTGACCTTGCCTTGAAGCGGCGCCGCGCCCACGACCCACTTGAAACTTTTGCCGCCATCAAGCGAATGCCAAACCCAACTCGTGTCCGCGGAAAGGCTTCCCGGCGCGCTCGTGTAAATGGTGTGCTCGCCATTCGCATTGAGCGTCGGGTCGACGCGAATGGATTCCTCGAATCCAGTTCCACCAATGCCGGCGATGATCGGATGACCGAATGTGGGCGCGTCCGGCCGAAGAGGCACGTTGATATTCGAGTTCGGGCGAATGCTCTGCGGCTTGGCTGAATGTTTTTGTTTTGCCAGCAGTTGACGCTCGGGGTTCAGCTTTAGCACCGCGAGTTTAGGTCCACTTTGCGTCGCCGGTTTCCAGGGCGCGAAGCTGAACAAGGCAAGCACGACGCTGGCCGAACAGAGAACTAAAACCAGAAGCATTCGCGGAGGAGAAATGCCGTGCCGCCCGGCAGTTTTGTTTCGCATGTTGTCCATCTTAGGATATTCGCTTTGGAAGCGCTAGACTGGTTCTCAAGTTAAGAATCGTGCCGAATCGGCAAATCGGCCGTATCTTGCCGCTGGGGTGGACGTTAGGCAGTTTTGCTCGACGAAGGTCGCGCCCGCGTGCTAACGCTGATCTTCGTTTCCCCCGTATGACAACGAAGCCTTTTTCTCTCATTCTAGTTCTTTGTGTCACCGCGACAGTCGCAACTGCTGATCCATCAGAAAACAAATCGAGCGCAATTACTTCACACATTCCGCGTCAGCGCATACAATCGAGCGCGCTCGCATCAATCGGCTACAGCAAACGCCTTCATATTTTGGAAATCGAATTTAGGAATGGCGCGATCTATCGCTACGACCAGGTTCCACCGTCGGTTTATCGCGATATGATGTCGACGGATTCGAAAGCGCGCTATTACGACGCGAACATCAAAGGCAACTATCATTCTGTTCGGGTGCATCCGCGAAAATCGGGGATCCGATAATCTTTTTTGTGCGACACGAGCGCCGATTGATTTTTGCACTCTGTTTCCTCGCAGCATTGCGGGTGTTCGTCTTTTCGGCGGCGTTCCCGTTTTTCAACAACGTCGACGAGCAAGCGCATGTCGATCTTGTGATCAAATATTCCCACGGCTATCTGCCACGCAGCCTCGATCAGTTTTCAGCTGAGTCCGCTCGTTATTTCGCGGTCTACAGCTCGCCCGACTACTTTCTGAAACCGGCGCAATTCGACGGCGAAAAGTTTCCGCCACCGAATTGGACTTTGCCGCCCAAAGAATGCGATCGCGTTTTAAGTGAGGCGGTGCCGGTGTGGCAATCGCGGCAAAATCATGAATCGAGCGAACCACCGCTTTATTACGCACTGGCTGGGTGCTGGCTGAATCTGGGGAAGATCCTCGGCGTGACAGATGGCTGCTTGCTCTACTGGATCCGGTTTCTAAATATATTTATCGCGGCCGCGCTTGTCTGGCTGGGATTCGTCGCCGCTCGACTCATTTTTCCGGATCGACACCTTCCACAAATCGGCGTGCCGTTGTTGCTCGCCGTTTGGCCGCAGAGTGCACTTTATTCTGTGCAATCGGATGCCTTGTCTCCCTTCTTTTTCGGCATCGCTTTCATCGGGTTGATCATTTTATTGCGAAGCGAGTCACCTTGTGTCCGGCTTGGCCTAACTGTCGGGCTGGCTCTGGCGGCTACCATCCTGACAAAAACGAGCAACCTGCCTTTGCTAATCACAGCCGGCGCGGTTCTCGTATTTAAACTCTGGCCGCTGAAAAAAAGCGGCCGACTGCGACAAGCGTCGCCGTCGCTCATCGCGCTTGTCTGCTCCGCTGCTATCCCGATCGGCGCCTGGATTGCCTGGAACTATCATTCGGCCGGCGATTTCACCGGCACAGCCGCGAAGATTCAGCTGTTGGATTGGACGCGCAAGCCAATCGCCGATTGGTGGCATCATCCCCTTTTCACGTTGCACGGCATGAAAGAATTCTCGTCCCCGTTGCTCGCGAGTTTCTGGCGCGGCGAATTTATCTGGCACGGTGAACGTCTGACGTCATCGACGGTCGATCTTTTCTACTGGATCTCGTCCATCGTAGCGGTTGTTGTCGCCGCGATGGGCCTCTGGCCTAGATTCGCACGCGTAACCAACCTTCAGCGCGAATCGCTTGGCCTGGCGCTCTTAAGTTTCGCTGCCCTCGTCGGCTTCTTAGCACTGCTCTCGATTGCCTTCGACTTTGGCGATTGCCCTTATCCTTCCCGCGCGCATCCATTTTTCACCTCCGGAAGATTGCTCAACGCCGCGGCCATTCCGTTTTTTCTGCTTTACGTATGTGCAATCGACCTGGTGACCCGTTGGGCCAAACAGAAATGGCTCGGGCCGGCCGCGCTCGGCGCGATTGCATTGTTCGTTGCGATTTCACAATGCGTGGTGAATTGGCCGGCGTTTGCGAGCCAATACAATTTCTTCCAGATGTGG
>DASYVQ010000107.1:0-19306 GCA_035936875.1 Chthoniobacterales bacterium
GTTGCAAATGGTGCGCACGAAGCCGAAGTGCGCGCTGTCCTCGATGCGCTGCCACAACAGGAGTGCATCACCTATTACGAAATCCCAACGAACGAGCCGTGGTGTCGGGATCACGGCCCGATTTTTGTGACCCGCGACGCAGATCCCAAGCTGGCGATCGTGGATTGGGATTACAACGCTTGGGGAAATAAATATCCACCGTTCGATCTCGATGAAGTTGTGCCGACGCGCATCGCCGAGACCCTCAAAGTCCCGGTTTTTTATCCGCGGATGATTTTGGAAGGTGGATCAATCGAGGTGAATGGCGCGGGCGCGCTCCTCACCAGCGAATCGTGTCTCTTAAATAAGAACCGCAATCCAAACCTTTCGCGCGTGGAAATCGAGCAACGGCTGCGCGATTTTCTCGGTGTCCGCGAAATCGTTTGGCTAGGCGATGGCATCGAAGGCGACGATACCGACGGGCACATCGACGATCTGGCGCGGTTCGTTTCGGAACGAACAGTCGTGACCGTGATTGAAGAAAATCGTATCGACGAAAATTATGAGCCGCTCCAGGAAAATTTGCGCCGGCTGAACGAGATGAAGATCGGTGCGAGCCGCACCGGCACGAAGATCGACATCGTCACCTTGCCGATGCCGAAAAGGATTGTGCGGGAAGATCTGCGTTTGCCCGCGAGTTACGCCAATTTTTACATCGCGAATTCCTGCGTGCTCGTCCCAACCTTCGCCGATCCCGCCGACGAAGCCGCATTGTCGATCTTGAAAAAATGTTTTCCGGCGCGGCGCGTCATTGGCATCGATTGCCGAGAACTAATCTGGGGCCTCGGCACGTTCCACTGCCTCACCCAGCAGCAACCCGCGGTTTAATCGGCCACCGGCGCCGGCCGTCTCCCGCGCGATCGGCTCAAGCACACGCCAGACATTTTCGACGAGAACGCGTTGGCCGGCTGCATTCGGATGAATCCCGTCCGGCAAATTCAATGACGGATCGCCGCCGACGCCTTGCAGCAAATAGGGCACGAGCGCGGCCTTATTTTTTGCGGCCGAATCGCCGAACATTTTGCCGAATTCGAAAACGTAATTATCAGCGTGGTAATTCGGGAGCTGCATTCCGCAGATCACGATGCGCACGTTTGGATTGCGCGCTCTCACTTTGTCGATGATCGCCTGGAGATTGCTGCGGATTTCATCGATCGGCACGCCGCGAAAGGCGTCGTTGATTCCAAGCTCGAGAATGAAGATGTCGATCTTGCGTTTGAGATGCGCAGGTAAACGGACCAGTCCACCGCCGGTGGTGCCGCCAGCGGCGCTGGCGTTGGTGATTTCGAAACTCAGACCCGCGGCGCGCAATTTATCCGCAAGCAGAGCGGGATAAGCCTGGCTGGGTCTGAGCCCGAATCCTTCGGACAAACTGTCGCCGAGGACGAGGATTCGTTTCATTGCCGAAGGATCGCGCGGCGCGGCGCGAGTGGATTGCCCGCACAAAATCGATAATGCGACACTAAAGATCGCGGCACTTCGCCATTGCTTCCCCTGAATGCGCATTTATTTTTCCCGCCTCACCCTTGCTGACCAACGAACTTTAGTCGGCAATCGGAACCGGAAAATATCTTTATGGCAAATTACGCAATCAACGGCTTCGGGCGCATCGGACGCAACGTCCTCCGGGCGATGACGCAGAAACAAGTCGCGCGCATTCAGGCGATTAACGACCTCACGGATACAAAAACGCTGGCCCACCTCCTGAAATGGGACTCGGTCCACGGCAAGTTCGACGGTGAAATCGGTCACGATGAGGAAAATATTATCGTACGCGGCCAAAAGATTAAGATTTTAAAGGAGCGCGACCCGGGAAATCTCCCGTGGAAAAAGTTGGATGTCGATGTTGTGCTCGAATCGACCGGGTTTTTCACCAGCCGCGAGAAGGCCGAGTTGCACATCAGCAAAGCCGGGGCAAAACGCGTCATAATCAGCGCACCGGCAAAGAATCCGGACGCGACCCTTTGCATCGGCATCAACGATAGTATTTACGATCCGGCCAAGCACACGATTGTTTCCAACGCCAGTTGCACGACTAATTGTCTCGCGCCGTTAGCGAAAGTTTTGCACGACAAATTTGGCGTCGAGCACGGATTCATGAGCACGATCCACAGTTACACCAACGACCAGCGCATCCTCGATTTTCCCCATGAAGATTTGCGTCGGGCGCGCGCAGCGGCGATTAACATCATTCCATCGAGCACGGGTGCGGCCAAAGCGATCGGAGAAGTCATTCCTGAATTGAAAGGCAAATTAAACGGCGGCGCGTTCCGGGTCCCGACGCCCGACGGATCGGTCACCGATTTCACGGCCGTTCTGGAGAAAGATGCGACGGTTGATGCGGTCAATGCGGCGTTCAAAGAAGCCGCGAGTGACAAAAGTTACAAAGGCGTGCTCGAATACAGCGACGAGCCGCTCGTTTCCGCGGACATCATCGGCAATCCGCACTCGTGCATTTTCGACAGCAAATTGACGCTCATGCTCGGCAACCGCTTTGTGAAAGTCGTGGGCTGGTACGACAACGAATGGGGTTACAGCAATCGTTGCGTGGAAATGCTCGAGCTGCTCTCGAAATAAGAATGGCCAAGCTTTCCGTACGAGATGTCGATGTTCGCGGTAAGCGCGTGCTCGTGCGGGTGGATTTCAATGTCCCGATCGAGGAGCGCGACGGAAAAATCGAGATCACTGACGACACGCGCATTCGCGAGAGTTTGCCGACGATCAATTATCTGCGTGAGCACCGCGCCAAAACGATATTGATGTCGCACTTCGGCCGGCCGAAAGGAAAACGGGTGGATAAATATTCGCTGCGCCCCGTTGGCGACTTCTTGCATTCGTTAATCAATCATCCGGTCATTTTCAGTCACGACACGATTGGAGATGTGCCGGAGAAGATCATCGAGCACATGCAGGAGGGCGACGTGGCGTTGCTCGAGAATTTGCGTTTCCAACCCGAGGAAGAAGCGAACGATCCGAAATTTGCGGAAGTGCTTGCTAAATTTGCGGACATTTATGTCAACGACGCCTTTGGGGCGGCGCACCGCGCCCACGCATCGACCGTTGGCGTCACAAAATTTGTTAAGCAGTCGGCGATGGGTTTTTTGATGGAGAAAGAATTGAAATATCTCCACGAAGAGCTCGATAAGCCGGCGAAGCCGTTCCTCGTAATCATGGGCGGCGCGAAAGTTTCCGACAAGATCGGCGTGCTCAACGCGCTGATTGAAAAAGCGGACACGATTTTAATTTGCGGCGCGATGGCGAACACATTTTTCAAGGCACAGGGAATTCCGATCGGAGCGAGCCGTGTGGAAGCGGACAAGACCGGGCTGGCAAATGAAATTGTCGATCTTGCAAAAAAGCGCGGAGTTAAATTGCTTTTGCCCGTCGACGTCGTGGAAGCTCAGGAAATTAAAGCCGGCGCCACGATTCGAAACACCAGCGGGCTATCGCGTGAGCACGGAGTGAGCGAAGGCTGGCAAGCCGTCGATATCGGGACCGCGGCGATCGCGCTTTTTCAGGAAGAAATTGCAAAGGCCAAAACGATTTTGTGGAACGGGCCACCGGGCATTTTTGAAATTCCGGATTTCGCGGAGGGAACGATCGCAATCGCGGAAGCGCTGGCCAAATCGGGAGCGACAACCATCATTGGCGGCGGCGATTCCGTCACTGCGGTCAAACAGGCGGGACTCGCCGACAAAATGACTTTTATTTCCACCGGCGGCGGAGCGTCGCTTGAATTGCTCGAAGGCAAAGAACTTCCGGGAGTCGCAGCGTTAACGGACAAGACTTAGACAGAATTAACAAAATGATCAGAATGGATCTTCGCTCGAAACCAATTTTGTAGATTCTGTCAGAAGAGTTTTATGAGAAAGAAGATTGTCGCGGCGAATTGGAAGATGAACATGACCCAGGCGGAGTCGGCGCGATTCGTCGAGTCGTTGCTGATCGACTTGGGAGACATCACCGATGTCGAAGTTGTGATCGTGCCGCCGTTCACTGCGATTGCGAAAGTCACGGAAGCGCTCGGCAAAGCGCAGAACATCAAGATCGGCGCGCAGAATATGCATTGGGAACAGAACGGCGCCTTCACCGGCGAGATCAGCGCGGCGCTGCTGCGCGATTTATTTGTGCGTTACGTTGTACTTGGGCACAGCGAACGCCGCACTTTGTTTGGCGAGACCGACAAAATCGTGAATCGCAAGGTGCGCGCCGCGCATGAAGCGACGTTGCGCCCGATTGTGTGCGTGGGCGAAACGCTGGCGCAACGCGACAAAGGAAACGTGGAAAAGATATTGGCGATCCAACTGCGCGGCAGTTTGGCCGGGCTCGGTGAAAAAGAATTACAGGAAACGGTGGTCGCCTACGAACCGGTTTGGGCGATCGGGACTGGCCGCAACGCCACGCCGGAACAAGCGCAGGAAGCGCACGCGTTCATCCGCCACACGCTCGGTAAAATGTCGGACGAGACGACTGCCGATCGGGTGCGGATTCAATACGGCGGCAGCGTCAAACCGGAGAACGCGCGGGAATTGATGAGCCAGCCGGATATTGATGGCGCTCTGGTTGGCGGCGCCAGTCTCGACGCGCGCAGCTTCGCCCAAATCGTGAAAGCGGCGCGTGACGAAGATTCATCGCGTCCTGACGCGCGAGTTACTTCTTGATCTCGAGATAAGTGCGCGATAGCACTTTCTTCGTGCCGGGCTGCAACTGCTCGACGCGCATTTGTTTTAGAAACCAGCGATTGTCGATCTTTTGGGCGGAGACAACCTCGAATCGCTTCGCAAGTTTTCCTTCCTGATCGTAGCCTTCCATGCGCATGAGCGCGCCGCTCGCTTTGTCGACCCACAGGAAAACATTCGAATATTGCGAGTCGCGTGACGGCGCATGCAATTGCAGCTTCCAGCAGCTCCGCGTCCGCACAGTTTCGTCGCCGAGCACGCGCGCATCCGGCCAGTAAAGAAATTTTAGTGCGAGGTCTTCGTAGGTGACGCCGGTGCCGCGGATCTTTTGATCGAGCTTTGAAGGATCAAATTTTTCCGTGCCGGTGTCGGTCACAAGATCGAGGCGCGAACCATCTTCGCCGAGCCGCAGCTCCAAGACCTCCTCGGGATCCGCAAAAGAGTAGCGAATCAAAGGCCCCGTTTGAGTAAGGCGAAACGGAACCACGATGTCGTTTTCGCGCAATTGGCCTTGCAAATCGATTTGCTGTCGCGACTCAAGCATTCGAACGGAGTCGAGGATCTCCTTGGCCGACGGCGGCGGCGCGCCCTGGATCGACAACGCAAAAACGAAATAGAGCAGCGTTGCTTTTCGCATTGTAAGACAGCTTTAAGTTTTAAGTTTGAAGTGTTAAGTGAATCCAGCAGTAGCGCTGATACTTAGAGCTTAACACTTAAAGCTTAAAACTCGTGGATCAGTATCTTTTTCATCTCATCAATGAGCGATGGACGAATCCGGTGCTGGATTTGTTCATGGCTGCCGTGAGCGATGCGGCGATATGGAAGCCGTTATTCATCGCCATTCTGCTAATCGCGCTGGTGGTCGGTGGATTCAAAGCGCGCGCTTGTATTTTGTGTTTACTATTGAGTCTGCTTATCACGCAACAGTTTACCAAATTACTGAAGACGACCATTGGCCGGCATCGCCCCAAACAAATCCAGACCGTGCGTATGGTTCATCTACAAAGCGTGAAGCCTCCGTTCATGACGCTTTTTAAAGATCCGCTCATCCGTTATTCGGATCAATCGGATCGCAACCGGGGAGACTACTCATTCCCATCCGGGCATATGACCAACAACACAGCGATCGCGGTGTGCCTGACTCTGTTTTACCGCCGATGGGGCCAGCTTTATTGGATCCTGACTGCGGCAATCGGTTATTCGCGGGTTTATTTGGGCGAACATTGGCCGAGCGACGTCATCGGAACTTTGTTTCTGGCCGCGGGCGAAACGTTGCTCGTCATCGCGGCGCTTGAATTGATCTGGAGATGGGCGGCGAAGAAATGGGCGCCGGAAATGTTCGCGCGCCATCCGACTTTAGTTGTCGATCCGGCAGAATGAAGACGACGCGCATAGTCTGGTTGTTCATTGGGGCGCTGACCCTGATCCGATTGTCGATCTTGCCCACGACCGATCTCGAATTCGACGAAGCGCATTACTGGATGTGGTCGGAGCGGCTCGCGCCCGCTTATTTCAGCAAAGGGCCGGGCATCGCTTTCGCCATTCGCGCTAGCACTGCCATTTTCGGCAACAACGAATTCGGTGTGCGATTCTGGAGCCCGATCCTGGCGGCGGGCACAAGTTTGCTTCTCTTTTATCTTGCCCGGCGATTGTTCAACGAAACTGCGGGCTTCTGGACTGTGGTTGCGCTGAACGTCACGCCAATTTTTAACGTCGGCGCGTTTCTGATGACGACCGATGCGTTGTCGCTCTTTTTTTGGATGGCGGCGATGTTCACGTTCTGGCTCGCTCTGGAACGGAGCCCGCAATTTTCCTGGTATTGGCCCGTGACCGGACTGCTCGTCGGTCTCGGATTTCTCTCGCGATATACCAACGCACTTGAACTCGCGTGTGTCCTGCTCGTTCTAGCGTTCGCTCCGCGGCTGCGACAGGAGTTCAAGAAGCCAGGTCTATATTGGCTGCTCGGCTGTTTCGCGCTCTGCATGATTCCGCCGATCGTGTGGAACGCGCAGCACGCCTGGATCACGCTGATCCATCTCCGCACCCGCGGCAGCCTCGATCAAGACCTTGGTTTTCGTCCGCTCGAGGCGCTGAAATTTTTCGGTGAACATTTTTTGTTTTATTCGCCGCTGCTCTTCCTGGCGTTGGCCTGGGGTGTGGTCGGCAGCTGGCGTCGGATTAATCAGCAATTTAAGGTGCTCTTTCTTTTTTGGTTTGGGGTGCCGGTATTCGTTGTCTACCTGCTGCTCTCGATGAACAAGGTCGCGACCCCAAATTGGGACGCGGTCTCGTTTCTCGGCTTCGGCTTACTCGCAATTTATTTTTGGCGGGAACGCGTCGAAGGCAGCGTTGCGTTGAGGCGCTGGGTCGCCGCGGCGCTTCTGCTGGGATTGATCATCAGCGTGTTCGCGCTCGATTCCGATTTGTTGCGCAGCGCCGGACTTCGTTTTTGGCGAAGCGATCCGAGCGATCGAATGCGCGGCTGGAAATCGATGACGGCCGAAGTAGAAAAAGTTCGCAATGACCTCGAAACGAAGCTGGGCGAAAAATTGTTTTTGATCGCGGACGAACGTCATCGCGCTTCCGAGATCTCATTTTATTTGCGCGACAAGCGGCAGGAGGGGCCGGGCCATCCGCCGGTTTATCTCACGGAGTCACAGGATTTGGTGAACCAGTTTTCTTTCTGGCCGCGTTATGATGAGTTTGTCGAAGCGCCGGCGGATGCTGCGCAGGTATCCGACGAAAGCTACACCGAGCAAAAAGGGGTCAATCCTTTCGTGGGACGCAGCGCCCTCTTTATTCGCGGGCCTGCGCAACGTCCGCCGCACAACATTCGGGCGGCGTTTCAATCAACCGAATTGGTCGGCACGATCGACCTGCAACGTTTCGGCAAATCTGTGCGCAAATGGCGGATCTTTCTTTGCCGGAATTATCGGACGCTTCCGTTATGACCGGGCAAAGCAATTCGCCGGCGCTTTCCGTGGTCGTGCCGGTGTTCAACGAGGAAGAGAACGTGTCGATCTTGCAATCGGAGCTGCGGAGCGCGCTGGCCGGTCTCGATTACGAAATCGTCTTTGTCGATGATGGTTCGGTCGATCGAAGCGTGGAGAAGATTGAAAAAGGGCCGCAGGTGCGCGTCCTGCGTTTCGAAAAAAATACCGGCCAAAGCGCAGCCCTTTATGCCGGGGTAATGGCGGCGCGGGGCGAAACCATTGTCATGATCGATGCCGATTTACAAAACGATCCGGCCGACATCCCGCGATTGCTGGCCGAAATCACGCGCGGCGCCGATCTCGTCTGTGGCTATCGTGCGCAACGCAAAGACACGATCGCAAAACGCCTGACCAGTCGCATCGCGAATTTTGTCCGCAGCCGTTTTACCAAAGACGGCGTGCGCGACACCGGTTGCACGTTGAAAGCAATGCGGCGCGAATGTGCGCACGTGCTCGTGCCCTTCAAAGGCATGCACCGCTTTATTCCGGCGCTGATCAAAGGCGCCGGTTATCGCTGTGTCGAAATTCCAGTGAACCATCGCCCCCGCCGCTTCGGTCAAACCAAATACGGCTTCGGTAGTCGCGCTCTCCGCGCCACCATCGACATGTTCGGGGTGCGCTGGCTTCTCTCGCGGCGGTTGAATTACAAGGTGCGCGATTCGTGATGCCAAATCCGGCTTGTCAACCTAGGCGCTCCCGCTAAGCTTGCCCTCCCGTCCGCGGAACCTGCATGTCGTTGGGAAATTTATTATCCGCTGAGCAAATCATCCCCGAGATGAAGGCGACCGAGCGCTGGCCGGCCATCGTCGAGTTGATCGATTTGCTCGTTCGCCTGGGCAAAATCAAGCCGCCCGATCGCGACAGCATTCTCGCGTCTTTAAAACAGCGCGAGGAAACGATGAGCACGGGCATTGGCTTCGGCATCGCTATTCCGCATTGCTCCTCGGACCGAATCGACGATGTAGTCGCGGCGTTTGGAAGATCGACAGCCGGAATCGAGTTCGACGCGCTCGACAACGCGCCCGTGAAATTCGTCGTCCTCTTCATCGTGCCGAAAAATCAATTCCAAACGCATCTGCGGACACTCGCCTCTATCGCGAAATTTTTGAACGATCGCGCCACTCGCGAGAGCCTTGCCAAGGCGCAGTCGACCGAAGAGATTTTGTCGATCTTTCGCGATTCGGGACAAAAATAAATTGTAGGGCAGGTGGGTCGAGCAGTCCCTGCTCGATGTTAATCTTGGCGGCGAAGCCGCATTTATTTTACCATCGCGCGCGGAGAGGTCGATCCACCTTCGTTTCGCATGGCGAAGCGGCTACAGTAAAAATTCGATGGAGACGTTCCAAGCACAGCTCGCGAACAAATTGTCTGACGCACTGGCGAAGGCAGATTTGCCAGATGCGGGCGAACTGACTCCGGCCACCGATCCGCGTTTCGGCGATTACCAAACCAACGCCGCGCTCGTGCTCGGGAAGCAACGCGGCAAGAATCCACGAGAAATCGCGGCGAAAATTCTGGAACATGTCGATGTCGGCGAATTGTCGGAACAGCCCACTGTCGCCGGCGCCGGGTTCATCAATTTCACTCTGCGTCCGGACGCGATCGCAAAAAAGACGACCGAGCTGCTCGAAGATGAACGGCTCGGTGTCGCCAGGACAAAATTGGCCAAAAGAATCGTAATCGATTTCGGCTCGCCCAATGTGGCGAAACCGATGCACGTGGGTCACATCCGGAGCACGGTTTTGGGCGACGCGCTGGCGCGCATCGCCACGTTTCTTGGCCACGAAGTGATTCGCGACAACCACATCGGCGACTGGGGCACGCAGTTCGGGCTGCTTATTTATGCGTGGAAATTTTTTCCGAGTTTAAGAACAGAAGAGCAATTGCAGCGAGACCCGATGGCAGTTTTGGAACGCCTCTACAAGTACGCCAACGCCATAGCGGGTGGCGAGTCGGATGTGCAAAAGCTTGGAAGCGCCGCTGAGCGCAGACATGCAGCGCGTTTTAAGGCCCGCGAAGTGGCGCGATCGGAGTTGGTGAAACTCCAGAGTGGCGACCCCGAGAATGTCTCGATCTGGAAACAATGCGTCGATCTTTCGATGCAGGAATTCGAACGCGCCTATCGATTGCTCGACATTCATTACGACATCCAGCGTGGCGAAAGTTTTTACAACGACCGACTAACTAACGAAGCAGATCGACTCCTCAAGTCCGGCATCGCCGAGATGAGCGAAGGCGCCGTGGTGGTTTTCTTTCGAGACATTCCCGAGCTGGCCGATAAGCCGGCCATTATTCGGAAGAAAGACGGTGGTTTCAATTATGCGACCACGGACATCGCGACCGTCGACTACCGGGTCAACGATTTGAAAGCGGACACGATCTGGTACGTGGTTGGCGCGCCTCAGATTTTGCATTTCAAGCAAATCTTCGAGATCGCGCGACGCGCCGGCTACACCGCCGACTTCCGCCACATCACTTTTGGCAGCATTCTCGGCGAGGACCGCAAGCTCATGAAAACGCGCTCGGGCGAGAACGTTCCGTTGCGCGACCTTCTCAACGAAGCCATGCAGCGCGCGCGCAAGATTGTAGAAGAGAAGAATCCGGATTTGAGCGACGCGGACAAGATCGACATCGCGCAAAAGATCGGGATCGGCGCGGTGAAGTATTACGACCTCTCGCAATATCGGATGACCGATTATGTTTTTTCGTGGGACAGGATGTTGGCACTGCAAGGAAACACCGCGCCCTATTTGCAAAACGCGTACGTGCGAATTCGCTCGATCTTTCGCAAAGCCGGCGAGTCTGCGCCGAAGATCGACAATTTGGTTCTGAGGGACGCCGCCGAGAGCAATCTGGCGAAGCGTCTCTGCCAGTTCGCCGAAACTGTTCCGCAAGTGCTCAATGATTTTCGCCCGAACATTCTGGCCAATTACTTGTTCGAGCTGGCCGACAACTTTCACACATTTTACGAAGCCTGCCCGGTCCTGAGATCGGAGGAACCAGTACGCAGTTCGCGTTTGGCCTTGTGCAATCTGACCGGACGAGTCTTGGAGCGCGGCCTCGATCTGTTAGGCATCAAAGTGCCGGAAAAAATGTGACACGCCGCGGCGAGTCATCCTGAGCGGAGCGAAGGATCTCACATTTTTATCTACGGATGAGTCTTTCCGGGACAATAATAAGAGATGTCTCGACTTCGCTCGACATGACAGAGAAACAGCATCCGCGCATTCCTAGCTGCACCTATCGGTTGCAATTCAACCGCTGGTTCACTTTTGCGCAGGCGCGGGAGATCGTGCCCTACTTGCACGAACTCGGCGTGAGCGACGCCTACGCCTCTCCATATTTTCAAGCGAGCGCGGAGAGCCTGCACGGCTACGACATTACCGATCACAACAAATTCAATGCGGCGATCGGTTCGCGCGAGGAGTACGACGCCTGGGTCGCGGAGTTGCATGCGCACGGCATGGGTCAGGTGCTCGATTTCGTCCCGAACCACATGGGCATCGCCGAGCCGGGCAACGAATGGTGGATGGACGTGCTCGAGAACGGGCCCAGCTCGATGTACGCGCCCTACTTCGATATCGATTGGCGTCCGATCAAATCCGATCTGCGCGGCAAAGTGTTGCTGCCGATCCTGAGCGATCAATACGGGCGCGTGCTCGAGCGCGCCGAGTTGCAGCTCCGCTTCGAGGAAGGCTCATTTTATCTTTGGTATCACGATCGCAAACTTCCGATCGCGCCCGGCACGTATCGGCACATTCTCGAGATCGCGCTGGAAAATCTCGCAGAATACAAAGACGAAGATCTTTACGCCGAGTTGCAAAGCATCGTCACGGCGCTGGAGTACTTGCCGCGACGTACCGAGACCGATCCGGAACGAATCGCCGAGCGCGCCCGCGAAAAAGAAATCATTAAGCGCCGGCTGGAACGGCGTTGCCAGGAGGCGCCGCAAGTGCAACAGGCGATCGAAAAGGCGCTCGCCCAAATCAACGGTCGGCCAGGCGATCCCCGCAGCTTCGACAAACTCGATGAACTTCTGAACGCGCAATCGTACCGGCTGGCCTTTTGGCGCGTGGCCGCGGAGGAAATTAATTATCGCCGCTTCTTTGACGTGAACGATCTGACGGCGATCCGGATGGAATTGCCGGAGGTTTTCGATGCGGCGCACAAGTTAGTTGTCGATCTTGTCCGCATCGGCGCGGTGACCGGATTGCGCATCGATCATCCCGACGGGTTGTATTTGCCGAAAGAATATCTCGAAAAATTACAACGCCGTTGCGCCAAGGCGCTCGGCATCCCGTTGCCCAAGGATGGGCGCGCCATTTACATGATTGCCGAGAAAATTCTCACCGGGACGGAGAAGTTGCGTCAGGACTGGCCGGTGCACGGAACGACTGGTTACGATTTTGCCAATCAGGTCGCCGGCGTGCTGGTGGACGCGTCGGCCGAAGGCGCGGTCACGAAAACGTTTCATCGTTTCATCGGTCACACGATGCATTTTGGTCATCTCGTTTATGCGAAGAAGCAACTGGTGATGCGATTGGCAATGGCCAACGAAGTGGACGTGCTCGGCAACATGCTCGACCGCCTTTCCGAACAAAATCGCTGGTATCGCGATTTCACATTGGAAGCGCTGGCGCGGGCCGTTCGTGAAACGATCGCGTGTTTCCCGGTTTATCGGACCTACCTCGCGCCGGGCCAACCAGTGAGCGACGCCGATCGCGACGCGATCGAACGCGCGATCGCCGCGGCGAAGCGGCGCAATCCCGCGATCGAGGAGTCCATCTTCAATTTTCTGCGCGACATTCTACTTTTCCGGTTTCCCGAGAACCTCGACGAAAAGGCGCGCGAAGGGCACATGCACTTCGTGCTCAAGTTCCAGCAGTTCACCGGTCCAATCATGGCGAAAGGGCTCGAGGACACCGCGTTTTACATTTACAACCGGTTAGTTGCGTTGAACGAAGTCGGTGGCGAACCGCAACAATTTGGATTGAGCACGGACGCGTTCCACGAACGCAACCTGGATCGACATCGTAACTGGCCGGCCACGTTACTGGGAACATCCACCCACGACATCAAGCGCAGTGAAGATGCGCGCGCGCGCATCGTCGCGATTTCGGAAATGCCCGAGCTTTGGCGGCGCTCGTTGCAGCGCTGGCGAACGGTTAATCGCCGTTGGAAACGGCGCGTCCACGACGCGGAAGCGCCCGATACCGACGAAGAATATCTGCTCTACCAAACGTTGCTTGGGACCTGGCCGATCGAACAATCCGGAGCGGCAAATAAAAATGTCAGCAGCGATTACGTTGCGCGCATTCAAGCCTACATGGCGAAGGCGCTCAATGAAGCGAAGCTGAACACCAGCTGGATTCAGCCGAACGAAGCCTGGCTCGCCGCCATGCATGATTTCGTTGCTCGAATTTTGGATCCGTCGCCGAAGAACAAATTTCTTTCGATCTTCCTGCCGATCGTAGAAGAAATTGCGCGAATCGGCGCGATCAATTCGCTTTCCCAAACTTTACTGAAGCTGACCTCGCCCGGTGTGCCCGATATTTATCAAGGCAACGAGATTTGGAATTTCACGCTGGTCGATCCGGACAATCGGCGGCCGGTCGATTACAAACGGCGGCGCGAAATGCTGACTGCGCTTGCGAAAGTGAATCCGGAGGAGCTTCTCCAAAACTGGCCGGATGGCCGGATCAAAATGTTCTTGACTCAGCGCTTGCTGCGCTTTCGAAACGAACATGTCGATCTTTTCCGGCGCGGGAATTATTTGCCAGTAAAGGCCAGCGGCGCCTTCGCGGATTGCTGCATCGGTTTCGCGCGCGAATTAGAGGGGCAATGGATCGTGGTGGCTGCGCCGCGGCTTTCCTCGCGGATTGGTTTTCCGCCAATCGGGGAAAGATGGAAGGACACCGTTATCGATCTTCCGGGAAATTTTTGGCTCGAGAACGCGCGCGAACTTTTCACCGGCCGCGATATTCCTCCGCAAGATCGACAACTCAAGCTCGCCGACGCGCTGTCGGTTCTGCCGTTTGCGGTAATTACGAACAACCTGTAGCCACGGCGCTGTGCGCCGTCTTTCGTTACCGCAGCAGAGACCGCCCACAGGGCGGTGGCTACAACTAATGCTGCGCTCCCTGCGCGAAGCGATCGAAAAGATCGACAACCCAATTCGAAAAGTTGCTGATGTTTGTCAGCAGATCGGCGCCGAAACTGGCAAACGTGATTTGCGGCGATGCGAGAATCAGCATCACACTGAGGAGAAGCAGATTCATTAAATAAATCACGACCAGCGAGAAGAACGTCCCATGATCTTTGAGATCGGTTTGGCTCTTAGGAATCATCCAGCAAGTGAACGTGAAATGAAACGCCCAGCTGGCTCCGACGATCGCGTAAAGGAGACGCCCGTAGGGCTGCATGTTGTAAAAGAGGCTGAGCACGCCGTAAATCGCGATCGCAAGAATGCTGTAGAGCGGAAAGAAATAAGGCACGAGCGCGATCCAGAAATTCGTACGGTTGGTGATGATGTGGCCGCCTTCGCGCCCAACTCGAAACTGGCTGACGCGTCCGCCCATGATTAATACCCAGAACGCGTGGGTCAGTTCGTGGCCGAAGACGTAAACGAGAATCGGCCGCGGCAAACCGAAGAACGCGATCAGCCAGAGAACTGCACCTAACGAGAAAAACCAAAATCCTTCACCGGCCCAAAGCCGTTGCGCAACGGCGGCGCGCGCGAACGCTGTAAAAAAAGTTTGGCTCAAGACTGCGCAGATCGGCAACAGGAAGATCGCGATGACAAACTTCAGCCACCGCGTCGGGACCATCAGCGGATGAGGATCAGGCAGCCGTCGGGTCGTCGGCACGACGTAGGGGGCGATCTTTACCCGGCGCGATGGTTTGCGCCCGCGACTGATTGTCGATCTTCGATTCATCGCGACAAAAGCTATCCCGAGATTACCGCAGATTTGGAAAAAAAGAATCAGGCGCGGCCCATGTAGGCGCCGGTGCGAGTGTCGATCTTGATGGTTTCGCCTTCTTTGATGAACAGCGGGACGTTAATTGTTTTGCCGGTCTCGAGCTTGGCCGGCTTGGTCACGTTGCTGGCGGTGTCGCCGCGTAGTCCCTCAGCCGACTCGACTACTTTAAGGCTGACCGAGGCGGGTAATTCGACTTCGACAGCTTTGCCTTCGGCGTATAGAACCTGCACGGAAAGATTTTCAACCAGGTAATCTTTGGCGTCGCCGAGCAAATTTTCCTGGAGATCGACCGTGTCGTACGTCTCCGGGTCGATGAAATGGTAACCGCTGCTGTCCTTGTAACTAAATTCGACCTGCTTCCGCTCGATATCGACGAGCTCGACTTTATCGGTCGAACCGAAGCGCACATCGGCGCTCTTGCCGGTGTTGATATAGCGAATGATGGCCTGGACAAAAGCGCGCAAGTTTCCCGGCGTGCGGTGATGCACCTCGAGGACAATGGCAGTGTTGCCATTGTATTTTATCGCCTGTCCTTTACGGAGATCGTTCGCTGCAGCCATTTGGAAGAAAGGATGAAAAAGGGAGCGGCGACGTTACACGCGCTTAGAGCAACTTCAAGCGCGTGAGATCTTGAGAATCGACAATGCCGACCGGCGCTTTGTTGTCGTCTACAACAACCAGATCGTCGATGCGATGTTGTTCGAGCAAATTGAGAACTTCCACCGCGAGCTTGTCTTGATGCACCGTCACCGGGTTGAGCGTCATTAAGTCGGCCACGAGCCGTTCGCCTACCTTTGGGTCCGATTGAAAATGCCTGGCGAAATCGCCATGGGTGAAAATCCCGAGTAGCTGTCGATCTTCGCCAGCGACGACGGCCGCGCCGGCACGCACGCTCGTCATCGCTTTCAGTACATCGCGAATCGACGTGTTCGGCGCCACCACGGCCATCGAATCGCGTGGCCGCATGACTTGATGCACGCGCATGAGAAGACTGCGCCCGATCATCCCGGCAGGATGAAATTTCGCGAAGTCTTCCTTGTTAAAACCGCGCGCCTCCAGCAACACCATAGCAAGTGCGTCGCCCAGCGCGAGCATCACGGTCGTGCTCGACGTGGGAGCGAGGTTTAGCGGACACGCTTCCTGTTCAATGTGTACGTCGAGCAGCACGTGCGCATTTTTCGCTAGCGTCGATTCCGGATCGCCGCATACCGCGATAATCTTCACCTGAAACCGCGCGATCGCGGGCAGGATGCGCAAGAGCTCGTCCGTCTCGCCACTGGCGCTCAACGCCAGAACAACATCGCCGTCCGCGACCATTCCCAGGTCGCCATGCATCGCATTCAAGGAATCGAGCACCACGGCCGGCGATCCGGTGCTCGTGAGGGTCGAGGCGATTTTGCTGCCGATGTGTCCGGACTTGCCAACGCCGATCACGACGACTTTGCCGCGGGCGTCGACCGCCTCCTTAATCACCTCGACCGCGCGGGAAAAATTTTCGCCCAACCGCTCACGGAGCCGATTGAGCTCGAGAATTTCGATGTCCAAAACGCGTTTGGCTTTTTCCAGATAATCCATTTCTCTTGACAATTGTGGGCCGGACGGGTCTAACCGGCAAGAACTTGCGCGCACCGTAGAAGGGGAAATATGAAAAAGTTACTGATACTTGGTGTCCTGATTATGTTTGGGAGTAATACCGTTACTATTGCGCAGCCACCGCGGAAAAAGAGCACCTCCACTTTTACTACGAGTGCCCGCGGGCGTAAGCCGGGCCCAGCTCCAAAGCCACCGCCGATCCAACGCCAAAATGCTGAAGGCGTACTTCCGCGGGCCTTCCAGCCTGGCGGCAATCCGTTCCAAATGTTGAATCCGAAAGCGCCGGCCCAATACGGCAAAGCGGAAGACAGCGTTGTCCTCGATCCGGACACGGGCAAATGGAAGGGCATCAAGCTGTTCTCGTTTAATTTCTGACGTTCCAATTGAACGCCGAGGGCTGAACGCTTGCTCGCGAACCTTTCGGAGTTGAGCGTTGGGCGTTGAACGCTCAGTCTGATTCACGGCCAGTCGTCGCATTTTATTGTGCGACCTTTCTCAAACCGGAGATGCTGCATATTTATCGGCAGATCACCGGGCTCGAGCGTGTTCGGCCTGTCGTCATCGCGCAAAAACGGGAGGCAACGCAGCGCTATCCGTTTGAACCGGTGCACGTGGTTGGCAAACCGGCCACGCATTTTCTGCGGCGCTTCTGGTTTCGCCAGCTCCGCAACCAGCCGTGGCAGATTTCATCCAGGGAACTGCACGCTTTAACTGCGATTCTCCAAAGCAGTGACGCGCAGCTCCTGCACATTTTTTTCGGTCACATCGCCGTCCATCTTTTACCGCTTATTCGCACTTGGCCGAAGCCGACGATCGTTTCGTTTCACGGCGCGGATGTTTTGGTCGACATGGAGAAACCGGCCTATCGCAAGGCGACCAGGGAAATGCTCGCCGCAGTCAGGCGCGTATTCGTCCGTTCGGAATCGCTGCGCCGCGCGGTTGTCGATCTTGGCTGCGACCAAAACAAGATCGACATCGTCCGCACCGGAATTCCGCTGGAGGAATTTCCATTTCGCGAACGCCAGTTCCCGAAGAATGGGAATTGGCGATTGCTGCAAGCCTGCCGCTTGATCGAGAAAAAAGGTTTAGCCACGACGCTGCACGCCTTCAACCATTTCCTGGCGAAATATCCGGAGGCGAAGCTCACGATCGCGGGAGAAGGTCCGCTGTTGCGCGAACTGCAGGAATTGATCCGCAAACTCAAGATCGACGATCGCGTGTCGCTGCCTGGCTTTGTTTCGCAGGGAAAATTGCGCGAGATTTTTTATGCGTCGCACATTTTCCTGCACCCGAGCGAAACCGGCATGGACGGAAATCAAGAAGGCATTCCCAATTCGATGCTCGAGGCGATGGCCAGCGGCCTTCCCGTCTTTGCGACAAATCACGGCGGTATTCCCGAAGCAATCGAAAACGGCATGAGCGGAATTCTCGTTCCGGAAGGCGATTTTGAAGCGCTGGCCCAAGCGTTACTCGACGCCGCGCAAGATCGACATCTTCTCTCGCGAATTGGGCGGGCTGGCGCGGACGCAGTTGCGCAAAAGTTCGATCAGCGGGCGCAAGTGAGGCGGCTGGAAGAGATTTATTTGAAAATGGTTGGCCGAGGCGATTGATCGTGCCAGTCCGGCTCGGACTCGCCTATCTGATCTCTGGAAACGATGGATTGGCGAGATGCTCGAAGAAGATTGCCAATTGTTTGCGCACGGCCGGAAACGAAAGCCGTTCCGCCCCGCGCCAATGTGATTCGACAATAGCGGTGGCCCGGGTGTTCGTGTTCTTCAGCAACTCAAGCGCGATAGTGCTGAGCTGCTCGGTGGTGCGGCCTTCGCCGCAAAATTTTGCAAACGCGATCCGCTCAATCGCGCCGTCGCCGCCGACGCAGATTGTGCGGCACAACAGCGCGTCCCCGGCGACCTGGCCGGGCACGCGGCTGCGGTCCAATTGCAGAACGATTTTGTGCTTCGCGACCTCGCGCAGGTAGTCGGTGTACGGTTTGCGCTTGTCAACGATGCGCAATTTTCCGGACGGGAATTTTAATTCGGAAAGCAAGCGTGCACCCTTTCGGCCGTTGAGATTGAAGACGGTCACCGATTCGCCGCTCTTCTGGCAGAGTTCGCGGGCGAGGAGCAAGGCGGCGGCGTGGTTTCGTGATGGGACGTCCCATTCCCGCGTCCCAATGAGAATGCCGGACTGTTCGTTAGGCGGAACCGTGAAATCCCATTGTCGATCTTCCAGCGGATACGGTGTCGGAATAAAAGCAACTTCCGCGGCATCGCGCGGCAAACGCGCCCGGCGATAAATTTCGGCGGCTTCCGGCGTGGTGGCGATGCATCCATCCGCCTGGGCAACGATTCGTAAAAAACGCGCGAGCTTCGCGCGATGGTTTAATTGCTGCGCAATCTGATGCAGCCCGCTTTCTTTAAAGGATACGGCGACCTTTCGGCCGTGCTTTTTCAATTCCGTTAATGCGCGCTCCGTCGCGCGAACATCGCCGCGGATCAAAAGAAGCACCGGCGCTTTTTCGGCAATCGCATTCTTTGTCTCGCGGTGGACCGATCCGAATGTGCATGCGGCGAAGGCATGGAAATTGATCGGTGGATGTGCGGTCGCGTTCGGCGCAGTTCCCTCGTCGAAATATTGCTCCGGATCGCGTCCGCCCGGATTGAGAACGCTCAGCCGAAAATCCGTTGCATCGTCTGACGCCATTCTATTGGTCGGGATCGCTCGGCGGCGGTGTCGCCGATTTCAACAGCGCGTCGTCGTCCACTTCGTCCAGCGGTCCAACCGGTATGGCGCGCCGGATCTCGACCGGCTTTTCCTCGGTCGGTTCGACTGGAATCGCTTTCAAAATCGGTTTGCCGTCTTCCGACTTTTCATTGATTGACTCGCTTCCCAGCTCGTCAACCCTCTCGGGCCTGCCCGTCTTCGTCGCTCGGCTCCCGCCGGCTCCGTTGTCGATCTTGGCCGGCGTTTCTTTTTGCGCAGTTTGCTTCTCCTCGGCCGCATCCGCCTTGGCAATTGATTT
>DASYVQ010000108.1:0-2885 GCA_035936875.1 Chthoniobacterales bacterium
TCACGCGCAGATCGAATCCCTCCAAAATGTTTAACATCTGTAGCGTGGCGATTCCTTGACCGTTCGGCGGCAACTCGAAGACATCGTAACCGCGGTAGTTCGTCGAGACCGGATCGACCCATGTCGATGTGTGCTTCTCGAAATCGGCTTTGCGCAGAAAACCGCCGTTCTGCTGCATGAACTGGTCGATCTTGTCCGCGATTTCGCCTTTGTAGAAAGCGTCGCGCCCTTTCTCGCCGATCAATCGCAGGGTTTTGGCGAGCCCAGGATTCTTGAAGATATCGCCTTTCGCCGGCGTGCGACCTTTCCCGTCGAGCGTGTAAGTCTCGAGAAACGCGCCGGGCAGTCCTTTGTAGAGTCGCGGACCAAATGCCCAGTAATACGCGATCAATTCTGTGACGGGGAATCCTTCCTCGGCGTAACGAATCGCCGGCGCGAGATCGTCACTCAGTTTGAGCTTCCCGAATTTTTTGTGAAGCTCAGCCCACGCGTCCACTGTGCCCGGCACGCTGATCGACAACATTCCGATCGGCGGAATCTTGTCGCGCTTCAGCTTTGCCAGCTCGGCTTTCATTTGGTCGTAACTCAGACCGAGTGGCGAGCGGCCGCTGCCGTTGATTCCGTAAAGTTTGTTTTCCTTCGCGCTGTAAACGATGGCGAAAAGATCGCCGCCGACTCCGTTCGAGACCGGCTCCATCAATCCGAGCGTAGCGTTCACCGCGATCGCGGCATCGACCGCGTTGCCGCCGCGTTTCAAAATGTCGATCCCAACTTGCGTGGCCGCCGGCACGCTCGTGCAAACCATTCCGTGCCGCGCGAAGACCTCGGATCGCGTCGCAAAATTTTTTCCCGTAATGCGATCGATCTGGGCGGACGAAATTCCGGGAAATGCGAACAAGGCGACCAATAGAAAAATAAGGCGAATCGATGTCATTGGGCCGAAGCTTACCACCGCCGCGGTTTTGGGCGAAAGTCGAGAGTGTGTAAGGCGATGCCCGAGATACTGCGAAAGAAATCGTAGTTTAGTCCGTCAAACCCTTTGCAATGTTGACTCGCATCCTTATCGCGCTCGCGCTGATGGTTTCCACTGTGACGCCTGCCCCCGCGGCCGGGCAGTCGCTCAGCGACACAATCAAAAAGATTTTTTCGACACCAACCCCAACGCCGAAGCCGCAAAAGAAGAAAAGTTCTTCAGCCACAAAAAGGCCATCGCCTTCGCCGACCCCTTCGCCAAAAAAGAAATCATCGCGTCCGACAGAACAGGAATCGCCCGCGCCGTCAGTTACTCCATCGGTCAAAAAGAAAAAACCTTCCCCTTCGCCATCGCCGAGTGCGTCACCGAGGCGAAAGAAAAAATCTTCGCCGACACCAGAGCCGACTGAGACGCCGAGCGCCACGCCATCGCCGACGCCGGCAGAATCGCCATCACCAACGCCGCCCAAAAAACAGGGGGCACCTAATGCGACGCTGGCGCCAGACGCGATCAAGGGATTCGACAATTATCCGCTGAAAGTGCAACAGCTTCTCGCTTCCGCGCTCGAGCTGACGACCCGCAATCTAAACTACAAATATGGCTCGGCCGATCCGGCCAACGGCGGCATGGATTGTTCCGGTTTTGTTTATTTCGTGCTCAAACAAAACGGCGTCGGCGACGTGCCGCGCGATTCCAGCGAGCAATACGTCTGGCTCCGGCGGGCGCGGCAGTTCGAGTCTGTGCTCAGTCAAAAGGACGATTCATTCGAGCTCGAAGACTTGAAGCCGGGCGATCTGCTTTTCTGGACCGGCACATATTCGATCGAGCGCGACCCGCCGATCACGCACGCAATGATTTATCTCGGCCGCGAGAAGAAAACGGGCCAGCGCGTAATGGTCGGCGCGAGCGATGGCCGCATTTATCAAGGACAGTCGCGTGATGGTGTAAGCGTCTTCGATTTTAGGGTTCAGCGCTCCGGAAAGGTCGACGAAGGAAAATTGCGACCGACTTTCATCGGTTACGGCCACATTCCCGGGTTGCGCGAGTAGCGAAGCGCTTTCAGCCGAAATTTAGATCGACAAGCAGACCGTAATTCTGCAATGAAGATCGCAGGGCTTCTTGGGGCTAGCTGACCTCAACAAAAAAATTATGAACTGGAAAAAATTCTTCATCGCATTCATCGCAGCGTGGATTTTTGTATTTGTGTACGAATGGGTCTTTCACGGCATGATTCTGCATAGCAGCTATGCGGAAGTTGCCACGGTGATGCGGGCTCCCGCCGACATTAAATTTCCGTTGCTCATGCTGGGCCAGGCCGTGTTCGTTTTCTTTTTTGCGCTGATCTTTGTGCGCGGCTTTGGCAGCGGCGGTGGCACAGCCGGCGGATTTCGTTATGGAGTTCTGGTCGGTTTGTTTCTCTGCGGCTTGAATCTCATTGACTACGCAGTCCAACCGCTCACGACGACCATTCTGATCGCCTGGTGTATCGGCGCGATCATCGAATTCGCCATCGCCGGCGCGATCGTCGGCGTAATCTATAAGCCGGCCGGACCGGCTTCATCGCCGATGAGTTAGTTTTCACGATCAGATTCTCCGTTTCTGTAGGGGAAGCAGTTTGCTTCCCGATGTGAGCCGAACGGTGGTCGGACCGCTACCCGCCTACAGCTTCGAGCTGCGGTTACGGTTTAGTTGGACGGATCAAGCGATTGGACGCTGAGCACGCGGCGTTGGACGTTGCTGTCGATGGATGAAATTACTCAAACTCCCGCCGCGCTCGGCTATCGTATGCCGGCGGAATGGGAACCGCACGCGGCGACCTGGCTTTCCTGGCCGCGCCGCGAAGGAATCAGTTTTCCCGATTCGTTCGATCGCGTCCTGCCGGCGTTGCGTGCGATGGTCGAAGCGCTTGTCG
>DASYVQ010000109.1:0-3081 GCA_035936875.1 Chthoniobacterales bacterium
TTTTCAAGGGCAATCTCGCAGGAGTTACGCAGCGTGCCCTAGTTCGGTCGCGCCCGCCACCTTGTGCACGACCTTATGGCGACGAAAATAATCGATCAGCGCATCGCGGGTCAGCATTGGATGCAGCCTGCAATTGACCGCGGGCGTTTCAAGCAACGCCCGCAACTTCATGAAACGGTGTCCGCCGCTGCGCGAATCGAACATATTAAACGCGATCGAGTGCCTTTTGTCCCGCTCAAGGGGCCGTCCATCGGCAAATGTCATTGACGTGATCTGCCGATCGTAACCACGCCCTTCCGTTTCGATATTAAATCCAAGCAAGTTTCGCGGTTCGTGGCTCGCGTACACTTCCTCCATCACCATTTTAATCTCATCCCGCGTGAGCTCCGCAGTCACCACGTAGTTCTCGTAAGGAAGAATGTTCCAGATGTCGTTCACCGTTTTCGGACCAGCGATGAAATTATTCCTTTCATCAAACACACCGTGCATCGCACCATCGACACGCACGCCATTTTCTCGGAGCGCCTCCATAATCGCAGTGCCGATTAAACGTTCCACGTCGCTGGGTTCGCCCGGACGACCGCGCACGTGCAGAGTTTCGGCTAACTCTCCGATTGGCTCCGCCAGCGCGGCGGCCGATTCGGCGATCTGCGATTTCGCGCGTGACAGAACGATGTGATCGAGATGGACGCGCTTGTCCATCTGCTGGCAGCGCGATTCTCGATGAAGCAGTTTTTTGGAAGTTCGATCGAAAACAAGATCTACGCGGCCGACGTGAATGCCGAAATGATCGGCTTGCGTCAAAAGCACACCGTTCGTCGTGCGGCTCGGCACGGTTTGATGCGTATGACCGGCGATAAATACAGCCGCTTCCGGAAATTCCGTGGTCAGCGACATGACACTGTTCGCGAAATCATCGCCACCGGTGCGCGGTTTCAATCCCATGTGGCCGGCCGGCACAATCGCATTCGCACCTTCACTCTTTGCTTTCGCGATCGCCTGGCGTACGAACTCGACCGGATATCGAAAATCAAAACCACGAATGAACTCCGGTCGGAACCAAAACGGCATTCCGGGCGTAGCAACTCCAATGATCGCGATTTTAATTCCCGCGATTTCTTTCAAGACGTAAGGCTGAACTTTCGCGAAAGGATGTTTCGCGTCGCGAAAATCACCCGCGGCCGCTCCATCCATCGAGATGTTCGCCGCCAGCACCGGCATTGCCGACTTTGCCAGCACGTTGAGAAACGCCTCGACGCCCCAATCAAATTCGTGATTGCCGACGATCCAGGCGTCGTACTTGAGATGATTAAACAGGTCGATCATCAGCTCGCCTTTCGTGCGCAAAGCGACATCAGTGCCCTGATAAACATCGCCAACGTCGATCAGGATCGAATTTCGGTTTTGCCGCTGCCATCGACGGATTTGGGTGACGCATCGCGCAAAGCCGCCGAGATCAGGCGTTCCGCTATAATCAACCGTCGGCATGATGTGCCCATGCAAATCAGTCGTGTGCAAAATTGAGATCGTGACCGTGTCGTCGCTCGCTGTGGCCATGGCGCGGGCAATCGACGGCGCGGCACAGAAGAGTCCGGCTTGACCGATCGTTTTGAGAAACGCTCGCCGACTGGGGGAACTCACTCACATTAGTTAATCGAAATGAGGATGCGCGACAATTCTATTAGTGCGAAACTTTCCGGATAATGCAGCTCGAAGGAATCGATCACGTGGCCATGTCCGTGCACGACGTCGAACGGTCGGCGCAGTGGTACATCGACATCCTCGGTTTCGAACATCGCCATAAAGGAATATGGGACGGAGTTCCGACGTTCATCGGCAAAGGAAAAACCGCCATCGCCTTGTTCCCAATCAGATCCAATACAACATCGACATCCCTGGCTGCCGTAGGCCCGGCGAAGGCGGCTCGCGGCGAAATTCGGATGCTTCACCTGGCCTTTCGCGCCGATCGCAAAAATTTCCTGGCCGCGCAGGAGGAACTAAAACGCCAAGGAATCAAATTCGAATTTGAAGACCACGAAATTTCCCACTCCATTTACTTTCGCGACCCCAACGGCCACGAACTCGAGATCACGACCTATGAATTGGAATAATAGCCTCCGCGCCTGTAGGAAATTCGTCTTTAAAGGCGAATTTAATTGGCCTAATTCTCGTTAGGTCTAACGATGCGCACGCTCATCATGCTGCTGCTTGCCATTGTTGGTGTCAGTCACTGCTTTGCTGAGCCAGCTGCCGGACCGCAGCCGTATCTGCTGTTCAACTTCCACATGACTGATGCTGTCGACGTGCGGATGTTATCCGCCGACACGCCCCAGTTCACCTTTACCGCACGACCTCGGAATTTTTGGCTGGGGCACGACACGGCGGTAGTGCAGGCAAAGCTGTTGAAGAAGACCTCAAAAGGTTTTCGCTTGTCCTTCTCGGTGGTGCATTCGTCACATGGCCGCGTAGTCGGACGGATCACACGGAGTTTCCTTCTTCCGTGGAGCAAGCCTAACGACATCAAGACGCTCTACTCTGCACCTGCTTTCACGGTGAAGTGTTTTTATTCTAAGGACCCGGCTGTACCCATAGAAGTCCTTGCCCTAATAGACCTAACCAAGCGCTCCAGCCAACCGCTGGCCGATTAGAAAATTACAAAGGTGAAATTAGAAAGTAGAAAGGCTTTGAAAAAGCTCGTCCTCGCCAGCGGTGGCTGAGCTTGGTCTCGTTAGATGACTATGCGTGCGCAGTTTTTCGTGGCGCTATTGGCACTCGTTGCATGGTCAGCGAATGGCCAGTCGCTGCCCGATCATTGCGCGATTCTTCCGACATCCCAAGGCTTTGCATTGATTCGGCAGTGCTCGCGCGGGAGTCCGGCAGACGTGAGCGGCTTTTGGATTCCATCACCCCCACAAGTGCTCGCTGTCGAGCAGCGGTTGCCTGAACTCCTGCGCAAGAGCGGCCACAAGCTTAAGCTTTCGGATTCATATCGACAGTACGTCGGGGTTACATCACACGGGAAGAAGCTGATCTACCTGAATTCTTTTCCCGAATTCGCTCTCGATCATTCCCGCGATCGCC
>DASYVQ010000110.1:0-3960 GCA_035936875.1 Chthoniobacterales bacterium
CGCCGCGCCGTGTTTTACCCGCCATTGAATCACTGCGTCGCGAGCGACACCGACGCTATGAGTGTTCGTGATCACGACCGGCCCTTCAAGAAATCCGCTCTCCTCGACCCAGGCGGTGCCAGTCATCTCGCCGTTGCCATTTAAACTAAAAACGGCGGCGTAAACTGGATCATTCAGTGAATCGTGGCCGCGCGGGAGAATCGCCGTGGCGCCCGTTCGCACTGGACCTTTGCCGACCACGAGTTTCCCCTCGCCGCTGATCAACGTCGTGTAGCCGACTTCGATACCGGCGACGTCGGTAATCGCGTTCAATTGACCGGGGACGCCCTCGAACGGCACGCCGAGATCGCGCGCCCGAACAATTTTCTTTTCTGTCGTTGATTTTGCCGGCGATTGGTGCGGCTCGCGGGCACCAAGGTCGATTACGATCACGAACAGGAGCACGAGGACGAACGTCAGAACAGATGGCGATCTTGGCTTCATGGAAAAAATGAACTGGCTTATGGTTTTCTATTTTCGCGAAGCAGGCAACGCATTTAGATTGAATCTGTGAGCTACGAAGTCTTTGCGCGGAAGTATCGGCCGCAGACGTTCGACGATCTGGTCGGCCAGACACACGTCTCGCGCACTTTGAAAAACGCGGTCGCGCAAAACCGCCTGGCACACGCCTACCTGTTCGTCGGGCCGCGCGGGATCGGCAAGACGTCGACCGCACGGATCTTGGCAAAAGCGCTCAATTGCGTGAAGGGGCCAACCGTGACGCCCTGCGGCGTGTGCGATCCGTGTCGGGAAATTGCGGCCGGGAACTCTTTTGGCGTGTTCGAATACGACGCCGCGTCGAACACGCAGGTAGACAAGATTCGCGAGTTGATTGTGGAAAGGGTGAAAATCTCGCCGCCACAAGGCTACAAATTCAAAATCTACATTATCGACGAAGTCCACATGCTATCGACTTCGTCGTTCAATGCCCTGCTGAAAACACTCGAAGAACCGCCGCCACACGTCATCTTCATCTTCGCTACCACTGAAGTGAATAAAATGCCGCTGACGATTGTCAGCCGCTGCCAGCGCTTCGATCTCCATCGTATTCCGGCGAAATTAATTGCCGAACATTTGCAGTTCATTTCCGGGAAGGAAAAAATCACGCTCGAACCGGCCGCGGCACATGCCATCGCGCGCGGCGCGGAAGGCGGCCTGCGCGACGCGGAATCGATGCTCGATCAACTGGTTGCGTTTTGCGGCGAAAAAATTGCCGAGGCCGACGTCCTGAATGTTTTCGGATTCACCAGCGAGCAAACGGTGGTCGATCTTACCGGAAAAATCTTGGTCGGCGACACCGCGGCAGCGCTCGACGTCCTCTACGAGCAATGCGAGGCGGGCAAGGACATGATGCGACTCATGTCGGACCTGATCGCCTATCTGCGCGATCTGCTTGTTTTCAAAGCCAAACCGGACGCGTTGAAGGAAGATGTCGATCTTGAATTACAAAAATCGCTGGCGGCGCAATCGGAATTGATCGCGAACGACCGGCTGCTCGAGCTGATTGATCAATTTGCGCAAGCGGAAAGCCGGATGAAATGGGTGCCGAACAAAAAGCTTCATTTCGAAGTGGCTATCATCAAAGCGATCCAAAGTTTGAGTCAGGCGACGCTCGATGAAGTGATCGAGAACTTGAGCGCGCTGCGCGGAGGCAGCGCGGGTCCGGAGAAGAAATCCTCTGCTGTGGCGGCAGGCAACCGCCAGTCCGGCTCGGACTCGTCTGCGTCCAAAAATCCTGCGGCCAACACGGCCGCCTCTACAGCTCCTCGGGTAGCCGAGTCGCCGCCGGCAACCGATGCGGTTGTTGATCCGGAGAAGATTTGGCGAGAAGTCTGCGCAAAAATCCCGCAAAAAGGATTTTTGCGAACGTTGAGTGAATCGGTGAGTCCGATTGGAATCGATGGCCGCTATTTTCAGCTCGGCTATCCACCATCCGAAAAATCGGCGATCGAAACGCTGGCCAGCGCGAATAATCGGCGGCAACTCGAGACTTTGTTAAAAGAAGCGAGCAGCCGCGATTTGACGGTAAAGTTTATCGCTAAAGAAGGATTAAAAAGCGCGCCTGAGCAATCATCAAAACGCGCCGACGAATTCAAAGACGATCCGCTGATTCAGGAAGCGCTCCAAATATTCAAGGGAGAGATTAAGACCTAACCCTCACCTCCATCCTCTCAGCGCTCCGCCCGGTCGCGATCCCGGGGAAGACGCGAAGCGGCAGGTGAGGATGGAAATCCAAATCAATGAATTTATGAATTTGAACAAGTTGATGAAGCAGGCGCAAAAGATGCAGGAGCAAATGGCCAAAACCCAGGCCGAGCTGGAAGAGAAAACGGTGGAAGTAAGCGCAGCCGGCGGAAAAGTGAAGGTGACCGCGAACGGCGCCGGCGAAGTTCTCTCAATCAAGATCGACAAGGAGATTGTCGATCCGAACGACGTTGAATTTTTGGAAGAAGCTGTGCTGAGCGGCGTGAAGCGGGCGATTGAGCAAGGCAAGGCGCTCGCACAATCGGAGATGAGCAAGATCACCGGCGGACTCGGAATGCCGGGACTGTAACCGCATTGAATGCAACGCCGACACCTTCCGTAACGTGGTGCTACAGGGGGGTATCTATCTGGGGTTTGCGCTGCTGAAACAGAGCCAGGCCGAGAAACCAGATCGCGCCAACAAAGAAAACAACGTAACCGGCATTGCGAAACCAGAGGACGAACGTTGGCCAGTTGGGATGGCCGACGAAATCCCATTGGCCTAACAACCATCCGTTGCCGCAGAGGAACCAGTAGAGAGAGTAAAGATAAGCGCTGGTTAAAAGCGCGGCCGGCCCCCAAAACCGAGCCGGCAGAAGAAACCAAAGCGGCAACGACCAGGCAAAGTATTGAAAGGAGAACCCATCACTCAACGCTGAGAGAATGACGTAGATGAACGCAATGGTTGCGCCGAGCTCGACGGGCGAGCGGCGAAACCGGCGCAGCCAACTAATGAGAATGCCAAGCGCGAGCGCGATCCGCCATCCGTGCTCAAGCAAAAACAAAATCGGAGCGCGGGTTGCGATCGGCCATTTGTTAGGCGCCGCCAGAACGGAAAACAACAAGACGCGCGGTCCCCATGTCGACACGCCAGCAGTCGTGTGCAAATTGTGCGCGCGATAACTGAGCACGTTCCCGTAAATAGCGCGCGGGTCCTGAATGAGAGTCGGAAAATAGCCGGCGATACCGACAATTCCGACGACACTCAGAAACCAAAAGCGTTGTCGCCATGTCGGAACGAAAAAAAACAGGACGGGCAGAGCGAAGACCCCGGGCAACTTTATCCAAAAGCTGACACCGAGCGCGACCGCCGCCGCCAAGATTCGTTGTTTCGATATGCACCAAAGCGCAAGTAAAATGCAAAACCCGACCGCCGAATCGACGTTGCCGTGATAGGCGGAGAGAATTATGGTGATCGGACTGAGCCAATAACATGCCGTGATGACAAACCGCCACTGGTTCGCCCCCAACAACATGAGCAGGAGAAGCGCGCTGGCCGCGTCGATCAAAACGAATGGCGCCCGCAAAAAAATTCGAAACGGGATTCCGGTCGCGTCCGAAACACGCAACAGAACTGCCTCGACCTCGCTGATGAACGGCGGATGATTGGCCGAGCCGTTGACGTGATAACAACCGATAACCCCCCGGTCGATCACATCGCGAGAATGCCCTTCCCAAAGCACGGTGTCGAACGATCCCTCGGTGAAGACAACGAGATAAAGGCGAATGGCTGCGCCCAGTGCTATCGCGATCCAAAACCACACGCCCGCGCGGCTAAACATCGCACTCGATCCGTTGGTGTTTTTCATAAATGCAAACCTTGCCGATACCCAGGATCGACATCTTCTCAGCCAGACGCTGAAAATTTTCAGCGAGCTGCGCGTGTGAATGTGCGTC
>DASYVQ010000111.1:0-9535 GCA_035936875.1 Chthoniobacterales bacterium
ATTATTTTCGCGATCAACGAATCGTAATATGGCGGCACGACGTAACCGGTGTAGGCGTGCGAATCGATCCGGACCCCGCGGCCACCGGGCGCGTAGTAAAAGGCGATCCGGCCGGGGGACGCTTGAAAATCTTTGGCTGGATCTTCTGCATTGATCCGGCACTCGATAGCATGCAATCGCGGCGTGGCATGTGCGACATGCGGGGAAAGCGGCTGACCGGCGGCGATGCGGATTTGTTCTTTCACCAGATCGCAGCCGTAAACTTCTTCCGTGACCGTGTGCTCGACCTGGAGCCGCGTGTTCATCTCGATGAAATAAAAATGACCCTTTTCATCGACCAGAAACTCAATCGTTCCGGTGTTTTCGTACTCCACCGATTTCGCAAGCTTAACTGCGGCATTTCCCATTTTCTTACGAAGCCCGGAGGTCATGAGCGGTGATGGACATTCCTCGATGACTTTTTGGTTGCGCCGTTGAATGGAGCAATCGCGCTCGCCCAGATGAACAACGTGCCCATGGCTATCGGCCACGATTTGGAATTCGATGTGGTGCGGATTAACGATCAGCTTCTCGATGTAGACCGCGCCATTGCCAAAAGCTTTTTCGGCTTCGAGACGCGCATTGTGAAAACCGGAGAGAAGCTTCGGCTCGTTATGAGCCATACGCATCCCTCGCCCCCCGCCGCCCGCCACGGCTTTGATCATCACTGGATAGCCGATCTTCTTCGCGACCTTGATCGCCTCTTTTTCGTCCTCGACTATGCCATCGCTTCCAGGCGTAACCGGCACGCCGGCTTTGCGCGCGCAAGCGCGAGCTGAATTTTTGTCGCCCATCAAATGCATCGTCTGCGAAGGCGGACCAATAAATTTGATTTTGCAGCTTTCGCAGACTTCAGCGAAATGGGCGTTCTCGGCGAGAAAGCCGTAGCCGGGATGAATGGCATCGACGTCGCCGACCTCGGCCGCGCTCATGATGCGGTCGATTTTCAAATAACTTTCATCGCTCGGCGCCGCGCCGATGCAGATCGCTTCGTCCGCCAGCTGGACATGGAGCGAATCGACGTCCGCCTCGGAATAAACCGCGAGTGTGCGGATACCGAGTTCCTTGCAAGCGCGGATGATGCGCAGCGCGATCTCACCGCGATTAGCAATCAGGACTTTTTCGAACATGTGCCGCTCCCGCGAGTTGGCGGGCCGCATCAATTATCGGACACGGAAAAGCACCTGGCCGAACTGCACCGGCTTGCTGCCTTCCGCCACAACTTCAGCAATCACTCCGCTTGTCTCCGCTTTGATTTCGTTCATCACCTTCATTGCCTCGATAATGCAAACGACCGTGTCCTCGGTCACTTTTGTTCCGACATCGACAAACGGCGGTGCGTCTGGCGAAGCGCCGCGGTAAAACGTGCCGACCATCGGTGAAACAATTTCTTTAAGCGACGCCGTCTCAGTCGCAGCAGCCGCGGCGGCCGGACCGTTCGCAGGCGCCGGCGCGGGTACGGGCGCGACCGTCGTTGAAACAATCGGCTGATCCCCGATGCCTTTTTGCAGCTTTAGCCGAAAACCATCCTTCTCCATCTCAAAGACCGAGAGGTCGTTCTTCTTCATCAAATCGATGATGGCTTTGATGTCTTTGAGTTCCAAAACGGCTCTCCCTTGGTGAAAAGTGAGGCGTTTAGGTAAAGCGGTTTTCCCAGCTAGGTCAAGTGCCAGAATGGAGTGCTGGAGTATTAGGGTAATGAAGTTTTGATCTAGAGCGCGCTCACCCCTCCATTACTCCATCACTCCACTACTCCACTTCCAGGTCGTTGATGAGACGAGCGACTATCTCGTCGTCGACAAACCGGCGTTTCTTTTGATGCATCCGACCAAACCGGACGGAGCTCCGACCCTTTGGAAGGAGTTGCGCGAGTTGCTCGCGTTCGAAATTGCCAATAACGGTCAGGTCTCAATTGTGAACCGGCTCGATCGCGAAACGAGCGGACTCGTCTTGGTCGCCAAAACTTCGGCGGCGGCGAGAAAATTCGGATTGCTCATGCAACAACTGCGTTTCCGGAAAGAATACGTCGCCATCGTTTGGGGCTGGCCGGATTGGGAAACAAAAATTGTCGACGCGCCGCTGGATCGACAAGGCAAACATCGGGAATCAGCGATTTGGTTGAAACAAGCGATTCATCTCGACGGCGCGCCGGCGCAAACGGAGTTCAACGTCGAGCGGCGCTTTACAAGATCGACATCCACTGTCAGTCCGGGTCGGACCGGCGACAAGTTCAGTTTGATTCGAGCAATTCCGCGCACCGGCCGGACGCATCAAATCCGCGTGCACTTGTCCTCGATTGGCCATTCGATTGTCGGCGACAAAATCTACGGGCCTAACGAGCAGCTTTATCTCGAGTTCATTGAAACCGGTTGGACGAAGAAACTCGAGCGCCAATTACTTTTGCCGCGGCACGCGCTTCACGCGTCGAGGCTCGGAATCGATGGCGAACACGAGTGGACAAGCCCGTTGCCGGTCGATCTCGCCAGTTTTATCGAAGGCTAAATCATTTCGCCATTGAGACCTGGATCTCGGCGAGGCGAATGATCTTGTCTTTAAAATGATGTTGAGTGGAAAGATTAATCCCGCTGAATTGTTGATAATTCTCCCACGTCCCATGCACGGTCGTGTCCGCCTTTGGAATGTAATCCCATGCGTGCACGCGTTTGGTCTGTGGATCGACATACAACACGTACTGGTCGGTCGGGGTGAGGCCGACGTTGTCGAAACTTAGCCGCAGCATCTCGCAGTTTACGCCTTCGGATTCTTTCATTCCGTCGAACTTAGTGTGCACGCCCGGGTCGCGCACTTTGAGCGGCGCGAGCAACCAATAGGAATCGTTGACCCAGCGGCCATAGGCTGTCTTTGAATCTTCATCTGTGCCGGGCGCGCCGAGATTTACTTTCATGTGTTTCTTGTTCCCACTTTTATCTTTCCATTTCACGTCGTCCGTGTTGGCAGGGACGTTCCAAACATGGTCGGCCTTAAAAAGCTCCTTCCCCTCCTGCTCGACTACAAAACTAAAACGAACTTCGGCAACGTTCGCCCATTGTTCGCCGCCACTTGCTTTCCACACGCCCGCCGCCAGCTGTTCCGCTTTCTTGTCCTGATCTTCAGCGGCGCGGCCGCAAAAAATTCCGCTCAGAACAACCAGAGCTAAGATCGAGATCTTCTTCATATCGATAAGCTGACCGGAGTTCGGTCGAATTGCAATTGAATCAACTCACCCTATGGTTGCGCGCGATGAATTTTTCTCGCGTTGCAATTTTCGCCCTCGCGGTTTTTGCAGCCTTCCCGGGACTTGCCGGCGCGACGACCGAACCAGGAGAAACGCTTGATGCGCCGCGATTCGAAATCGCGGCTGAGTCCGCTTATCTGTTTGGTTTCATAAATAGTCCGCACAGTTACGAGATCGGCGCAGAGTTGATCACCGCCCGCGCGCGTTGGGGAATCGTGGAAGGCGACAGTTGGTTGCGCGGCTACAATCAATTTTATTTCTCGGCAGTCGCCGAGCCGATCTTTCGCGGCATAGAAGATCATTATTTCGGACTCAATTTCGGTCTGCGCTATAACTTCGTGCGGCCGAATAGCCGGCTCATTCCTTACGTTTCGGGCGGTGTCGGATTAGGTTGGATCGACAGCCATGCGAGCATTCCCGGCGCGCAAGGACAGGATTTCACTTTCAACATTATGAGTGCTGTCGGCGTTTCCTACCAATTGAACGACCGCTGGAAGCTCAATGCCGGCGCTCTTTATGAGCACCTCTCCAACGGCGGACAGACCGATCCGAATCCAAGTTTGAATCTGATTGGTCCGCAGATCGGTGTCACCTATTCGTTCTGATCAGCTCAAACTTTTCCAAGCGTGATGTCGATTTCTGTAGGGGAAGCTGCCAGCTTCCCAATCATCCGGACACGGGACGCTAACAGCGTCCCCTACAGCCAAAGCAAGCGATGAATCCGCCTAACGAAAACATTCTGGTTATAAAGCGAAGTCTCTTCGATCAGCTTGGGAGTTTTCATGGACTCAATTTCGAGCCACGCAAATATCTCGACGCCATTTTATCGCGCGGAAACAATTTCTTTCTGCCGCGCGCGCAAGCCGAACGCGATCCGACCCATAAGCAAATCATTCCCTACGCGCTGCTCGCGTTTGGCAACAAAGTTCTCTATTACGTGCGCGGCAAAAAAGCGGGCGAGCAACGTCTGGTCGCGAAAGGCTCTATCGGCATCGGCGGACACATGAACGAAGGCGATGAATCGCTTTTTGCCTTGGACGAAGCGGCTTATCGCGCCGGCGTTGAGCGCGAAGTGAACGAGGAAGTCAAGATCGACACGAAATTTGAAGATCGCATTGTCGCCTTGTTAAACGACGACACGACCGAGGTGGGCCAGGTTCATCTTGGCGTCGTTCACGTCTTCAAACTGGCCGCGCCGAAAGTGGAGAAACGGGAAGCGATGATTACGAACCTGGCGTTTCTGGACAAAGACGAATTGGTCGCGCGTCGCGATTCGCTCGAGACCTGGTCCCAGCTTTGCCTCGATTCGCTGGACCGTTTATTGGCCTAACGATCGTCGCGTCTATTTCTAGCGCTGGATGCTGTAGCTCAACTTCACCCCGTCCAATTGCCATCTACTAGCCGGGTGCGAAGTCGCAACTTCGAGCGTGGCCGGACGCGCCGGATAATTCAGATGCGCGATGAAGTAGCCTTTCGGCTCGAAAAAATGCGATTCAAAGGTCACGGTCATATCAATCGCGATCGGCTGACTCGGGGTGCCGAGCTCCTGAAATTTCGACATGATGTGTTGCTGCTCCGAGGGCGGGAAATCCAACTTCGCCTGCGGGCCAAGACGCTCGGCAAAAAAAGCGGCGTCATGATTAACCGCGAGCCGTTCGACCGCCATTTTGCCAAACTCACGTGCCTCCTTATCCATCACCGCCTTGTTCGAATAAAGATACCAGGTGCCGCCGCCGACCAGCGCCAGGATGATAATGAGAACAACTAACAACTGTCCGGACGAGTTGGATCGACAATTACGTTTCATGTTTTTTATCTAGTAACCTAAACCAAGACCTTTAACCACTTCGCCATTACGGATCAACGCGCCGTGATTCTGCATCCCGGTGTAAGCACCGAATCGGTTGCGCGCATTGACTTTAAAGTAAACAACGTAGCCGTAAAGATGTTCGCCGTTCTTGCCCAGATCATCCGGCTTGGGGTCGCCAGTCCATTCGATCCGCGCGCTCCCGGCATCGACGAGCTGGGTATTAAGCCATTTCATGACGATTTCTTTGTAATTAGTTGGATACGGTCCATAACGGGAAGCATCCGGCGTTTCGGCTTGGGCCAGCGCCGGCGCAGCGGTGCCGATGAACAATATGCCGGCCAAAAACGCAAGCGTTTTCACGCGCCGATTTTCGACCGGTTGAATTTGTTAGTCCAGCCTAATGAGTCTCACGGAATGCGCGGATGCTCTTGAAAGAATTTAACGATAACAGTCGTGACCGGCGGCGGGTAGATGTGGCCGAAAGGGTGAATGAATGTTTCGACCGGAGCGCCTTTCGAGGAAGAATAAAGAGTGCAACTCGCGCCGCATGATTGGCCTTGTGCGGCGCAGCCATTGAACGTGCGAATTTGTTCGATGGTTCGTTGCTGATTTGCAAATCGCGCGATCCGATCGCGTTCTCCTCCGTAATGCAATATTGGTCGCGGTTGCGTTGGCTGAACGGAGGGGAGGAGAACTGCGCCACCGGGTGCAAACGCAGTGAAGACATTCCCGCGCGCTGCCCAAAGTAGATAGGTGAACAACCCGCCGTTGGAAAAACCGGTCGCATAAATCCGGCGCTCATCCATCGAATATTTTTCGCGCAGCGTTGCCAGAATCGCATCGACGAATTTCAAATCGCGGTCCTGTTGCTTTCCCGGCTCACGCTGCCAGCCAGGCTTCTCACCTTTCTCGTCCATGATCAAACCCGGTGTCGGCAAACCTTGCGGGTAAACGACGATGGCTTCGGGCCAGAAATTCTGGAACCCCATGCCCCGCGCGGCGAAGTGCATGTTCCCGCCATGACCATGGAAGGAAAAAATCACCGGCGCTTTTGCCTTCGTAGATGTCGATGGAAGAAAAACGAGCGCTTCGCGTTGCACGGCATCGACCGTCCACTTCATCGGCGCCGGTTCGGCGGCGAGCGCGGTCGAAGATGCGGAGACAAATGCGAGAACGAGCGAGACGAGAAGCTTCATAACTTTTGACAATAGAGACCGACGGACTTGCCTGGACGTTACACACAATTGTCGATCCAAAGAGCGATTCGGATTTCCCTCACCATCTGGCCGCAGCGAATGCTTTTCTTTTGTTCGAGGATTCGCTATTTCCCTCGTTCATGGTCAACCGTTTGATTTTGTCATTGCTTGGACTCTGTCTAACAATCGCGTTCTCGAGTGAGATTCGCGCGCAACAAGCGCCGACACCGCCTCCGGCTGCGAGAATCTCCGCCGCGAATCCGAGTTCGTTTGATCCCGCCGCCGCCACCCAAGCCTGGCTCGACACCGTCCCCCCCAACCAACGCGCAAAATCCGACGCTTATTTCGAAGGCGGCTATTGGCTGATTCTCTGGAATTTTCTGCTCGGCGCTGCGATCGCGATCTTTTTCCTCGCGTCCCACACATCTGCGGCGCTGCGCGATTTTGCCGAGCGCATCACAGGCTTCAAAACGCTGCAAGTAATTGTTTACGCGATTCCGTTCACCCTCGTCACCACGTTTCTCGTGTTTCCATTGGAGCTTTATCAGAGTTTTTTTCGCGAACACGCCTACGGACTCTCCACCCAAAACTTCGGGTCCTGGGCGGGCGACGAAGTAAAAGGGCTCATCGTTGCGCTCATCGCGAACACGATTTTGCTCGCCGCACTTTATTTTGCTTTCCGGCGTGCGCCGCGTTTATGGTGGGCATTCGGAACCGGCGTCGCCATTTTGCTTTTCATCATCGCGGTGATGGTTGGGCCGATTTTCGTTTTTCCGCTGTTCAACAAATTTCAACCGCTGACTGACGCAAAGATTCGCGATCCCATTCTCGCGCTCGCGCGGGCGAATGAAATTCCGGTCACGCAGGTTTACGAGTTTGATGCGTCGCGCCAGACGAAGAAGCCAAGCGCAAACGTGTCCGGTGTTCTCGGCACCACCCGCATCTCGCTCAACGACAATCTTCTCAAGCAATCCACCCTACCGGAAATTCGTTTCGTCATGGGCCATGAGATGGGCCATTACGTTCTCAACCACACCATGAAGCTTCTCAGCGGATTCGTGATGTTCGCGCTCGTCGGATTTCTGTGGGCTCGGCTCGCTTTTGATTCCGCCGTCCGAAAATGGGGCGACCGCTGGGGTGTTCGCGGCATCGCCGATCCGGCCGGCTTTCCGTTGCTTGTCCTCATCTTTTCAACGCTCGCTTTCGCCCTTACCCCGATCATCAACACCATCTCGCGCAACATTGAACGCGAAGCTGATGCATTTGGCATCAACACTTCACGAGAAGCTGACGGCATGGCCCAGGCATCGCTCAAACTCGGCACTTACCGAAAAATGAATCCGGGCCCTGTCGAAGAATTCATCTTCTTCGATCATCCCAGCGGACGCGCCCGTATTCGCATGGCCATGGATTGGAAAGCCGCGCGTTTGCCGGCGGGAAATCTCGACGCGCCCGAGCCGGCGACCGATTGATCGCTCTCGCGTCAATATTGTTAGGCGAAAAAATGTTCGCCTTATATTACGAATATTCGTCTAATTCTCGTTAGACCTTTGTCATGGCAACCGAGCGGGAAGTCGACGATTACATCAAGCTTGTCTGGACGGGCTGGTCGCAGGCTGTATTTCAGGCTCAAAAACAGCTCGTTACTTGGTTGTTTACTCTCCACGGCGCGGGCATAGCTGGGACGTTGGGCTTTGCTAACTCGCGAGGTGTTCACTGCAGCGTGGTTCTAGCACTGGTCGCCTTTGGTGTTGGCATCGTTTCTCTTCTGTTGTGGGCCACTTTGATGTACTACTTTGGTGTGGCGCGCTTCAGAGCTATGAAGCGTGATGTCGCCGCCTACGAGTCTCAGAAAATGAGGGCCGAGGCGTTTGTGGAGAATGAGAGTAGGCGTTCCGCAGAGTATCGATCATGCGAGATCATAGCATGGATTTCTGGGCTGGCCGCTTTGATGGGTTTGATCAGCCTCGTTCTCGCGGTCACCTGGGTCTAACTTGTTCTCGTTAGGCCTGAACGAATCTTCCGAATCAATGGAGCCAGCCAGCACCAATCTTAGCTACCCGAGACATTTTCATCACGGTCTTTACGAGGTGCATCTTCCAGTGACTGACCTAGACCGCGCAGTCGAGTTCTACGTTGAGAAGCTCGGATTCGAGTTCGGCTTCGGCGCGAGCGGCGGGTCGAGTGCTCTGCTTCTGTACACCGAGGAGCGGAAGCGCTGGATGCTCGGCCTTTTCCGAGTGGAGACCGTGGTACACCGTAGCGCCGCGGAATACCACGTCTCCTTCCGCGTGGACGAGGAGCACGCCGACGGGATGGTGCCTTGGCTGCGTGACCGTGGTATCGAGCCGATCCATCCGCCTCGCGCTCCCGTCCAGGGGCCGATGAGCGAACCAATCGTCCACGGGTGGATGCCGGCGGCAGCCGTCTTTTTTCAAGACCCTGACGGGCACTTGCTCGAGTTGATCGCGGAGCTATCCGACGCACCACGACCGGATTTATTGTACCACCCACTGAGCGAATGGCGCGCGCTCGTCGGAAGAAAGGCCTAACCAGGCGATGCAGCGAACCGCGCCCCGCTCCGATGCGTAGCTTTCGTGTAGTTAGTTCGTCCAGCCTGCGACCGCCCGCGCTCTCGGGCGCGGTCGCTGATCTTGTGTCTCGTTAGGTTTAAGCGATCTGTGACGACACGAATCTATTTTTTAAGGCGCGCGATCAATGTGTCGGCGATTGTTGCCGGCGTTTCCGCGACCGCAATCCCGGCGGCTTTCAACGCTTCGATTTTTCCCGCGGCCGTTCCCTTTCCGCCGGAAACAATCGCGCCTGCGTGACCCATGCGGCGTCCCGGCGGCGCGGTCACGCCGGCGATAAAAGCGGCGACGGGCTTTTTGCAATTAGCTTTGATCCAGGCGGCGGCTTCTTCCTCAGCTGATCCGCCGATTTCGCCGATCAGGATCAGCGCTTCGGTGCCACGATCTTCGTTGAAAAGTTTCACCGCATCGAGATGCGACATGCCGTTGATCGGGTCGCCCCCGATTCCGATGATGGTCGATTGCCCGTAACCGCGCGTAGTCAATTGCCAGACCGCTTCGTAGGTCAACGTCCCTGAACGCGAAATCACACCGACGCTTCCCGGTTTGTGAATGTAACCGGGCATGATGCCGATCTTGCACGCGCCTGGCGTAATGATTCCCGGACAATTCGGTCCAATCAGCCGCGATTTTTTTCCGCGCATCTGCGCTTTCACGCGCATCA
>DASYVQ010000112.1:0-7233 GCA_035936875.1 Chthoniobacterales bacterium
TACGTCTTCGATTGGTACTTCGAAAAACGAAAACAAACGACCATTCCGCATTTCCTGCGCGAAGTGGTCGCGCTCCTCGTTTTCCTGGTCGCGTTGCTGATGGTATTGAGCGCCGGTTATCACGCCGAACGCGAGTTGAAGACCTTGCTCGCCGGCTCTGGAGTCATCGCCATCATTATCGGGTTCGCCGGCCAGAATCTTTTCGGGGGGATCATCGCCGGGATGTCTTTGCAAATAAACCGGCCCTACAAAGTCGGCGACTGGTTGCAAGTGGGCGAAAAGTTCGCCGAAGTCATGGAGATCAACTGGCGCTCCACCCGCTTGCGCACAAACGACGCCATTTATCTCGACATTCCAAACAACGAGATCGTCCGCACGACGATCATCAATCTCCATTACCCGACCGAAGTCCACGCCATGCGCATCCGGGTGGGCATCGATTACAACGTGCCGCCCAATCGGGTGAAAGATTCGCTGATTCGCGCGGCCTCCACTGCCAATGGCGTTCTGCCCAATCCGCCGGTGCGCGTTTACCTGGTCGATTTCGGCGACCACGCCATCACCTACGAGATCAAGTTCTTCATGGGCAACCACGCCCGGATCAACGAGATCAACGACGCCATTCGCACCAATGTTTGGTATGAGCTCAAACGCCAGCAGATAACGATTCCGTATCCCATTCGCACGCTCCAACTCGAGCGTCGCAAACCGGTGGCGGGCGATGAAGACCATCAAGAAGCGCGCGCGATTCTGCGCGGCGAACCGCTCTTCGATTGTCTCTCCGACGCGCAAATCGAAAATCTGGTGAAGCAATCGCATCTCAACCACTTCGGGCGCGGCGAACGCGTGATCGAAGAAGGCGCCGAAGGCGATTCCATGTTCATCCTTTTGCGCGGCGCGGCCGAGGTCTCCGTTTCAAAAAATGGATCGACAATTCCCGTGGCCACGTTGCGCTCGGGCGATTGCTTCGGGGAAATGTCGCTGCTCACCGGCGAGAAACGAAGCGCGACCGTGCGGGCCGACAACGACTGTTACGTCATGGAGATCGGCAAAGACGTGATGGGCGAAATCATCCGCGAATCGCCCGATTGCCTGAAACAACTGAGCGAGATCCTGGCCAAACGAAAACTGGAAACCGAAGGCATTCTCAAAGACGCAGCTGGGAGCAGCGCAGACCAGGCGGCCAAACAACGCGAATACACCGCCAATTTTCTAAAGCGACTGAAAACTTTCTTCGCGCTTTAGAATTTGGGAAGCTCGGCGCGGCAAATAGGCTTTGCCACCGAAGTAATTCTTCATAAAGTCGTGCGCTTTATCGCGAAAAGATCATGACGTTTGTTGCTCTAAACCTGCTCGATTCCGGCGTGCATTTGTCGATGTTGTGCGCGGTTATCGGACTGGCTTTCGCCTTCTTTTTAATTGCAACGGTCATCCGCAAATCGTCCGGTAACGAACGGATGCGGCAGATCTCGGCCGCGGTGGAGGAAGGCGCGAAGGCTTATTTGAATCGCCAGGTCATCTCGATCAGCGCCATCGCGGTGATTATTTTTGTTCTTCTTTTCTTTTTTAAAGATCATCCCACGGCGGTTGGATTTGTAATCGGCGCGTTCTGCTCGCTCTCGGCCGGCTTCATCGGCATGCGTATCGCAGTGATCGCCAACGTGCGCACCACGCAAGCCGCGACTCAGTCACGCACCGCGGCGTTACGGATCGCGTTCAACGGCGGCGCGGTCACCGGTTTGCTCGTGGTTGGCCTGGCGTTGCTATCGGTGTCGATCTTTTACACGATCGCGAACAAAATGGTCGGGCACGACATGGCGGTACGCAGCCTGGTCGGGCTCGCGCTGGGAGCGAGCTTGATCAGCGTGTTCGCGCGACTGGGCGGCGGCATTTACACCAAAGCTGCTGACGTCGGCGCGGATTTGGTGGGCAAGCTCGAGCAAGGTTTCGAAGAAGATGATCCACGCAATCCGGCAACGATCGCGGACAACGTGGGCGATAACGTCGGCGATTGCGCCGGCATGGCGGCAGACGTGTTTGAAACTTACGCCGTCAGTTTGATCGGCGCGATCCTGGTCGGCGCGCTCACACTCGCGGCTGAACCAGCTGCGATCATTTATCCATTCGTGCTGGGCGGAATTTCCGTGCTGGGCGCAATCGTTGGTGTTTTATTTGTCAACGTCACCAACGCCAAACCGGCCAGCATGTTGATGGGCGCAGTCGGAGCAAGCGCGCTTGTCTCAGCGATCTTGTTTTGGCCAGCCACGCACCGCCTCTTTCCAAACGGCGTGACGATCGGCGGCCTCACGCGTTCCCCTACTCAACTTTATTGCGCGTCGCTGATCGGCTTGGTCATGACGGCGGTCGTTGTCGTGATCACAAATTACTACACATCGATGCGCTATCGGCCGGTGCAGAAAATTGCGCACGCGTCCGAGACCGGCCACGCCACCAACATCATCGCCGGCCTGGCGGTTGGACAACACGCCACAGCGTTGCCGGTCGGTTTCATCGGCATCGCGATCCTGCTCAGCTTTCATTTCGCCGGTCTTTATGGAATCGCGATTGCGGTGATGTCGATGTTGTCCATGGCGGGCATCATTATCTCGCTCGATTCGTTCGGCCCGATCACCGACAACGCCGGTGGCATTGCGGTGATGAGCAACTTGCCGAAAGAAGTTCGGGCGGTCACGGATGAGCTCGACGCCGTCGGTAACACGATGAAGGCGGTGACTAAAGGTTACGCGATCGCGTCGGCGGGATTGGCGGCGCTTGTCTTGTTCGGATCGTACGTCGAAGAACTGAGGGCGCACAACCTTGCTTACGCCGAATTTCATTTTTCGCTCACAGAACCGAAAGTGATCATCGGACTTTTCATCGGCGGTTTGTTGCCGTTCATCTTTACCGCTTTCAGTATGGACGCAGTCGGCAAGGCCGCCGGAGCGGTGGTGCGCGAAGTGCGCCGGCAGTTGCAAGCGAAACCGGGAATTTTGACGGGACAAGACACGCCGGATTACGGCACATGCGTCGACATCGTGACCAAAGCGGCCTTGCGCGAGATGATCGTGCCGGCGCTGTTGCCGCTGATCTTTGTCATCGCGGTCGCAGTCATTAAGCCGCTTGGACCAGTTGTTCTCGGTGGACTTCTGGTCGGGACAATCGTGACCGGATTATTCGTCGCGATTGCCATGACATCCGGCGGCGGCGCATGGGACAACGCGAAAAAGTTTATCGAGGAAGGAAACCTCGGCGGCAAAGGCTCGTTCGCGCATGCCGCGGCAGTGACCGGCGACACGGTAGGCGATCCTTACAAAGACACAGCCGGGCCTGCGATCAATCCGATGATCAAAGTGGTAAACATCGTCGCGATCCTGATCATTCCGATTTTCTTCTGATTTTCTAATTTGGAGGGACACGCGCTGTGGTGTCCCAAAAATATTTGGGCGCCGACGGCGCGGGCGCCCTCCAAAAATTTAGCGCGAAAATCCCAGCCGATCTGATAAGATCGACAATGTCCGAGCCGGACTGGGTCCGAGCGGGACTGGCGTAATAAGATCGACATGGAACCGAGTCGCGATTTTCAGATTGTTTCGACCGACCAAAGCGGCGGGAGAAAGCAAAGTCTCGCCAAGGTCGATCCGGCAGCCACGCCGTTCAAGGTCGTGATCGATCCGAAGGTGCGGCTGGATTTGCGCCGCGCGCTGGTCGATCTGATCGATTATCACGATGAGGCGCTGGCGGAACATTTTGCCGAGGGCAAGCTGGCGCTCGAATCCTACAAAGAATATATCGAGCTCTTCGCGCGGAGTTTGAAGGAGACTATGGAGAGCCGCGAGGGCGTCTCTTATTTGCTCCGCTCAGTCGGTTTCGAGATTCCAGCAGACGAAATTAATTTGAATCCGGAGTTGCGCTGGAAAAAAGGGCCGGCCCCGTTCGGCCCGAGTTTATTGTAAGAGGTGTAGTGGCGGGCGTGTCGCCCGCGGGTCCGTGAAGTCGCAGCCGACACGGCCGTTGCTACATCACTTTGATTCGGGCTCGATCAACGCGCGCTCCTGTGCGCTCAATCGATCGCGCGGAATGGTCGCGATCATATCGCGCGCTTCATCCTTTCTATCGTTTGCGAGAAGCGTCGCCGCATAAACAGCACGCCAGGCCGGCTGGGTCTTTTTCCAATCGATCGGCACCGGCGCGTTAAACTGGGCCAGGGCGGGACCGGCATTGTGTTGACGAAGGTAGCCGAGGGCTGCGGTCACCCGATACGCCAAACGGTTTGGATATTTTTCGGCCAATGTCTTGGCCACAGCGAAATTTTTTTCGATGTCATCATCCAGGAGTAAATTCAAATACGCTAGTTGATTGGCGGCATTCGTATCGTCCGGCGCAAGCGCGGCAATCTTCGCCATGGCCGAGCGCTGGGTTGTAGCCTCGCCAATCCTTTCGCTCACCCGTTGCGTGCCGCGATAAGCAAGGTCCGCGTGTTCCGGGAAACGCGCGAGGTGCTCGTAACCCTTGAGCGCCGCGGCAGTGGCGTGACTTTGTTCGGCGAAATTTGCGACGAAGCGCAATTTGAACGGATCGGTGCCGGCAAGCGAGATGGCGTGGTTCCAATGCACTTCGGCGTCGAGAACGGCATTTCGCTCCAAAGCGGTGCGCGCGCGGAAACTTTCAATCACCGACGGATCAAGCGTTAGATCCGGACGATTGAGCACGTGATCGATGTCGATCCAACGCTGCAAGCTTGCGAGCGCGTCGAGCCGCGTCAGCAAGAGCTGGTTGTCTTCCAGAGCGCGCTCAATCGAAAACAATGAGAGCACGAGCTCAGGCTGCTGATGCACGTTCAACCAGCGCGCGAGCTGGAGAAGATCTTCGGTTTGAGCGCCGCGCCAGCGATCAATCGTCTCTTGAAAAATGCGCGACGTATCATCGGGATGAACTTGAATGCGGAGATCAGCCGCGAGCAAATCGTCGGTGATGTTTTTTGGAGCCAAAGCCGAGAGTGCTTGCAATAGTTTGTTCCGCTCATCGGCGGAGAGCTGCGGCGCGCGCGCGAGCGCCTCGATCGCCGGCTTCTTGTAAATATCTTCCTTGCCGGCAAGCTCCCAAAGAATCTGGCGCGCCTCGGCCTGATCTGCCGCCTCGGTCGATTGGGCAAGAAGCTCAGCAAGTTGAAAACGCGCCGCCCCGTCGCCGTTCGGCGCGCGCTTAACGGCCAGGCGGGCAAACTCGAGAGCTTTGCTGTTTTCGCCGATTTTTCTCGAGTAACGCGCACCGAGCTGGAGCGATCTTATGTCCGGATCGCCCTTCAATAGTCCGCTGATGATTTTTTCGGCGAGACTTAGCTGGTTCGTTTTGAGGAGGAGATCGGCGCACTCCTGACGGTCGGCCACGGTACTTTGGGGGAGCTTGATTACTTGCTCCCAAAGGTTCACGGCCTCCGGCCGTTCCGCGCGGGAAGCGAGACGCGCGGCGCCAACCAACCCGTGATAACCGAGCGGGTCCAATTGGAGCGCGACGCGATATTTTGCCGCGGCATCATTCCATTTTCTGGCTTGAAACAATGCGTCGCCGTCCGTGGCAAGTTGATCGGCCCGCTTCGCTTTCAACCAGTGATAAGCGGTTCGCCCGCCGAAGATGATCAGCAAAACCGCGAGAAGTAACAAACTCCACCAGATCGCGCGCCTTTTGCGCGAGGAGCCGCGGTTAGCGCGGTCACGATTCCGCCTACGTGGATTCAACGCTTCTTCATTCATCTGCTTTATATTCAAAGACAGATCGCAAAAGCGCTACCGCTATCTCGTTTGGAGGCGAAGTCCCATCTGCGATCACAGTGCAAGCGACAATCTCGGTGGCGGAGCGGCGTTTCCCTTCCAAGTGCAGCGACGCCGGCGGCACCTCCACGCCGAAAATCTGAGCCGGTTCGTACTCAAGCGGGACCGGCTCCCCGTTCCGCCATACGCCCCAAAGTTCGAGCGCGTGAGTGTTCCCGCGCCGGAACCGGAAGAGATGATACCTAATTACGCGGTCGCCAAATGTGACGTCGATCGGCTCGGCCGGACCGGTTTGTTCCCAGCCCAGGCCCGGCATGCAGATGTCCGGACGATGCACGAGCACAAACCGATTCCAGGCCGATGGTTTCCAAAAAAAATGAAAACAATCCGCCGAACCGCGCGGCAGTTCCGCGCTCTGACGTCGGATGTATTCGGCCCTTGTCGGATGCAGCTCATTCCAGATTTCGCGCGGAAGATGTCGGGGCTGATTCGAATTGTCGGTCCGCGCGACAAAAAACGGGGCGGTCTGCGTTTGATCCTGCGATTCGAGACGCGCGTAAACAGCCCGGGCGCAAACGATGCCGGCGAGAAGACTCAGCGCGAGCAGACGAAATAATGGCGCGGCCGGAGTCGTCAACCTGCGCAAAGAGAGACGCACGCGGTCCCCGATTTCGTGAAGCGACAGCGACATCCGATGCGTTGCGGGAGAAGCGAGGAGCTTCCCAGCGATCCAAATTCCCACGATCAGCGCGGTAATCATTACGTTGCCGATGAGATCGTGGACGCGTTCGAGTGAATCGACGCCATGCCACTCTGCTTGAAGCGAGAGTGCCAGCGTCCGGGTGAGATTTGTTGCCAAAGCCAGAACAATTGCCGCGCCAAGCAAGACGAAGCGGCGCGCCGGCCGGAGCAGAAACCATTCGCCCATGGCCAGACCAAACATGATGCCTGCCTGGAGCGATCGAACTCCACTGCACGCTTCGCTGATTCCGACAAGGCCGGAGTGCAAAGCAATGGCGCCGCCCGAGGTCGCCGCTTCGATTCCAAACCAATGGAGCAATTCGGTCGTGGCTTGCGCAACCCAGCGGATCAAACTGCTGACAATTGGTTGTTCGAAACGGGGCGGCCACGGCACTGCGGTGAGAAAGAAAAAAACCGGAAAGATTTCGCTGCGGGCGAGTCTGATCCCGCCGCAAAAAAGAAAGATCGCAATTGTCGATGTTACGGTCAGCAAGCAGATCGTCCAAAGGACGATCTCCGGATGCCACATTTGCTCGCGCGAATATTCGAGCAGAAACACAACCAGAGCGGCTCCAAACGCGGCCGGGATTTGTAACCAGACCGGCATTGGCGCGTTGGCGACCGAGTCCAAGACGGGTGTCGGTTGCAATCTTAAGTAACGCCGCCACGCAAATCCAATCGCCAGAAGCGGGACGGCCCAGCCGTAGGAATAGTTCGGATTTCC
>DASYVQ010000113.1:0-23725 GCA_035936875.1 Chthoniobacterales bacterium
GGCTGTATAGCCTCGCGCATTTTGGGAGAAGAACACATGATGGTAAGAAACTGCCAAAAGAAGCGCGACCGAAAGGCTGCCGCGTCTCGAAAGCGCCAAACGCGACAGCCAATAAATTGAGGGAATCGTTGCCGTCCCAAAGAGCATCGCTGGCAGCCGGACGGCCCACTCGTGCTCTCCGAAGAGAGTGATGACTAGCTTGATGAACAAAGTGTAGAGCAGATGGTTGTTGGAACTAATGTAAGTAGTGACTACGTAAAGGACCGGCATGTTGCGGTAGTCCAGGATTGGCGTTATTTCATCGAGCCAGAGGTCGGCATCCAGATGCACACATCGTAGAATCAAAGCGCCGACCGTAATTGCGGCGAGTAGCCAGCGCGAAGTGGAACTCTGAATATCTTGCTTCTCTACGAGCGCACCGGTTTGTGAGAGTTGTTCCTGAGGAAGCAGCCGAGCAAATCGCCAACGTCGCGTCGAAAGCCAGATGAGAGCGAGGCCATCAAGGACAAGCACGATCTGTAATAGCGTAACTCCTTTGACGGGCGGCGGCGGTAACGCTTCTTTGGACTGCGGCAGGGTATCGTACCATCCATGCGGCAGGAACAGACCGAACAGGACCAGCGCGCAGCCGCCGAGCAGGTATCCTACGTGTTTCTTCACGGGCCTTTACCGTTCGGGTTCTGAAGAGAAATCACGCGGACGAATTTTTCGAAACATCCTTGCGCGCGATGTTGACGATCACACACCAGACGAACATCGGCCATTCCTTCCAAATATTGATGTGACTGCGTCCGTATTTCCTTTCGTATTCGTGTGTAGGAACATTCATGACGCGATAGCCATAACGCAGCATCTTCATCACCATCTCCTGTTCGACCGTATGACGGTTCTCCTTCAAACCGATTGACAACGCAGCTTGTAGCCGGATTGCCCGAAAGCCGTTAAGAGTATCTGAAAGGCTGACATTCCATCTCTTGTTTATGGCGATGTTAATCAGAATGTTGCCATTTGATCGAATCAACTGGGCGAAACCAATCGACAACTCGTCGCTGCCACCGGCGAACCGGCTGCCTACACATAAATCGGCCTGGCCTTGCACGATGGGAAGGATGAGGCGTGGAATATCCTCCGGATCATGAGACCCGTCCGCATCCATAAACACGACAACGTCGGCGTCCACTAATTCTAAACTCTGGCGGGCGGCAGCTCCTTTGCCTTTGCCGTTATCGATATGCACCGTGGCGCCGGCTTCGGCAGCGATTGTAGCGGTGCGATCTTTTGAACGACCGTCCATCACAATCACTTGATCAACAAAGCGTGATACGCTGCGGACGGCTTCCAGAATTGTGAGTTCCTCGTTGCGGGCCAAAATCACGCCCGCCACGCGCTGGCCACGATAATCGATTCGGTCCGGCGTCATGGTCTGTAACATGTCCAGGCGAAATGTATCACCCCAATGCAGGTGATTTTCACCCGAGGAACTCCCGCATTTTGCCAATTGTTGAGTGGAATAGTTCCGAGCGCAGAGCTTTTGGCAGTGCTAACCATAGTCCGACAGCAGACAACGCCATGAAGATCGATCGGGCGGCAACGCCAAGTAGCGTCATTTCCCTCGTCCAGTGCTCGAGTGCGATCGTGCCGATGAAAGTGAGCATGGCAAAGGCGCCAAATAGAGACAAAGACCACGGTAAAACGTATTCATATTTTAAGCGCAAACGGATAGCGGCACTGCAAGCAATAAAAAGGGCACTTAAGGAAAAGGCGATCGCTATTGCGTTTAATCCGAGAGAGCCGATAAGCCAAATACAAAGAGCAGCTGCGCCGGCATATCCGATCGACGTAATCAGACAGTATACCTTCACATCATCGAGGCCGATAAGCAGTTGCTGATAAATGCTGGCCACTTGAAAAAGGCATTGCCAGACGAGCAAGATCCTAAGAATACCGACTGCATCGATGAACCGGCCGGAAAAGAGAATTCGTAAAGTGAGCTCGGGAAACAACAAAACTGGAAGTGCTCCCAGGCAATACAGCAGAACGAGTCGTGGCAGGAGCTTGTCAACGGACTGCACTTTTGTTTCAACGGGCATGACCCGGTTTAAGTACGGTGCAAGGTAGAGCATGCTGGTCGGGCCAAGCACTGCTCCAATCGACAGGGCTATTGCTAAGCCAGACTGAAGGAGGCCAGCGGCCTCCTCACTCAAGTGTGTGATTGAAAGGTAGCGCGCTAACAGTAGAAATCCCGAGTAACAACAGACGGCAACGTAGTTTGCAACGCCAGTTTCAAGTATCTCTCGATTAATCTTGAGAGTCCATTGGTGCTGGTGCCTGGGCACCTGCAACCGCAAACCCATTTTTCGGCGTGCGTAGATCACGATCACTACGACCAATGCGGTAGAAGCTGGGACGACGGCGAGATAAACTCCCGAAATGCCACCAAGAAAACAGCCGATTAGCCCGAACAAAGTGAGGACCGCGGCAGAAATCGTAGTCAGCAAAACCGACTGAATGGATTTCTGCCGGGCGGCCAGGACATGGACCAGGAAAACCAAAAGCATCGTGGCCGGTATTCCCAACAAAGCTATGGAAACTGGTGTGCGATACTTGGCTAGCTGCGGATCAAACCTCCCGAGATTGGCCGGCAGATAGAACAGGAGAGCTAACGTCGCAACGATACCCAGAAACATTATCGCCTTGAGAAAGGCAGCATAGCTTTTTTGAAACTGTTCTTCGCTAATCGAATGACTGCGCGATAGGAACTTCACCGCAGTATCTGGCAGGCTCAGGTTACAAAATTGGCAGATTGAAAGAATTAACTGGTCGATGGTAGCGAGAACTCCAAACCCTGAAGGACCCAGTAGAACGGCAAAAACTTTCGTCCGGACGGCACTTATTAGGATTGTGACGGCCTGAAGGAATCCGATCGAGAAGATAACTCGAAACATGATGTTGGAAATGCTACCGGACGGACTATCGCGTCAAACCGTGGTCTGTGTGGATTGCGTCGCGATTGACGCAGGATCTGCTGCCAACGTAATCACGCCGCCTTCTTTCGAGCTGCGATCGATTGCATTCGCAATCTCGACGGCACGAAGACCCGCAGTTCCATCGGCGATGCAACCCGCGGTACCGCCTTGGCAAAGAGTGACGAAGTCTTCCAATTCGTGACGAAACGTTTCAACCACCGTCGATTGCCACCCGAACAATTTTTCTTTAATCGTAATCATCGGATAGAACAGAAATCGTCGTCGCGATTTACTCTCGGGCGTCGGCTTTTGGATCAGTAGATTCATCATTGGCGCATAGTATGCGCGGACCATTCCTTTGTCTCCGTAGGCTTCCACATAAAAACGATAGCCTTTCCATTCCGCCCAGGTTGCATGGAGGGTCGCCACTGTCCCGCTCGTGCTGCGGAGAAGCGCGAATCCGTTATCTTCGCTGCCGGGCAGATGCCACACCTGGTTGGTTGTAATGCCAAAGACCTCGCGCACATCGCCCAGGATGTAAGCGGTGAGATCAATGAGATGAACGCCTACGTCCATCAGCGCGCCACCGCCGATGACCGCTTTGTCGTATTCCCAAGGCGCGCGAAATTGCGACAAACCCTCATGCCCGGCGAACGCGCGGACATGGTCGAGCTTCCCGATGACGCCGTCCGCAAGAGTTCGCTTGAGAAAGCGAATGGCCGGAAAATAACGATGATTGAAACCGATGGCTAGCGTCTTGCCGCTTTCTTGCGCTGCCTTGAGCATGCGACGGCAAGCATCGAGCGAATTAGAGAGCGGCTTCTCGCAAAGGACATGCTTTCCCGCCGCGAGCGCAGCAAGGACACCTTCTTCGTGAAACTGGGGCGGAGTCGAAACGATGACGGCGTCGACCTGATCCAGGTCAAGCATTTCGGCGGTATCCTTACACACTCGCGCTCGGGTCGGTGCGGCAACCCGCGCCGCGCGTTGCTGATCGACATCAGTGACCGCGATAAGTTTCGCACCGCGGACTTTGGCTAACGCTTGTGTGCGCAACCCGCCGATGCAACCGGCGCCAATTAAGCCAAACTGCATCTGGAGCGTTCTATCGATGCTTTAGTAACACCACCCAGTTGTAAACTGTGGCGATGATCAATCCGCTCACATAGCCGGCGGCAAAGCCGTAGATTAGCCCGAGAAAGCTGCCGCCAAAAGTGACTCTGTATCCGGGAAAGAATTGATTCAGGAGCTGAAGATTGGCGCCAACGTGCTCTCCGCCTTTGAGCACGAGGATATTGGTGGCAAGAAAAAGGCCGAAGCTAGAAAGTATCCCTAGAGTCAGGCCGAGCACGTTACGATTTACCCGAATCACTTCCTCGAGGAGCGCTTGTTCGTTGACGAGCGGGTTGCTTGGATCGGTAGCCATTTCTATTAAGGCTCAACCGATACCTGCGATTGACGCACGCGGCTAAGAAATCTTTGCACCTTTTGTGAACCGAGATGCAATCTCATCGCGATATTCCGGGAGCAGGCAAAGGAGAAGCCAAACAAAAACCCAGTCACAAGGCCATAGAGGAAGCCTATCAGACTTCCTGTCCACGTTACGCTGTATCCTGGAAAGAATTGCGAGAGAAGAGAAAGCTTCGGGCCGATCTGATGGCCGCCCTTCGCCAGCAGAACAACTGTCGCCGCACAGATTGCGCTGCCCAAGAGTGTTCCCACGCCGGCGCCGAGCGCCACAGCATCAAGTTTCGCAAATGCCTCGGAAAGGATTTTTTGCGTGGACGAACTGGCGAACCGAAATGAGCCGTAACAAAAACCCACACCGCTGTAGATGTCGTATCCGAAACGCCAGGCGAGAGCATGCAGGGCAAAACGAATCCCGCGTTTCAATTTGAAGAATTTGAAAAAGGGGATGTTGACCCAGACAAATAAGCTCCCGAAAATCAAAATCAGCGGCCACGCCCAATGAGTGAAAAATGATGCAATCGAAACGGCGATAAGGAGAAAAGAAGAAATCAGACTAAGGCGGTAGGAGAGCCCGAGGTTCAGGTCGTTAAGGACGCGCGGCTTGTGCCGGATAAAGCGATCCCAAATGAGTTCCGTCCATGGTGTCGCTCGATCGAATACATCGGTTCCAATCAGCGAATACGCATTCCACCTCTTTAGGTGTTTGACTTGGAGATCGGGAAGGAGCCGTATTTTTTTCGAGGCAGCTTTGAGCCGGTAACCCAGCTCGATGTCTTCAATGCACGGTCGGTCGTAACCTGGATCGAATCCTCCGGCTTTGAGGAAGACCTCGCGTCGGATGGCGCCGCAAGCGCCCCAAAACGTTGAGGCTTCGGCGCGTCCGCGTTGATGAACATAATGGTGAAATAAATTTTTGTACTGGGAATGAAAATTCGCTTCGGCCGGTTCCTCGTCGTAAGACCCGATCAACGCAGCCAAATCTTTTTCCGACTCGAAAATTGACCGGATCCGTTCGATCGAATCCGGAGGAATGATTACATCTCCGTCGATAAAGAACAGAATGTCGCGTTCCGACGCCTCCGCTCCGACATTGCGCGCTCGTCCCGGTCCGCCCCTGGCCGGGAGCTTGACCACGCGAGCACCCATTTGCTCGGCAATTCGCCAGGAACCGTCGCCTTCTCCGTCGGCCACGACAATGATTTCGTCGCCCTTCTGAATTGCGGCCATCGCCGATGACAAGCATTTTGCAAAGTTCGTTCCTCCACACGAGACAGGTATGATAATCGAACAGGTGAGAGAAGCGTTCCGTTCCGAGCTATTTTCGGCCGGCGTCGCAGGCAACAAAAGGGATGCTGCCTCATCCAGCATCTGACTTTTCATTTGGGTAGAAGACCACTGATTGTAGAAAACTGGCTCGCTTATTCAAGGAAAAGTGGTTTTTCTGAGGAATTACGCCCCGAAGGCTGGCGCAAGATCGACATCATCAATCGGTCGAACTGGCTCGCACGTCAGGAGCGAAGCAGAAACCTGCAGGGAATGCACCCAACACGCCCTTATCGCTTGGCGCGACTTCAACGTCTCCGGGTCGGAAATTGTACGACATTCAGACCTGTTATTACGCGGGCAGCTCGACCTGGCATGGCTCACATTCGCCAACACTTGGTTACCGGTCGTCACGTTTAGCCTCGCGAGCTTCTGGGTTTTGTGCGGTCTTGCGCTGATGATCCCACCGCTGCTGGGCAAAGCAAAGGCCGCCGCGTCACCACCGCAGTGTTGATGACCATGATGGGCGCATGCGTTCTGGACGCGAAGACGCGAGCGCGGGTTAAGAACAGATTCTTCGCGATTGCGTTTGGGAGAATCAACCGTTGGCGCAAGCCTGCCGCCTCGAAAGCCGGAAAACTTCTTCTGCGCAGCCCCAGGAAAGAGTAAAGCCAGAACCACCGTGGCCGTAGTTGTGGATGACCGTGCGGCCGTCGTGGAGTTTTTCTTGTTCAAGGCGCACGCCTGATTTGCGAAATGGGCGAAGACCGACGCGTTCGGTGAGAACGCGCGTTTTGTCGATGTTCAAAACACGGCTGCATTCGCCGACGATGCGCGTTGTCGATGCAGGGTCAACATTGAGACAGTCGCTGACTTCGTTGGTCCCGCCAAAGACGCAATCGTTCGTACGCGGAATCGCGTACATGAGAGGCGCATCGTCGCAGACGATCGCGCAGTTGAGATTGTCGATCTTCGGCACGATTGCGACCTGGCCGCGATGCGGCTCAAGATCGATATCGTTAACGAGAGTACGCGCGCCGATCCCGACGCAGTTGAGCACCAGGTCGAATGCAAGATCGACATCTTCGAGCCTTTTGGAGCGAACATGCTCGCTGATTGAGCCGCCGGCTTTTTGAAATCGCGCCGCGAGATAATCGAGATAGATGGTGGTGTCCATGAGTGGGACGGTGAGGGCGAAGCCAGAACGCAAAATAGGAAGAGATTCCTCGGTCCGAGCCGGACCGGCATTTCCGCTTGGAATGACAGAGGCGCCTAACGAGTGCGCCCAATCAGGAATCTGAATTTCGCGAGTGCGCGAGAACTGGCGCAGCTCAATCATCGAAACTCCGCTGCGCGAATCGCGGCTAAGATCGACAAGTACCTTGTAGGTCTCGAGCGCCCACGGAATGACTTTGTCGGCCGGCCCGGCATCGTAGGGAAACCAAAGCGCGCCGGCTGCGCCGGAAGTTGTGCGCTGGCCGATTTCCTCGGCAAAAATCGCAGTGCGATATCCGCGCTCGGCAAAAAGGACGGCGCAAGTCAGACCTGATACGCCAGCGCCAATGATCGCGATCGATTTTTGCATTGGCCAATTGTAAACGCGATTCCGTGCGTGCGGAAGCAACGTGACGTTGCATCCAGTTAACTGCGTGTAAGGAGAGGGTCTGTACAGCGCACGCAACAAACGTTCGTGCGGAGCACAAGCCAGTCATTTAACATGAGAAGATGAAAGCCTTCACCGCGATTCTGCTGATGCTCGCGGCTGCGAGCTCGCTCATCGGGCAGCCGATCGTGAGCGACTCGCGCTCGATCGATTTGGACGGCGCGAAGGTGCATTACACGAATTACGGCAAAGGCGACACCGCGCTCTTCTTTGTCCACGGCTGGAGTTGCGATGAAACGGTCTGGAGCGAACAAGCAGCGGCGCTGGCGGAGAAAATCCGCGTGATCACGATCGATTTGCCCGGACACGGACAAAGCGACAAACCGCACATTGATTACACGATGGATCTTTATGTTCGGGCTATCGATGCCGTCTTGCGCGATGCGAATGTGGGCTCGGTCACTTTAGCCGGCCACAGCAACGGCACTCCTGTTGTCCGGCAATTCTATCGCAAGTTTCCGGCGAAAGTGCGCGGGCTGGTGATTGTCGAGGGCGGATTGCGCCCGTTCGTGGACGCTGCGAACATGGAAAAGTTCATCGCGCCGTTGCGGGGCGAGAATTATCCGAAGGCGGCCGGCTATTTCATCGACGGGATGACAAAGCCGATCAAAGACGCAGTATTGCGCGACCGGATCAAGAGTTTGATGATGCGCACTCCGCAATATGTGGCGGTGAGCGAGTTCGAAGCCACGGCCGAGCCGGCGTTGTGGAAGGAGGACAAGATCGACATCCCAGTTTTGATGATCCTGGCCAAACAACCGATCTGGTCGGCCGAGTATGAGCAGTTCGCGCACAAGCTCGTTCCGAAACTGGATTATCAGGTGTGGGAGAACGTGTCGCATTTCGTGATGATGGAAAAACCGAGAGAATTCAACCAGGCGCTCGCCGCGTTCCTGGAGAAGAACCAGCTTTTACCAAAGCGCTCGTAAGCGCGGCGCGGATCAGGTAGATTGAAGGGAATGGTTTCGTTAAATGGAGAGGGGTTGACGGGAAAAGTTCTGGCCGGCGAACGAATCTCGCCGGACGAAGCCCTGCAACTTTATCGATTGCCGCTGGAAGAGCTTGGCGCGCTGGCCCAGGCGCGACGCGATCTGGCGAAAGGGAAAAGTTACAACGGCCGAGGGCGTGAGATTGTGACTTACATTGTCGATCGCAACATCAATTACACGAACGTTTGCAATGTTTACTGCAAGTTCTGCGCTTTTTACCGAACGGAAAAAGACGAAGACCATTACGTTCTCTCGCTCGAGCAGATCGATAAAAAACTGGACGAACTTTCGGCAGCGGGCGGTGTTCAAATCCTGATGCAAGGCGGGCATCATCCGAAATTGCCGTTCCAATGGTACGTCGATCTTTTGCAACACATCCGGGAAAAATATCCGCACATCAACATTCACGGGTTCAGTCCGCCGGAGTTCCAGCATTTCGCGGAGACGTTCCGGATGCCGCTGCGCGAAGTGATTTCGGAACTTAGAAATGCGGGGCTCGGATCAATTCCCGGCGGCGGCGGCGAAATTTTAGTGGATCGGGTGCGAAAAAAGATTTCACCGCTGAAAATCGGCACCGAGCAATGGCTAGAGGTAATGCAGGTGGCGCACGAGCTCGGTTTGAAATCGAGCGCGACAATGATGTTCGGTCACGTGGAAACGATTGAAGATCGAATCGAACACCTGCAGCGGATCCGCGATCAACAGGACCGGAGCGGCGGATTCACGGCGTTCATTTGCTGGACATTTCAACCACAACACACCGCATTGAAAGTGAAACAGCCGACCGGCGTCGCAGAATATCTGCGCATGCAAGCGCTGGCCCGAATCTTCTTGGACAACATCGACAACGTCCAAAGCTCATGGGTGACGCAAGGCCCCGACATCGGTCAGGTGGCGCTGAAATACGGCGCGAACGACTTCGGTTCGGTGATGATGGAGGAAAACGTAGTCAGCGCCGCCGGCACGACATTTCGCTTGGACGCGGCGCGAATTGAATCGCTCATTCGCGAGGCCGGCTACGAGCCGCGGCGCAGAAATAACTGGTACGAACTGTTGAACTGAACGGCCAGGGGCGTTGTCTATGGACAGGCGCCTTACGACCAGTTACGGAAAATCCCGCCTTGACGATAGCCCTCTTCTTAACTAATACCCGCGTGTCCCGCGCCAGCTTTTTGGCTGCCGCGGGATTCGGCATCTAATTTATGAGAGAGTTCCAGGGATCGATTGGGCGAGGCGCGTTTGCAATTCTGCTCGTGTCCGTGGTCGCGTTGTTTGGCGCGGCTTCGACGCGCGGGCAAGGAGGAGGAGCGCCGATCATCCGATCGATCGATGTGCAATATTCCGGACCGGCCACGGTCGCGAAAGAGCGCATTCTCGCACAAATGCGGACAGCGGTCGGCCAACCTTACTCGGATCAAACAGTCGAGGACGACATTCGCAACCTGTATAAGACCGGCTCAATCCAAAACGTGCGCATCTTCGCGCAACCCGAGGGCGATGGCGTAAAAGTAACCGTGGCGGTGCAGACGCGGGCGGTCGTGCGCGAGATTGTGATCGACGGCGCGCAGCGTGTAAAAGCGAAGAAACTCCGCAAAGAAATCACGGTGAAGCTCAACTCGCCGGTCAACGAAGATGAACTTCAGAAGGCGCGCCAGAAAATAATCGACACGTATCAGAGCAAGGGTTTCACGGACATCGACGTGCAATTCCGGGTCGAGCCGATCGAGGAGAAGCGCGGCACGGCCCGCGTGATTTACACAATTAACGAGGGGACAAAAGGCGCGGTGGGCCGGATCCACTTCGATGGCAACGAACACTTTAGTGAAAGGGTCCTGCGCAAGCAGATGAAGACACGAGGCAAATCGCTCATTTCGTTTATCGATAAGACAGGACGACTGGATGAGGCGCAACTGCAGCAAGATCTCGATAGCATCAAAGAGTTTTATCAGAACAAGGGTTACATCGATGCCGAGGTGAAGGAGGTTCGCAGAGAACGCAAGAAGGGGCCGCTCATCATCACGATCGCGCTCACCGAAGGTATTCAATATCACGTCAACAAACTCACAATCTTCGGCTACAAACAATCGACCGAGCAAAAAATTCGCGCACTGCTGAAGATGAAAGAGGGCGGCGTTTATTCGCCGAAAAGCTTGCATGACGACGCGAAAGCCATCGCCGACGCTTACGGCAGCGGCGGATATGTCGATCTTGTCGTGCTTCCGCAAGGCACGCCGGTGGGTTCAGGCCGCATCGACGTGCACTACAAAATCGAGGAAGGGTCGCGCTCATTTGTGGAGCGGATCAACATCATCGGCAATACCCGCACCAAGGATAAAGTGATTCGCCGCGAGATTCTAATCGCCCCGGGCGATGTGTTTAATACGGTGCGGGTCGAGACCACCAAGAAACGCCTCGAGAACCTGGGCTACTTTGGAAAAGTCGAGACCTATCCGGAAACCACGGGCGTGGAAGGCCGCAAAGATTTGGTTGTGCAAGTGGAGGAGAAACGGACCGGCTCACTCAACTTCGGCGCCGGCTTCAGCACGGTCGATTCATTGGTCGGTTTCGCGGAACTAACTCAGGGCAACTTCGATCTAATGAACTGGCCGGGTTTTACTGGCGCGGGTCAGAAGTTTAGAGCGCGCGCCCAGCTCGGGACGCAGCGACAAGATTTCCTCATTGCATTGACCGAACCGTATTTTCTCGATCGTCGTCTTTCACTTGGCGGCCAAGCCTTTTACAGCGAAGCGAGCTACCTGAGCTCGGTCTACGATCAGCGAAGTTACGGTGGCTCGATTGAAATGCGGAAGCCACTTTTCTGGAACATGTATATGACGCTCGGTTACCAGATAACGAACTTCGAAATCTTCAACGTGGCCTCGGGAGTCTCGCCAGAGATCCGGGCCGAGGAAGGCACACGCACTAAGAGCGAGGTGATCACCAGCCTTGTTTTCGACCGGCGCGATAACCCATTTCTTACTCGGCGCGGCGAACGCATCTCGATTACGCCGTACGTGGCAGGCGGCCCTCTCGGTGGAGATGAACAAATTTACGGATGGGACCTGGAAGCTTCCAAGTACTTCCGCCTGCCGTTTGACCTGATCCTGTTGTTTAACGCCGAAATGGCGACTGTGGATGTTTGGGATACTCCAGAGAAAACGACGATTAGCCTCACGCCGAGTTCCACCGCGACGCCCGGTCCGAGTCCGACGGTCCAGATCCCATCGGTGCCGATTTTCGACCGGCTCTACCTCGGCGGTTCAAACAATCTGCGCGGTTTCAATTTTCGCGATGTCAGTCCGAAAGATACTAACAAACAGCCGATCGGGGGCCAGTCGATGGCGCGCGGCACGGTGGAACTGACTTTTCCGATCATCGAAAAAGCGCGCGGCGCAGTTTTTTACGATGTCGGATTCGTGAATCCCGATCCCTGGGATTTCAGTGAGCAGACGCAGGAAGTTCCACGCGGCATTAACCACACTAACCTCGGGCCTCGTTCCACTTATGACAATATCGCCTCCGACTATGGTGTCGGAGTCCGCCTCGATCTGCCGATCGGCCCTCTCCGCCTCGACTATGGAATTCCCGTCACAAACGCCGGAAACAAAAAGAGCGGCCATCTTAACTTCAGCGTCGGCTACCAATTTTGAACGAAATTTTGCTACTTGCGATCTGACGGGTTTCCGACGACCTGTTTACCCCTGTTTATGAAAAAAATCCTCTTTCTGACCCTTGCTTCCTTGCTCGTGGTTCCAATCGCGGCTCAGGCTCAAGGCACTTTAAAAATCGGCACGATCGATATGAACCGCGCATTTAGGGAATACAGCAAAACTAAAGACGCGGAGGCCAAGATTAACGACGCAAAAAACCAGGCCAAAAAAGAATACGACGAGCGCGCAGACGCCTATAAAAAGGCGCTCGATGAAATTAACAACCTCAACAAACAACTCGATGCCCCCGCTTTGAGCGCCGACGCCAAGACGCAAAAGGCCAAAGAGCGCGATGACAAGATCTCGAACATCAAAAACATGGAGCGCGAGATCAACGAGTTTCGTCAGACGCGCGAGCGCCAGCTCCAGGAGCAGGCCTTGCGGATGCGCGAAGGCATCGTGAAAGAGATTACCGATGTGGTAATGGAAAAGGTCAAAGCGAACAGCCTCGACGTCGTCTTCGATAAGTCGGGCAACAGCCTCAACGGCGTTCCGGTCTTAATGTATTCTCGCGACAATGTCGATTTTACCAATGACGTGATTGCGGTCCTGAATAAGCCGGGTCGCGTATCCGCCCCTCTCGCTACCGGCAGTGCGACCGCTACTCCTACTCCGAGAAAGCCCTAACCCTTAGTTCGATTATTTGAAAACACACGCGACTAAAACTCGCGTGTGTTTTTTTCGTACCACGCACATCAACCGGTTTATCTTTTCTAGGCGCGCGCGCGGCGTGGGACCTAGAGGCCAGAAAAGATTTCCGGTGTCCGCGCCAGGCGGCACAGATCGACATCTACATCGCGGCGCGGTCGCCGCCGCCGTGTTTTTCGTGTTTGCCTGGGCGCCGGCAGCTTCTCTCGCTGCCGACTGGCGTTCGAGCATCACCAAAGATCCGCCCGGTAATTTCCCCGAGCTCCGGCCACTTCACGCCAACTATCATTTTGGCTGGAGCGGATTCACCGCCGCGACCGGCGACATTCGTTTCAAAAAAATCTCCCCCGATCGCTTCCAAGGCGAGGCCGTCGGACGCACCATCGGCCTCGTGCGAGCGCTGTGGAAACTGGATGCCAGCTACCGCGCCGTTGCCGACGCAGACAAGCTTTGCCCAATCGAGAGCAAACAAACCGAAGCTTATCGGTTCAAAAAACTGATCACGCAGCTCGCGTTTACGAATTCAGGCGTCAAACGCGCCCGCACGGAAGGTCCCGGTGCGGGAACGACCAAGACGAAGGAATTCAATTTCCCGAATCTGTTCGATCTGGAATCGGCTTTCCTTTATTTGCGAAGTCAGCCGCTGAAGGACCGGAGCGTTTATCGAATCGTCGTTTATCCGGCGACGTCGGCTTATCTCGCCACGGTGACGGTGCTCGGCCACGAAAAAGTTTTAGTTCGTGCCGGCAGCTACAGCGCCATCAAAGTCGACCTGCATCTGGACAAAGTCGGCAAGAACATGGAGCTGGAACCGCATCGGAAGTTCCGCCGCGCCACAGCCTGGGTTTCCGATGACAGCAACCGGCTGCCGTTGCGCATTGAGGCGCAGATTTTTGTCGGCACCGTCTTCGTCGAATTGCAATCCGTGCAGTTCGAAACTGAAAAACCTTAACGGTTGCTACCGAAAGACTCGCAAGATCGACATCTACTCGTGAATCCACTCGCCGCGCACCGGTCGTTCCGGCCCGACACGACGGCGCGGAGTGTAAACCGGCTGGTTGGCTCCAGGCAAAAGTTCCAAGGCGGCCAACGTTTCTAAATCGAGCCGGCCGGTGACGGGAAGTCCGACCCGCGATTGATAGGCGCGCAGGGAAAACTCCAGGTCCGGTCCATTTAGACCATTGATTTCACCCCGGTAAAGGTTGCGCCGTGCCAATGTAGTTTGCGCGGAGATAACGACATTGCGCTGTACCTCCGGCGGCGCCATCTCGTAGGGCGTGCCCGCAAAATTGCCGGCTGTTTCGGGAACAGCCGCACCGGAATTGGGTCGAACAGGTTGTCGATCGTGTGGAAGCACATTGAAAGAATCCTCCGGCGCCGGTTTCGAAGGCACGACTGGTTCGCGTGAAGAGTCGGCGCGCAAATCGGACGTCTCCGGAGCCACCGAAGGGGACGCCTTGGCAATCGCCGGCAAAGACGAGGGAGAAACTCTTTCAAGCGAGCGGAGTGTTTCCTCATTTAGATCTCCGTTCACTTGCAACCCATTGCGAATTTGATAGCGCCGGATGGCAGCGGTCGTGTCGGCATTTTTGTCGCCTGTAATTTCGCCGTAATAAAAGCCTTGGTCTTTCAGGGCTTGCTGCGCCCGTTCGATTGTTTGATCTGCTCGAACCAATGCTACCGATGTCAAAAAGACCAGGGCTGCGATTAGAAGTTTCATGTCGATGTTGCTTTGACTTTGACGCTCTATTATCCAGCGTATTCAGCTCTTCGGCTCGGTCACAGCCAGAGTCGGCTGGCGCTGTTTTAAGACCTCGCGATAACGCAAGATTCCGTCGCTAATGGCTTCGGCCATTTGCTCGCGATAATCTCCGTTAGCCAGTTTCGCCATTTCTTCTTTGCTCGAGAGAAATCCTCCTTCTACCAACACTGCCGGCGCCCGGACATTTGCGATCACAAAAAATTGGCCCGCTTTTGTCCCGCGATTGACTGCCTGGGTCCGTGCCACCATTGCCTCCTGAATAAAGCCAGCCAGACTTTGGCTCTCTGTGCTTGGCGCCGCTGGCGCCGCCGTTTGCAGAAAAGGCAGCCACGAAATGGCGGAGGCCACGGGCGCGATCTGGTGTTCGGCGTAATAAGTTTCCACGCCGCCCGAAAGCTTCTTGTTCCCTTCGTTAAAATGAATGCTCACAAAAATGCAATCGCGCGCGCGATTGGTGACGGCAGCGCGATCGGCCAGAGAAACATAACTATCGCCGACTCGGGTCAGCACAGTGGCGAGACCCTGCGCTTGCAACAACCGGTCGACGCGTTGCGCAATTTCCAGCGTCAGATCTTTCTCGAGTACGCCGGCGTACATCGCTCCGGAATCCTGACCCCCGTGGCCGGGATCGAGAACGACGACCGTGAACGGCGCCGGTACCGCCGCCTCAGGAGCTGCAGGGGGCGTCGGTTGCAACAGCAATTGCCACCAGACAAAGGAGGCAATCATCAACAGCAACCCGAGCCAGGCCACAGCATTCTGGATCCCGCGAAATTGTAATCGCCTTCGGAACATGGTTTCAGTTCTTAACCCCCGATGGACGAGCGAACTTCCTCGTCCGACAACGCTCGATAACGAATTGCTGTTCCGCTGTTGCGCTCCAGAACCGCTGCCTCAATTCCGGAAGCAGCGAGTTGTTCTTGTCGATGTTTGCTGATCGCGGCGCTGTTCGGCAGTTCCTTTGCTCCGTCCTCGCCCAAAGCCATGTGTCCGACACTCCACGCATCAATCGCCGCTTTGATTGTGTCCGGGAAAGTCGCGCTCGCTGAGTGTTCCTTTTTCAAAAATGATTCCATTAACTCGGCGGACGGCTTTGTCGCGCTTAGAACCGCGAAATGCTGTCGCGTCTGCGAGACGGCCGCACCGTTCGTAGCGATGGCGCCGTCGTAATCCACGCGCAGAAACGAATCCTCTTCGGGTTGCGAACCGACTTCAGCAAACAGCAGCCGGGCCAGAAAAGGCGCGCCATAAACTTGCTCGAACGCGCTTTTCAACACCGGGCTGAGCGAATAATGCGCCAGGCGCCGGAGCGACACATCGGCCGCCGAGCGGGTGAAGCCTTCCGTGCTCGCCAGTTCAATCGCGATCATGCGCAACCGCTCGATGTCGCCGGGATGCCCAATCGCGCCCATTGCGATGCGGTCGTAAATCTCGAAAAGTTTTTGCCGAGCCCGCCCGACCGTTAAAAATAAAATGCCGCCGCCATATCCGAGCGCGACAATCGGACTGCCCGCAGCAAGCTGCGTCTCGATGTACTCGCGGCGATTCGCGATTGCCTCTACCCAGCGATACGGCTCTTCAATCATGCGACGCTCCGCTTGAATACTTGCGCGATCTTTTCTTCGGGAAGCGTAGTGATGCCCTCGCGTGAAACAGTTTTAATAAGCGGAAAAATCTTCCCGCCCCGGTCCACGCCGCCAGTGGATGTGTCCCCTTCGGCGGCGGTGTCGAGAGCGCGCAGCGCGACCGTGATCGCTTCGTCCTCGTTTAGTTTCTGTAACGGTTTATCTCCCCAATTGTTTTCGTAATAAAGAATGCCGCGCACTGCCGGCGAGCCCGAGCCGGTCGCGGCATAATCCGTCACTTCGAACTGCGCCCCCATGGCGTCGTAAAAATAAAGCCGCGCCGCTGGTTTCGCGCTCGAATCGTAGGTCGCAAAAATTGGAACAACTACCCCGACGCCTTGCATGACGAAGCCGAAGTTGTCCCGCAACAGTTTGGAAAGAGCGCGCACCTTTCCATCCACGCTCATCTCCTGCAATTGCGTGCGCCGAAAATATTGGAAGGAATGCTCGAGGACGCGCGCCATCTCCCAGGCCGTGGCCGGCACGCCCGCGATAGCCATGATCGAATGTCGATCTATTTCCAAAACTTTATCCGCTCGATCGTAGACCACCGTCGTGCCCGCCGTCGCACGCCGATCGCCCGCGACCAATACGCCGCCGGAGAACTTGAATGCCAGAATGGTCGTCGATTCCGTCGGAACGAACGATCGGCCGCCATCGGATGCGTTCAGATCGGGCGCACGCTGAAACAAACCTTTGCGCCGCAAGAGCGCGGGGAAATCCTCGCTCGCCCCAGAAAAACTCTGGTCAAACGCCGCAGGCAATCGATCCATTATTGACCCGTGCGCTGGCGATACCGTTTCGATTGGTTGGGATCGACCTTGCGCATCTTTTTTAGAAGATCCTTCGTGTCCGGTCGCGAGATGTCCGGCGAGCGCGGTCCGCCACCATCTCCCTCCTTTGGACCCCATGGAGCGGGATCGGCTGGCTTTTGCACGCGCTCCGGCATGTGAAAAAATTAAGGAGAAATGCCATAAAGGCAAGCTGGGCGGCGATTTTGCCAGGGCGCTTGCCAGAAAAAGCCGGTGATGTCAAAATCTGGGGCGATGAATTTTCCCGCGGCCACGCTTGCCACCTTTTTTCTCGCCGCCCTTTTCGGTTCGATCTCTTCCGCGCAGACGTTTGCTCCCACGCCGGTGAAGTCATCATCTGACGCCGCGCAACTCGAGGCCCTGGCCAAAAAAATCGACGAGCAGAACGCCAAGATCGACACTCTCTCCCAACAAATTCTTAAACTTCAACAACAGCTGGCCAACACGCGGCCCGGCGTCATGATCGGCGAAGGCGCGCCCACAACATCGACAACTGCAACGTCGGCAAGTACGCCTGCTCCGGCCGAGCCGGCGGCGAAATCTTCCAACGGGAACACGCACATCGTCGCCCGTGGCGAAACGCTGACTTCAATCGCCAAAATGCACGGCGTGACTGTCAGCGATTTGCAGAAATACAATCACATAGACAACCCGTTGAAGTTGCAGGCCGGCCAAACGATTTTGATTCCGGCTTCGCCGACGCCTGCGCCCTCCGGATCTTCCTCGGGCGAGTGAACGAGGGAAGGAGCTCCAACGAAAGTATCTGGAGCTTTTGCAGCAACAACGCTGAGCGTACCGCCGCCGATTAGATCGACAATCGTTCGTCGGGAGAAAGAACGGACGGCTCGATTACTTCCTCTGATTTCTCCACCCCTTCGCGGGGTGAAGTTTCGAGCAAGCTCTGCTCGCACAGCCGTGTATATTTTCCGCCGTGGGCAATCAACTCCTCGTGCGTACCGCGCTCAATGACCCCGCCGTGATCGAGTACAAGAATTTGGTCGGCTCGAACAATCGTCGAAAGCCGGTGCGCGATCACGATCGATGTCCGGTTCGCCATCAGATGCTCCAGCGCTTCCTGGATCAATCGCTCCGTCGCCGTGTCCACGCTCGCAGTCGCTTCATCCAGGATCAAAATCGGCGGGTCTTTCAAGAGCGCACGCGCAATGGAGAGACGCTGTTTTTCGCCCACGCTCAATTTCACACCGCGCTCGCCGACGATACTTTCGAGTTGATCCGGAAGGCGCTCGATAAACTCGCGCGCATTGGCCGCATCGACCGCGCGCCATAATTCCGCATCGCTCGCGCTGGGTTTACCCATCAACAGATTTTCACGGATCGATCCGTTGAATAGAAAACTTTCCTGTGTGACCAAACCGATATTTTCCCGCAGCGCACGAATGCCGTAATCACGGATCGGTTTCTTATCGACATAAATCTCGCCCTCGGTCAGCTCGTAAAAACGCGCGAGCAAACTCGCCAGCGTGGATTTTCCCGCACCGGTTGCGCCGACTAGTGCAATGGTTTCACCCGGTCGCGCGTGTAACGAAACATTGCGCAGCGCGGGAAGTCCCTCCGCGTAACTGAAGCTGACATTTTCGTAGCGAATATCACCCAAAACGCGCGCCGGACTTTGCTTGTCAATCCAATCCGCCGCCGGACGGACTCGCTGCGGCGAGCCGGGCTCGATCGGTTCATCCAGAATTTCAAACACCCGCTCACCCGCGGCGCGTCCCGCTTGCACGAGCTGGTTGAGCTGATGCAATCGGCTGACTGGATCGTAAAGGAACGCGGTCAGCATCAGGAACGCGACCAGATCGCCAAGTTGCATTGCGCCGGTGAGCACGGCGCGACTGCCAAACGCGAGCACGATAACCGCGCCCAGCGCTTCGAACATCGACATCGACGGGCTGTACATGGCCCAAACCCGCATCACTACCAGCGTGGCGTGCCGCAATTGGTCGCTTACGCGATTGAAGCGCCCGTGCTCCTCTCTTTCGCGCACGAAACTTTTGATCTGCCGAATACCGGAAAGATTGTCGTGCAAAAGCGCGTTCATGGCCGACGCCGCGCGCCGTTGCAAACGATACCGCCGATGCGCCGTGAGCGTGTAAGCCAGCGCGCCCGCGATCAGGAAAGGAAACGGCACGAGCGCGAGCAGCGCGAGCTTGGCATTAAAATAAAACATCACAGCGATGACGATCAGCACTTGCAGAATCGCGGCCACGCCTTGTTCGATTCCGTCGATCAGCACCCGCTCGACCGAGTTTACGTCTTCAATCACGCGCGTCATCAGATCGCCGGTAGCGCGATTGTCGAACCAGCGCAGCGGCAGCAATTGGATGTGCGAGTAAAGATCGCTCCGCAGATCGAAAATTACTTTTTGCTCGAAGGTGTTGTTCAAGATAAGGCGCAGCGCATTGAAAAGGTGCTGAAGGAGGAAAGCCACCGCCGCGAACAGAACCAGTGGCAGCAATTTCTCCGGATGATTCTGGCGGACGACGTCATCGATGATGCGCTTCGTCACCGCCGGAAAGACGATCACCATCAGCGTGCCGAGAATGGCGCAGGTCAGCGTCCCCGCAGCCATCCACGGATAGCGCTTCAGATAACCAAAAACGCGCCAAACGGTTTTCATTCGAGCGAAAACGTAGCACAGCCGCGACGATTGTGCGCTCAGACGCGGTCGCCGGAATGTTTATGTCGATCTTTGAACGTCAGCTCGGCGACTCCTGATTTGTCCAGCTCGCCTAAACCTTCCGCGATCATGCGGTCATACTGTTCCTTGGTTGCGCGGGCGAGCGGAAGATCAAGACCGAGACTCCGCGCAAGTTCGAGCGCGATGCCGCTGTCTTTCGCCGCGTGCGCCCCGGAGAAGAAACAACTGTGCTCGCGGTTTTGCATGTCTTCGCCATCCGTCTCGAGCACGCGTGAGTTCGCTCCGGTTTGCGAGAAGACCTTTCTCAACATTTCCAAATCGAGACCAAGCGCAGCGCCTAACCCGAGCCCTTCCGCCAGGCCAGCGGTGTTGATGTTCATCACCATGTTGACGAGTGCTTTGACTTTCGCAGCTTCGCCAGCTTTGCCGATGAAGCGCACGCTCGACCCAAGTTCTTTCAGAATCGGTTCGGCTTTTCGAAACGCCTCTTCGCTGCCGCCGCACATTAAATAAAGCGAACCCTCGCGCGCCTGAGTAATGCTCGAGGCCATGCACGCTTCCAAACTTTCCGCTCCAGCCTTTGCCGCCAACTTCTCAACATCGACGTGAACTTGCGGTGAGATCGTCGCGCAGTTGATGAACAATTTGCCGCGTGCATTCACCAGCAAGTTGTCACCAGGGCCAGAAAAAATTTCGCGCATCGCGTTGTCGTCCGTAACAACAGTGAAGATCACGTCTGACTCTGCCGTCACTTCCGACAAATCTTGAGCAGCCGCGCAACCAAGCTCCGCAGCAAGCACTGTCGCAGCCGCGCGGTTCGCGTCGTAAACGGCTGTGACATGACGATGTCGATCCTTCAATCGGCGGACCATGTTCGCGCCCATCCGTCCGACGCCGACAAACCCGATGTTCATTTGCGAAACTTGGCCGCAAAAAACGCGTTGTGTAACTTTTCTTCGCCGACGGTCGTCATCGGTCCGTGGCCGGGGCAAACGATTGTCTCGTCGGGCAGGGTAAGAATTTTCTCGAGATTATTTCGCACCGCGTCGTCGTAGGAAATACTGCCGCCGCCCATTGAACCGGCGAAAAGCGAATCGCCAACAATTGCAATTGGCCGGGCGAGACCGGTCACGACGAAAGTCATTCCACCGGGTGAATGTCCGGAGGTCACTCGAGATTCGATGTCGATCTTGCCAACACGAAAACGTCTTCCTTCCTCGATCGGTTCGGCGCCGGGAACCGGTTCCTGCGCCGGCGCAAAAACGTCAGCACCGGTTTCTTCGCGCAGTCGCGGCAAATCGGCAACGTGATCGGAATGCGCGTGGGTGAGCAGGATCAGTTTCAAGCTGAGATTTTCCTTGCTCGCCATTTTCAGCATGTCGGCGCAATCGGCGCCGGTATCGAATGCGACCGCGTGTTTTGTTTCCGGATCCCAGACGAGGTACGAATTCACCAGCATCCCGCCGTAGCTGCTGCTGAATTGCGCCAGGCCGTCGAAGTCTTCCAGCTTCTCCGGTTTCCATCTGCCCGCGCCAAGATCGACAAGTGCTTCCGCGTCCAGATTCAGCGCCGGCGCGATCGCCCGGAGGGCCGCTTCATCGAATTCGCCATCGCGAATTTTGCGGAGCTGGTCCGCGCTAATGCCAGCCTTCTTCACCAGCTCGCTATCGGCGATGCGCAAACCGCGCTGCGCTTTGCCGACGATATCTCCAACGTTGTCTTCCAGATCGGTCATTCGTTAGGCAATTGCAGGTTGCGCCGCTTGATCGACCCGTAAATCAAAAATTCTGCGCTGCACCAGTTTTTCAAACACCGCTGCAACATCGACAACCGAAAATGATTTGCCGACTTCAAGCTCCATTGAAGTCATCGTCACATTCGATATACCGCACGGCACGATGTGTGCGAAAGGCGAGAGATCGCCGCATACATTCAGGGCGAAACCGTGCATCGTGATCCAATGGCGCACGCCGACGCCGATGGACGCGATCTTGCGTTCGCCCACCCAAACGCCGGTGAGTCCGTCGCGCTGGGTCGCGGAAATTTTATATTCGGCGAGAAGTTCGATGAGCAACTGCTCGAGCCAGCGCAAATAGCGATGCAAATCCTGGCCGCATCGGTGAAGATCGACAATCGGGTAACCCATCAACTGACCGGGACCGTGATAAGTCGCCTGCCCGCCACGATTGATCGGGAAAAGTGGATGCGGCAAGTGCAGCGCACCGAGCAAGCTCGATTGATCGGGAGTCCGGCCGATTGTGTAAACCGGTTCGTGTTCGAGGAGTAACAATCCATCGGGCGATGAACGATCGGCGCGTTTTCGCGCGACAATCTCTTCCTGCAAGGCGAGCGCTTCGGCGAATTCCATTCGCCCGAGCCATTTCACGTTGAGATCGACATCGCTCATATTTGGATTCCTCCGGGAACGCCGAGTCGCGCGGCTTCTGCCGAACGCAAATGTGTGAGCCCGATCGCCAGCGCGTCAGCCGCGTCCGCGTCCGGTGTTTCGGTCAGACCGAGAAGTACGCGCACCATGAATGCGACCTGATTTTTTCCCGCGCCGCCGCGTCCGACGGTCGCCTGTTTGATCCGCGTTGGCGCATATTCAAAAACCGGAAGTCCATTTTCCGCGGCGGCGAGAATCGCTGCGCCGCGCGCCGCGCCGAGTAGAATCGCAGTCTTATAACTTTGCACGTAGATGACCGATTCGAGTGCGCAACAATCCGGCCCGTGCTCACGAATCAAATCCGCGAGACGATCGCGGATCGCGACGAGACACGATGAGGAAGGCAACGAATTGCGATTGTGAATCGTGCCGAAGTAAAGAGCGCGCGGTTTCCCATTGTTCGCATCGACAATGGCCACGCCGGTGTTGCGCAACGAAGCGTCGATGGCGAGGACGCGCATGTCAGCGAACGATCAAACCCAGGACGAGGAACACGCAGCCCGCGGCTCCGATCAATAAACTCACACCCCAGTAGAGACGCCGCTTTGTTAATGCAGAGATGGCGGCGACAGCGATGGCGATTTGGAACATGGTCACGCCGCGCGCGAAAACTTCATGACGATGAAAATGTTCTTTCGCTTCCGCCTCCTTCGTTCGCGCTTCCTTTTGAATGTCGGCTTGTTCCTCCTGATACTTCGTGGCCTTTGCACGATCTTGCTCGTTGGTAACGCCACTCAACGACATCTTGGCCTCGAGCACTGAAGCCTTAATGCTTTTCGCCTGGTAATAGCTCCACTGATCCGACGCCTCGATTTGGCTCATCATCGCTTCATTCGCGTGTTTGCCCGAGAGAAGCCCGGTGATGGCCGCGAGCACGGCCAGGATAGCTGTGCTCAGTGCGACCGCTGACATCCACACTTCGCCACTATGTTCGGCGCGATGATGAATTTCTTCGTGCAAATTTTCCAAAGGAACTTCCGCCTCTTCCATACGGTCTAGCTTAAGATCGACACTCGAGGGTTCAAGACGGAATCGACAAGTCGGGCGAGTGCGCCTTTATTCAACATCGAATCACTATGAGCGAAACGTGCGTTTGCCAGATCTGCCAGAAGCCGAAATCTCCGACTGACGGGCAAATTGCCGAAGTAATCCGGCCATCACTGCTCGACTGCATCAAGAAGCACCATCCCAAATGGGATGGCACCGGATTCGTTTGCTTCGACGACATCGGCGATTGCCGCAAAGAATACGTCAAGGAAGTGCTGCAGGATGAGATCGGAGAACTCTCCGCGCTCGATGAGGAAGTCGTGGAAAGTTTGCGGCAGCACGAAATCATTTCCAGCGACATCGAGAAGCAATTCGAAAAGAAACTTACTTTTGGCGAACGTCTCTCCGATCGCATCGCCGAATTCGGCGGCAGTTGGAAATTTCTTATCAGCTTTGGCGGCGTCATCTTCGTGTGGATCGGCGCCAATGTCGTGTTGCTCGCCACTAAAGTCTTCGATCCGTATCCGTTCATTCTTCTCAATTTGATTCTCTCATGTTTGGCCGCCGTCCAGGCGCCGGTCATTATGATGAGTCAAAACCGGGCCGAAGCGCGCGATCGCTTGCGGGCGGAGAACGATTACAAGATCAACCTCAAGGCCGAGCTGGAAATCCGGCACTTGCACGAAAAAATCGATCACCTGCTGCGGAAGCAATACAATCGGCTCTTT
>DASYVQ010000114.1:0-26624 GCA_035936875.1 Chthoniobacterales bacterium
ATCGACATCGAACCTAGAAAAGCTTCCATCAAGGCCGCGTGCAGTTCGGGCGCGGATTTTACTTTTCCCTTTTCATCCGCCGCCGCGATTCGCTGCAAATTCGGCGGCAATAATTTTGCCGGCACGGAATGAAACGAAAACAACTGGTGCAATTTTACGTCGAACGTGAACGCGTCCGGTGTAATGGCGCACCAGCGCTCGACCATTCTTGGATCGGGCACGGAATAGAAGGTCGAATTGACCTCCACCATCTCGAAATGTTCCGCGTACCAGCCAAGCCGCTCGGCCGGCCGCATTTTCTTCGGATACCACCGCTCGACGAAACCGGGGTCCGACCAGCTCGCCGTTCCGACAAGAATTTTGCCGGGTTTTGTCTTTGCAGAGTTCGAGCGCACCACTCTTCAACGAAATCGCACAGGCGAGGAACGCAAACTCAACGTTTTGGTTTGCGCAAGACCGACATTGTCGCTATTCTAAAAATGCGGGGTGGAGCAGCCTGGTAGCTCGTCAGGCTCATAACCTGAAGGTCGCGAGTTCAAATCTCGCCCCCGCAACCAATTTACCTGCCGGATGCCGGCACCCTATCGCGTTTACGTTCTCCAGAATCCCAAAGGCGCTTTTTACATCGGTTTTAGCAAGAACGTCGATGTTCGCGTTCAGCAGCATAACGCTGGCGTGACTCGTTCGACTCACAGCAAGGGGCCGTGGAAAATAGTCTGGCAGAGTGATGATCTCGCCTTGCCCGCTGCGCGAGCACTTGAACTCGAACTCAAAAAACAAAAAGGAGGAAATGGTTTCTACCAGAAGACCGGCTTACAGAGATTTTGAAGTCGCGCCCCGCCGTGGCGGGGCGCCCCCGCAACCAACCCTCTCTTCGTAATAAATTTTCTTGTTGTAGAGGCCGCTGTCCTCAGCGGCACTTGGTTCGCGCTGGTCTGCGAGCCAAAGAAGCACTTGCCGATTCGGTAGCGACGCGCAAAGTTCAGGCCGCTCAATCGGGCGCAAAAACGATCCAGAGTAGCTCAGTGGTAGAGCGGTCGGCTGTTAACCGATTGGTCGTAGGTTCGAATCCTACCTCTGGAGCCAATTTTAAACTGCTCAGCTGCAGCAGTTTCTCCAGCTGGCAGGACCGGTTTAGCGAGAAAAGCCAGCGGATTTGCCAGCAAAGCGACCATTGAACCAACAATTCGCACGGACTCCGGCACAACTCCGCGAGTACTCGCTAACGGAAAAAATTCGGCGCGTTCATTCTCTTCAAGCTGGTTTCTCTGCCCGTAGTGAAATGCTACTTCTGTGGCTCTGCTCAGCAAAAGCTAGATAAGCGGAAATTTTCCCAGTATAACCGCACGTTAGGCGATTCGAGCCCTCGCTACTGATATGCAAAACCCAAACCCCGACCCCGACCCAAACCTCAACGCAAACCCCGAGCCAAAGAAGGCAAAACCAAAGTCATTCGTGCCCGATACCGAAGATAACCTTCCTCCGGACCCCATTATCTACATCATTTTCGCTGGAGCTTTCGGGGGTATGCTCGCACCCTTGTTGCGAGTTGCCCTAGCTCTTGTGCAGCAAGAGGGCGCTAATCTTGATTTCAAAGTTCCCTACTGGTGCGGCGTCCTCATCCTAGGAGCATTGGGTGCCGGGGTTGCATGGGGTTTTCGGGAGACGAAGCGACAGAAAGCGATTTTGCTTGGATTAAGTTTACCGGCATTTTTGCAGCTTGCAGTGACTGACCTTCAACGCGGCGCCGACCACGCGAAGAAAAGTCCGCCGATTGCGTCAACAGGATTTAGCTTTCCGTCGTCGGCCTATGCCGCTTCGGATTCCACCCCCTTGGGGTCGCCCCCAAAGGACGATCTTGCACAACCTGAGTTGCTGCGGACGCTCGCCGTGCGATCGCTCAATTCCGAGACGGATGTTTCGATAACTTTTCTCGACAGTTCAAACAATGCGAAACTCACGGTGGCATTACCCGCGAAAAAAAATCTTAAAGTCCCGATCCCAGATGATGCGAGCACTGTTCAGTTTTCTGTCGGGGACAGTGCATCGAAGCCGTTTCCACTTCCAACTTCGCCCCGGGCGGTCGTCGCGTTTGACGTGAAGACCAATACCCGTGTGGGCTTTGGTTTGGGCAGTGCATTTGGCCAGAGACCAACAACGACCGTGGACTTCGAAGTGACGCCTAGTGGTCAATATCTTTTCTACGGGAATGGAAATGGAGGTCAATGGGCCGAACGCCACTTTGATCGCACTGATTCTTCCCCTACTGCGCTGCCAGACGTTGGAGTAACTGTCCGCGCCCGCGACGCGGTAAATATCCGTTCAGACGTTATCAAATACATCCCCAACCAGGGTTGGACAAATGCACCGTCAGTCGGAGTCGTGAACAAGGGTCAAATGTTCCGTGTTCTTGAGGTCATACGCGTGCCCGATAATCCCACCTTCATTTGGATTCGCTTCGAGTCGTTATGAACAGTCGCAGGGACTGCTGGCGTCAGCTTGCATTCATACCGCCACACGTGGGCGCAACGCGCGAAAGCTTGCGGATACCCACAGCGATTCGCACAAGAAGCACTTGGCCACAGCAGTCGCGCTGTGCATGAGGCTTACGCAAAAGGTGCGCTAGTCATTCTCCCTGCTCTCGACGAGTATGAACAAATGCAAGTAACCAAACTTATCCGCTGGCCCGCAGCCGGTGGCGAATTATGCGCTAGCTGATCATAACGCTCGCGAGTGGGAAGCTCGATGGTTATTTACAGGCCGTTATTTCTTCTTCTTTTGGGTGCCTGGCTCGTCAAGCTGCAGTTCCGAGATGACCTCCGGTACGAGATTAATGAGAAATGTGTGCACCCGAACGTAGAGTTGTGTTGCTTTGTACCCCGCGAAATCCCGCCTCTTTTTCTCTTCTTGATCATCCTCTAAGTCTTTGACGGACATTTGCGTTAACAAGCCCAACGTCACAAATTTCTCAAGGCGTTTACTTGATCCCGTCCAACTTTCTTGGTCTTCGTAGGTAATTGCTGCTCCGTAGGCCCTGTCGTACGCAACTAGCTCCCGAATGTCGTCAGGCTCAAGTCTCGGGAGGATATTGCGCACTTCATCCGACATGTGTCGTGTAACTCTCTTGGAAAGTTGTAAAGACACTGAACCAATTGTGATTGAATCGGACTGTCGAATCAATTCCGGAGCCATCCGACCGATCTCATGTAACGGCGTCCAAAAACTGGCGAGCACGATTAGTGCGATGACTGGCCAAGCTAGTGCTTTCAAGTACTCGAGGATGCTACCAGTCATGTTTTTCCCGATCTTCGCCGAGCTCGCGCGGCTTGAATCCCTCGAGGTTCTAGCAAAATGAATCAACGGTTTGCAAGCAAGATGCGTGACGCTATCGATGACCTAACACCAGTTGCTTTCGTTGGTTTTTCGAAGCCAGTATTTCGCGAGTGCTTTCGTTGCGCTTGAAAGCCATTCCGCGTTCGATGCCCGGTCTGCAATTTCTACTGCTGCGAAATACTTGGGAGAATTCGGAGCAGGCTTTCCTAAAGGCACAACCAGTTTCGCCGCGACCAATGCCGAGATATCGTTTTCTTGAAAACAAAATAAGATCGCTACCGCCGCAGGGCTAGAAGGGAACAGCTGCGCTTCGCTTTCCGAGCGCCGCTCGATTTCGCTGCCGCGAGCCGTTGGAATGCGCTTCCTCAATTGGATTCGGAGGCATCCATTAATAGCGGCTGCTATTAGTTTCCTCGTCGGCTTCGCACCACAATGGTTCCTTATCTGCCGGTAAATACGAATTTGAGTACGTCGTAGATCAACGAGGTGAAAAGTGCAAGCACAACAAGTACTATCGTTGCTCGGATCGTCGGTTTAGGCCGAGAGCCGGTAATTTCGACGACAGGGTAAAGCCACCGCAACGCAAATATGAGTCCGCGAAATCCAACTAGCGCAAGTAACGAAAGGTAAATGTAAATCGCGCCCAAGATCGCGGGATGCAATTTTTGCAATTCGGGAATGTAGTACCCTGAGCGTGCCATTATCCAAAGAGCAGCTGGGAATCCGATCACCCAATGGGCAACGTTGAAAAACCGGTTGCTATGTAGCCAATGCCGATTTCGCCGGTGATCTTTAAAGAAGGATTTTATAAATTGGTGGACGCCAGTCACCCACATTTCGTTATTTCCATTAACGCTGAATTCGCTGGTGTTCGGCGTTGGTTGAACCCAGGGGTTATATTTGTTGAAGCCTGGTGGCTCCGTGAAATCCAGTAGCACGTAAAAACGATTCAGGGGCTGCTGGTCGCGATGAATGAATTGCATGGCTTGTGCGCTGTCGAACCTCACGAGTCTAATCTTGCTTGGTAGATTTTCGTCAGCGAGAGCGTCGGCGGTGCGTTGTAGTATCTGATCGCCATGAGAACCGTGGATCGTCACTGCGAGTTGAGCATTGTCACGAATCTCTTCTAATGCGGCTTTGAATTCCTGCTCCGACATATGGGATGGGCGCTTCAGAGTTGAGAGGTGCTCGCTTAGGGCTTCACTACTCCGCCGATCTAAATCGGTGTAAAGCCGTCGAAGATCGGCCGTCGAAATCTCGCACGGTGAAACCTTTTCCGTGAGTTGCCGGCCCCGATACGATAGCCCGACCAACTTCGGGCGGGCAGATGGTTGTTGCTCTTCGAGGGATGGTAGCTCCACGTAAGCGTGAAGCTTGCTTATCCCGAAACGAAATCAAGCTGTGCTGTACCAAGAATTAAAAAACACTGGAAACCAATGAACGGCGAGTCGCCAGCCGGGGTAACTTTTGTGTCCTCGTAAAGGGCGCGACCTATTCGTTGCTGCCCAGTAGTCGCAACTGCCAGCAGAATTGCCAGCAAACCGTCGTGAAAGAGTCGGCCCGAGTAATTGCAGATTTTACCTAAGCGATGCCTGCTTAAGTGACTTAGAATAAGGAGAATACACCGCCGAATCCTACCTCTGGAGCCAATTTTATTGCCCCGCGCACTCGCGTTCTGCTTGTACCGAAGTCGGTTGCAAACGCGCTCGCTCTAGGCTCCCTTAGCCGCACTTTCGATGCATCTCACTCTGTTAAAATCCAAAATCCATCGGGCGACCGTGACCGGCGCCAGTTTGGATTACGAAGGTAGTCTCACCGTCTCCGCTGACATTGCGGAGACCGTAGGCCTGCTGGCTTACGAGAAAATTCTGATTGGTAATCTACAAAACGGCGAACGCTTCGAGACGTACGTCATCTTTGGCGCGCCGGGAAAAGGTCTGATCGAGTTGAATGGCGCGACGGCGCACTTGGGAAAAATTGGCAATCTTCTTACCATCATGAGTTTCGCGCGCCTGACCGCGGAAGAAGCCAAGACACATCGCCCCCGAATCGCGGTGCTCGACAGGCACAACCGAATCATCCGCTGCGAATCCGCGGAGACGCCCACAAGCCGGAGAGAATGGGAAACGGAAGTATTGCAGCTGAGCAATCGCTGACAACCACAAGTTCAGCCACCGTAATTGTTTTCGCGATGAATTCTGCTGCGCTGCCGTCGCGAATCGCAATGTTCGCCGCTGGAACCAAAATTTGAGCTAAGGTTTCGACTTGTGCGCATCGCGATTCTTTCGGGCGTTCTCTTCCTTTCCGGAATCAGCGCCCTGATATTTGAGACGCTCTGGTTGCGATTGAGCGGTTTGGCGTTTGGGAATTCGATCTGGGCGGCAGCGCTGATCCTTTCCAGCTTCATGGCCGGACTCGCGCTCGGGACCGCGATTGCCGCATCGTCGAAATTGCGGATCCGACCGCTGAAATTCTACGCCGGGCTCGAAGTTGCCGTCGCGCTCTTCGGGTGCACGATCGTGTTCGCCTTGCCAATCGTCGGCGAACTCCTGCGCCCGCTTTTTCAAGCGCTCTGGAATCATCAAACAATTCTTCTCGCGCTGCGCGTTCTGTTTTCATTTGTGCTCCTCTTAATTCCAACGACCGCGATGGGGTTAACACTGCCGGTCGTGCTCGAAGATCGCGTGCTCGCGCGCGCCGATTTCGGTCGTGCGCTCGGAGTGCTTTACGGTTTCAACACTCTCGGCGCGGTTGCAGGCGCATTGATCGGCGAGCTTTTTCTGATTAAAGCGTTCGGATTGTGGGGCACGAGTTTGGCAGCAGGTCTCTTGAATTGCGTCGCGGCGGCAATCGCGTTGTTCCTGACAAGAATTGACGGTGCTGCAGCCGTCTCGCCTGCAACCGGGACGCTAACAGCGTCCCCTACAGAAACGGCGCAATCGCGGTGGTTGCGATTGGATTATCGTCTGCCGTGGCGGCCGCTGTTGGTCAGTTTCGGCGCCGGCTGCATTTTGCTGACGTTGGAAGTGGTTTGGTTCCGTTTCCTTCGATTGTACGTCGCGTCGTCTGCCACGGCGTTCAGTCTCATGCTCGCGATCGTCCTGGCCGGAATCGGGTTGGGCGGTATCGTGTCCGGTGCACTTTTGAAAAGAATGCGCCAATCGGCGCTTCCGATTCTTCTCGTCATCGCCGCGATCTTAACGCTGCTTTGCTACATTTTCTTCCCGGTTCCAAAGCTTGGACAAGGCGAGAAGAATTTTTATTTGGAATCGTGGCCGCAGATCGCGCTGATCTCGATCGCGTTGATGTTTCCGGTCGCGTTTCTTTCCGGCGTTTTGTTTCCAGCGATCGCGGCCCGCGTGCAAGAGAACGTCTCGAACCGGATGAACAGTCTTGGCATTACGACATTGTTTAACACTGCCGGCGCGGCGATCGGTCCATTGCTCGCGGGATTCGTCCTGCTGCCGAAGCTCGGTTTTCAATCGAGCCTGATTATCTGCGCGGTCGGTTACGCCATACTTTGCCTGACGATCAGTCGAAAAGAAGACCGGTCGCCGAAACATCCAACTGGATTAGCGCTGCTTGGGTTGTGCGTTCTATTTGTCGCCAGCCTTGCGTCGTTTCCATTTCACCGCGACGAAATGCATTTCGCCAATGCGAGAAAATTGTTCGAATCGGAAGAACAGCATCTGGTGAAGAAAATCGAAGGCACAACCGGAACATGGCAGTTGCTGCGCCGCGATCTTTTTGGTCAGCCTTATTACTACCGATTGATGACGGACGGATTTTCGATGTCGGCAACGAACCCGCGTAATCAACGCTACATGCGCCTGTTCGCTTACCTACCGTCGGCGCTGCATCCGCAGCCGGAGGATGCGCTTCTGATCGCGTTCGGTTGCGGCGTGACCGCGGACGCGCTCGTGCACGATGTCGATCTTAAACACATCGACATTGTCGATATCTCCAAAGAAGCATTCGACCTGGCGGACGATTATCGCGGCGCCGGCTACTCGAATTCACTGCGGGATCCTCGCGTCACTGCGATCGTGCAAGACGGCCGGTTCTTTTTGCAAGCCAGTCCGCAGCGCTACGACATCATCACCGGGGAACCGCCCCCGCCCAAAGTACTCGGGTCGGTAAATCTTTACACAGAACAATTTTTTGCGCTGATGAGCGATCGCTTAAAGGACGGTGGCATCGCCACATTCTGGCTGCCGATTTATCAGCTCAATGTCGCCGAGGCAAAAGCGATTTTACTCGCCTTTCACCACGCGTTTCCGAATTGCGCGATCTGGTCCAGCTCCGACGAGGAATGGATCATGATGGGAATCAAGGGCGCGCCGCAGAAGATCGACAATGAGCAGGTCCGAAAATTTTGGCGGTTCGGAAGCACACGCGAGGACCTGGCCCGGATTGGAGTTGAAGTTCCGGAGCAGTTGGCTGCGTTGTTCGTGATGGACGGCGATGAAATCGATCGCATCGCGAACGGAACCAAACCACTGACAGATTTTTATCCGAAGCGGCTCGGCGACGTCACGGCTGAGGACAAAGCAATCCACGAATTCACCAGCGACTACATGCTAGCCACGTCGGCTGCGCAACGCTTCCGTTCATCACGATTGATCCAGGAGATTTGGCCGGAGGCGATGACTGCACAGCTCGAGCCGTTCTTCGCCATTCGCGAAATGCGTTATCGCGCCAGCCTCAGCGAAACAAATTGGCTGGCAGAGTTAGACATTCATCTTCGCGGTTCGCACTTGCGCGAGCCGGTGCTGGAGACTTTGGATACAAATTCATTTCGCATCGCTCTGACTGAAAGAGCCGCGGATAATTTGCAGCCGCCGCCAATCGAATTGTTGCCGGAGTTAGTCGCCGAAGCGCTTGCCAGACGCGATTATCACGAGGCGATTCGCCTGTTGGAAGACAAACGGGCCCGTAACTTCGCCAACCGCAACGACGTTCTTTTGCTCACTTATCTCTATTGCTTGAACGGAAACGTGGAGAAGGCGGAAGCTCTGGTCGCCGCGACCGTTGGCTCGATCGAAAAAGACTGGTTCGTCGATTGGCTCTGGGCAAAGTTGCAAGCCGACTTTGGCTTTCACCCGCCCCGTTGATCGATCCGAGAATCTTGGCACAATCCACGGATCTTTCTTATCCGTCCGCAAATAATACCGTTACGACTCGCATCAATTTATTTTACGAGCGAGCGTCAGGGCTCTGCACGCCAGCAAATAAAGTCACCTCGCTGGAGCGCAACATCGACATCTCCGTATTTCTGTCGGACCAGCGGCAAATTCGCCGCCGCGCAAACCCCGATGGCCGGCCGCGGCGGCGAAGCCAAACTCAGTTGATCCGGAGACAGTTTCGTTACCGGAAAATGCAAGTCCCCATAAAAAAGATAGAACGAATCGTAAAGCACGCTTCCACCCGATAATCGAACAATCACGGTGTGCGTGTCCGGTCTTTGCAGACTGCCGAGTTGTTGGGCGATTTCTATCTGATCGGCCGGCTCTTTGCGCCGATGGTTTATCTCCAATTTGGCTTGGACGAATCCAGCAATGAACATCGACAGCGCAGCGATGATCGTCGCCAGCCGTGCAAACCCGCGTTTTTGAAACAACCAGAGAAGCGCCACTGTGAGAAGAAGGCACAGGCAAGGAATGAGCGGCACCATGTAACGGGCCGAGCGAAAATTGAAAACTATTGCGAGCACAATCACCATCAGGCAAACAATTGAGATTTCTCTCACCTGCGTTTGCGCGCGTTTGGAAAATAGGACCCAGATCGCAGCAAGCAGAGCGAAGCCGCCGACCGGCCACATGATCGTCAACCGCAGTGGGATTTCCAAATATGGACGCGCGCCCAAGCGGGTTGGCCCTGTCAAAATCATCGCCTCCTGGAAACGGAAAATATCCGCGAGCGACGCATGAAATTTCCAAAGCTGGAACAAAGGCCAGATCGCGATCGTGGCGCCTCCAAGAAGAATGGCGGCCAGCAACCACCAGCTTCGCAGCCCGGGACGTTCATTCACCGAGCTGAGACGAACGATCAAAATGATCAGCCAAATCAAAAAGCCTAGTGGGATTTTTTGCAGCGTTCCTAATCCGCAGGCAATTGCCATCGCCAGCCACCAGGCCGGATGCTTTCGCGCCAGCTGCGCAAAAATTATCGCCAGCGTAACAAAAAACATCAGCCCGCTATCGAGAAGGGCCCGGCTTACTTCGAAGAGAAAAAGCGGCGACGACACCAGGACAGCGACGCTTACACCGGCGAGCCACGATCGATCGCGATCCATCAGAAATGCCAACCACAGCAGCGCAAACGCGGTGAGACTTCCGAAAATCAGCGGCCAGATGCGAACCGCGGCCTCGCGCTGGCCCATGCGTGGCAAAGTCAGGGTCGTCAGCCAATATTGCAAAGGCGGCTTCTCGAACGACGGCTGGAAGTTAAACTGCACAGTCCATTGACCCGTGAGCAGCATTTCGCGCGAGCGTTCGGCAGTGACAAGCTCGTCGGTATTTGTCAGCCGGCCTTTTTGAATTTCAAAGCCCAGCCAAACAAAAACGCACACAATCAAAAGCGCGGCCGCCGCCAACGACCTCATTCGCTCATTCATTGAGGAACAACATCGACATGCCGCAGAGCATATCGAGAACGCGTTTCTTCGTAAATAACCGGCCTTGCAAATTCATCGTTACACATTGTCGATCTTTGAGGGACGTTCTACGGTTTGGCTCGAAAATGAAATTCTCGCGCAAACTACGAAAGCTGTTCTCGTTCGAACTGCTCGAGAGCATTTCGGAACACGCCAGCCGCTGGATTCATCGGGTGAGCGCCCGTCGCGTTCTCGAGACCCTGGACAGGACCGAATTCGAAAAGCTCCGCGAGCGTTATCCCTATCGATCCAATTCGGCCAGGATCAACCGCTTCGAAGACGCCACTTACTGGATCGGCATCAACGTGGAGCGCGCGCAAGATCTCTGGCTCGATCGCACGTCCCCGCTGCGCATTCTCGACCTTGGCTGCGGCGCCGGTTATTTCCTCTACGTTTGTAAATTTTTCGGACACGAAGGCCTCGGCCTCGATACGGATGACGAGCCACTTTACCGCGCGACGACTACGCTGCTGAACGTGCCGCGCACGATTTCACGGATCGATCCACAAACTCCACTCCCCGATGTAGGCGAAAAGTTCGATCTCGTTACAGCGCATCGCATTTGTTTTCACCGGCTGGGCCGCGCGCAAAACGGCGATTTCAATGAGTGGGCGTCAGCTGACTGGAAATTTTTTATCAACGACGTTCGATCTCGGTTCCTGAAACCAGAAGGCCGTTTGCTTCTCGACTTCAATCCGCGGCCCGACGGCAGCTCGTTCTTTACTGACGAATTGCACGCTTGCTTCCTCGCGGAAGGCGCACGCATCTTTCGCTCAAAAGCGCTCTTCGCCGCGGACCCGAATCAGCGTCCGCGATTCAAACAAATCCGACGGTTGCTGTAGCCGTCGCCCTGTGGGCGACGCGGTACGCGGTTGTCGAATACATCAGTGCCGCGCTTCGCACAGCGAAGCGACTACAGTAACTTCCAGTCGGAACAATCCCAGCCAAGCAACTCTTCGAGTTTGGCGATATCCCAACCGAAGATGGCGTAAAGATATCTGCGTTCTTCCGCAGTCATCTCCCGCGCATACGGCACGACATTGCGATCCTTGTCGCGAATCCGCCGCAATGGCTCTAGGCCGAGGAATCGAAAAATCGAGTCGAGTGTTTGTTGCTTCTGCTTTTGAAACTCCTCGAACCTGATGGCCATCACCTGCTCTCTCGAAAACAATTTGAAAACACGCTCAAGTTGATCGGAGTAAAATCCTCGATCGACATATGAATAGCGCCGGGCCTGCACAGAAAGCGGCGGCGTAATCCGACTTTTTTCCTGCTTCACCGCTTCAAGAAAATCGAGCGGCTCGCGGTCTTTAAACCGTTGCATGTTCCAATGAGCGAAAGCGCGGTCGACCGGATTTCGAAGTAAAACCAACAGCTTGATCTTCGGATTGTAATTCCAAATCCGTTCCATCGCCGGCTTCCAATAAATGTAACTCGGCGTGCTTTCACCGGAGACTCCGAAAGACTTCGCGAGCCCCGATTTCTTCGGGGTTGTCGATCTTGCCACTGGTGAAAAATGTCGATGTAACAATCCATAATCGGCTGGTCGCGAAAAAATTTCTTCGTCGTCGAAGAAGTGCATCTCCTGTTTGTCCGGCAGCGAAATGTCCGGATGTTTGCTCAGAAAATAATGCAGCGCGGTCGTGCCCGATTTCTGCGCGCCGGCAACAATGAAATCGAGTCGTTCGAGTTGGCCGCGCTTGCTCCAAGACATGGCGGCAATCTACAACTATGACCGCGCGATTGGCGAGGACGCCAGCGGCCATATGGCATTGAGTGCATCCGCCTCTCCCCTTGTGAAGGGGAGAGGACTGAGGTGAGGGAATCCAGAGTAAGTGGATGTACCATATCGAACCCTCACCCTACCCTCTCCCTTTTTAAGGGAGAGGCGACGAGCTAAAGAGTACTAATCAAACTCGTGTGCGCGTTTCGCCGATCTTTTTTGTAACGCTGGAACCCGATTTGCTGTCCTTAATAATAATGAGTTTCGTGGCTACAAAGTTCGCCCGCGCCACCTTTGCGCTCGCTGAAATCACAATCGCCGTGACGGTCATCGGTTTGCTCGCCGCCAGCGCCGTCCCCGGCTTTTTCGCCCGACGAAAACAAACAAGGTCCACGTAAAGGACAAGTCATTCGAGAAGAGTTGTCGCGCTTCGGCTGGCGATTATGCTGCGGAATGCGAAAAATTCTGCCTTCCGTATGCTTTTGCGTCTTGCTTGCCGGCCTGGGTGATCGCGCGTTTGGCGATGAGGGAATGTGGCTCTACAACGCGCCGCCGACCAAACAGCTCAAGGAGAAATATAATTTCGAGCCGACACCGCAGTGGCTCGAGCACCTGCAGAAAGCCAGCGTCCGTTTCAATTCCGGTGGCAGCGGCTCGTTTGTTTCCGCCACGGGACTCGTCATCACGAATCATCATGTCGGCGCCGATGCGCTGCAAAAGTTCTCCGATGAGCAGCACAATTATCTCCGTGACGGCTTTTACGCCAAGGCGCGGACCGACGAAAAGAAATGTGTCGATCTTGAGCTCAACGTCCTCATGTCGATCGAAGACGTGACCGCGCGCGTGAACGGCGCTGTTAAACCGGACATGACAAGCGAGAAAGCTTCCGATGCGCGCAAGGCGGTCATCGCCGCAATCGAAAAAGAAAGCAAAGACAAAACCGGGCTCCGCTCGGACGTGATCAAGCTTTATCAGGGCGGCGCCTATCATCTTTATCGCTTCAAACGTTACGACGACGTGCGCCTGGTCTTTGCACCCGAGCAACAGATCGCATTTTACGGCGGCGATCCGGACAACTTCGAATATCCACGCTTCGATCTCGATATCTGCCTCTTTCGCGCCTATGAAAACGGCCAGCCGGCCAAGATCGACAATTACCTGAAAATGAATCCGCGCGGACCGGTCGACGGCGAACTGACTTTCGTCAGCGGCCATCCCGGCAAAACGGACCGGCAACTCACGGTCGATGAACTGGCCGACATGCGCGACCGCTTTCTCCCTTACGTCCTCGGGATGTTTAAGCAACGCGAAGTCCTTCTGCACAGTTTCGGCGAGCGCACTTTCGAAAATGCGCGGCGCGTCCGGGACGATTTCTTCGGTGTGCAGAACAATCGCAAACGCTACGATGGTTATCTCGCCGGCTTGCTCGATCCGCAAGTCTGGCAGGCGCTGCAGGCTCGCGAGCAGAAATTGCGCGCCGCAATCGGGCGCGATCCAAAGCTGGCATCGGCGACGTCTGCGTTCGATAGAATCAAGAACGCGCAGGCCGAAATCCTGAAGAATGCTCGCGTTTACAATTACTTCGAGCAGGAGCGCCCTACGGCCGGGCTCTATCGCCAGCCGCGCGCATTTTATAGCACCCTTTTCAAGTATGCGCGGCTGCTCGTGCGCGCCGCGGATGAACGGGCCAAACCGAACGGCGAACGTTTCCAGGAATTTCGCGATAGCACCCGCGAATCGCTTGAGCTGGAACTTTTTTCCACCGAGCCGGTCTATGACGATGTCGAGTCGCTCACGTTGACGGATTCATTCACCGATCTGGCCAGCGCGTTCGGCGCCAGCGATCCACACATAAAAATGGTGCTGGGCGACAAATCGCCGGTCGAACGCGCATCGAACTTGATTAAAGGAACGCAGCTCAAAGATGTCGCGTTCCGCAAAAAGCTTTACGCCGGCGGCAAAGCGGCCATCGAAGCGGCGCACGATCCGATGATCGACATTGCGCGCGCCATCGATTCGACTGCGCGCCAGGCGAAGAAAATTTTCGAAACGCAGGAAGAAATTAAACAGCAGGCTTACGCGGTGATCGCCAAGGCGCGCTTTGCCACTGAGGGCACGAGCTCGTATCCGGATGCCACGTTTACGCTGCGGATTTCCTACGGAACGGTGCGCGGTTACGAAGAGAACGGGAAACAAATTCCCGCGTTCACAAATTTCCAAGGCATGTACGAACGCGCGACCGAGCACCAAAACAGACCGCCGTTCGATCTGCCGCAGCGCTGGATCGACAAAAAAGAGAAGGTGGCGTTAACCACGCCTTACAATTTTGTTTCCGACGCCGACATCATTGGCGGCAACAGCGGCAGTCCCGTCGTGAACAAGGCCGGCGAATTCGTCGGGATCATTTTCGACGGCAACATTCAATCGCTCGTCCTCGATTGCATCTTCACCGACAAACAAGCGCGCGCCGTCTCAGTCGATTCCGCCGCCATCATCGAAGCCCTACGGAATGTTTACGACGCGCAGCCGCTCGTCGACGAATTATCGAGCGCGAAATGAATTGTTAGGGACGCAGCGCAGCGCGCTGTCCCTACCAAATTCTACGGCAGTTGCTTGAGCAGCGTTTTCCAGCGCGTCCAGGCTTCGTCCCGCGCTTTTTTGTCGGCTTCGCGCATATTCGGGTTGTTCGGTTCGCCTGAGCGCATGAAACCGTGGCCGGCGCCTTTGTAAATTACCGGCTCGTATTTTTTCCCGGCGGCTTTCATGAGTTCTTCCGCTTTCGGAATGGTTGCGTCCACGCGCTCGTCATTCTCGGCGTAGAATCCGTAAACCGGACAGGCGACCTTCTTCGCGTCATCGGCGTTGTCGACCGCGACTCCGTAAAATGAATAGGCCGCTTTCAATTTCGGATTGATGCTCGCGTATTGAAACGTCCATCCCCCGCCCCAGCAAAATCCGCAAACCGCGAGCGTTCCGTTGCACGCCGGAATCTTGAGCGCGTAATCGGCCGTCGCGTTGAGATCGGCTTTGACCTGTTCCTTCGGCAAAGCGGACGTCGCTTTGCGCGCCGCGTCGAGATCTTCAAGCTTTTGGCCGCTGTGCAAATCGGGCGCGATCGCGATGACGCCGTTCTCGGCGAGCTCGTCGCACAAACTGCGGACCCAATCGGTCAGGCCGAAGATTTCGGAAATGACCAGCACGGCCGGCGTTTTATTTTTCGATTCGGGATAAACGACGAACGCTTTGATCGTGCGATCGCCCGATTTGATATCGACCCATTCGCCGTGCCGCGGCGAACTGTTCAGACGCTCCCTGCCAAAATCCTTCACTTCCTGCGCGTGAACCGATTGCGCGAGGAGAACGAATACAAACGCGAAGAGAACGCGTTTCATCGAAGTGACATTGTCAATCTTCGTGTTCGGTCAAGCAGGCGGCGGCGTTGTTGTCGAACCTCTGCTCTTGCACCATAGCGCATCCACGCTCCAGCGACCGGCGCCATAAAACACGACGAACAAGAAAAACCAGCAATAGAAGATAGCCAGCTCGCCTTTATTCGAAACTTGTGGTCCGGCGCTCGAGATCGGGAAAAACTTTGCTGACAGCGTGGCCGCGGCTGCCACGTGGAACTTAAAATACGCCAAAGCCATCATGCCGCTGCACAGGAACGCCGCCAGGCGCGTCAGCAGACCAAAGGCAATTAGAAATCCACCAACAAGTTGAATCCAACCGCCAACCTGCAACCACGCGTCGCCTGATCCGGGCATCCCGCCGAACATGCCGAGCACTAATTGGCCGCCATGAGAGGCAAACATCAAACCGACGATCAGCCGCGTCATGCAATAAAACGGATCCGCAAATCGATTCAGAGAGTTCATGGCCGCTGAGGCTGACGATGTCGATGTTTGCTGTCAAGCCAATCGCGCGGCGCGTCTGCGGCGGAAAATTGTAGGGCAGGCGCTCCGCCTACCAACCGTAACGTGCTTCGTAAAAGAATTGGAGGGCGCCGCGCCGTCGGCGCCCATATTTTTGGGACACGACGGCGCGTGTCCCTCCATTGTCGATCCGTTCGACTGCGCTCAGGACAAGCCTTAGGCGGCGAGCTCGAGTTCTTCTCTCGGAATTCCGCGCAGCTCGAACAGACGGATCAAAGTCTCTTCGATCAAATTATTGGGACATGACGCGCCAGCGGTGATGCCGATCACGGCGGGACCTTCCGGCAGCCAATTTTTCGCGATGACTTCCTGTTTCTGGTGCAGGTCGTAATGTTTGATTTCGTCGCGTGAAGCCAGCCGCGAGGCATTGAGCACGAAATAGGTCGGCAATTTTTCTTCACCCATCTCCGCTAGGTGTGAAGTGTTCGAACTGTTGTAACCGCCGACCACAAGCAACAGGTCCATTTTGACATTGAGCAATTCGCGCAACGCGTCCTGTCGCTCCTGGGTCGCGCCGCAAATAGTGTCGAAGAAGCGAAAGTTTTTCGCGCCTAGCTCAGCTCCATCCCGATCGATAATCGCTTGCCGAATTCGTCTCTGCACTTCCTCGGTTTCGCCGCGCAACATCGTCGTTTGATTGGCTACGCCGACGGTTTGCAAATGGATGTCCGGATCGAAGCCGGGCGAATAAGCGCCGCGAAACTTATCCAGAAAGGCCTGCTTATCGCCGCCGTGCCGGATGTAATTACAAACGTAATCGGTGTCGGCCAAAGTGAGCACAACGAGGTAATGTCCTTTGCCGTCGCCGAGAGCGCGCGAGCTGGTTGCCTTTGTCTCTTCATGTTCCGCCTTGCCGTGAATGATCGAGGTGGCGGATTCGCTCGCGTATTTGCGGACACGTTTCCAAACGCTCATCACGTCCCCGCAGGTGGTATCGACAATCTGGCAGCCGCGCTCCTTGATCTGCTGCAAGATCGACAATTCGGTGCCGAAGGCCGGCACGATCACGATGTCATCCGGTTGCAGATCGGAAATCTCGGCCTGTTTGTTTTTGCCGGTCAGGTTTTTGATGCCTAACGACGCGATTTGGTGGTTGACCTCCGGATTGTGAATGATTTCGCCGACGATGAATAGCCGGCGGTCTTTGAAAACTTTGCGCGCGGCGTAAGCGAGATCGATCGCGCGCTCGACGCCGTAACAAAAGCCAAATTGTTTGGCCAGGCGCACCGTGGTCTCGCCCACGGAAATGATTCCGCCCGCGCGTCGCACTTTTTCCACAATATCGCTGCGGTAATGCGACTCGACTTGTTCCTGCACCGCGGCCATCACGTCCGGCGTGCGCAAGTTCACTTTTTCACGCGCCGTCGTGCCGCTGGAGATGAGGTTTGTGCTCACAAAATTATGCGGCGACTTGCCGCGATCGCGTTACTCAAGCAACTGCCCGGTCGGTTTTTGAAACGCCGAATCCGAAATCATGATGTGCGGATCGGGATCCGGCGTGCGCGAATCGTCCACGCGTTGCACCTTCGGGCCTATCGTCTCGTCTTCCGGTTGGGTCGTGGCAATGCTCACAGGCGTCCCCGTCCGCACGAGGGCGTAAAACTTCGGCGCAGCTTCGCCTTTGAGACGAATGCAACCGTGGGTGCGCGGATTCGGATGAACAAACCCCTGATGAAAGCCGTAAGCCGGCGCGAATTCGCACCAATAACCCATGGGATATCCGACATAGCGTCCGGAAGCGTGGCCGGAGGTAGTCGGCACTACGTTATTGCCTTGGACGCTGAACCCGTACGACCCTGAGCGTTTATGCTCGATCTTGCTATAGATGGTGAAATTGCCGCGCGGCGTCGGTTTGTCACGCAAACCCACCGAACAAGCCACCGCCATGAGACAATTGCCGTGCTCCATCACATAAATGTTTTGCTTCGATAACGAAACCTTCACCTGGACCGCCGACGGGTCCTGCGGGCGATGGGCCGTGACATGGTAAGCGCCTCCGCGCATCCCGGCCAGCGGCCCAGTGGTGCAGCCGGTTAGAAGCGAAAGCGCGCCGGCGAAAATAGGGAAAACTAAGCGGGAAACAGTTCGCATAACTTCTTATTGGAGAAGCATGCGCGCTCTTTGTCAACCTGTCCTTGTCACTGCGATAACGTAGGATCGCCAACCATGCCGCTGGATTCCTCGCGCAGGATTTCATCGAACGCTTCGTTGACCTTGGAATAGAATGGATACGGCCGATCCGCATTCAGTGGACGATAACGCCAATGTTTGTACATCCAGAGCCATGGCGCCGGATTTTTCTCCACATAAGGCGCAAATGAGTTCCAGCACGCTTGCGCGATCTGCTGATGCGTCATGCCCTCGGTCGTGTCGATCTTGCGATGAAAGACGACTCGATAGCGACCGCACGCACGCGGTTCGCAGTGCACTGGGATAATCGGCACACCGGTCTGCTTATGAAGCCAGGCATGCGCCGAGGTCACGCTCGTCTTCAATCCGAAACATTCGATCACGACCGCGCCTTGATCAGGCGGCACGGTAAGATCGACAAGTAGCGCGGTGCGCCCTTTTCGGCGCAGCACTTTGTAAAGCCGGATGATACCTCGCTCACGGGGAATTAGTTCGTGCCCCGATTGCTCGCGAATTTTTTTGAAGATCGAATCGAGCAGCGAGTTCTTGAATTCCTGCGAGATGATTGTACCGGCCAATCCCGAATACCCACTTGCCAGACTGAACCATTCGAAGTTGCTGTAGTGATAACAAGCGGTGATGAAGTTGCGCTCGGGTCCGGTCGCTCGGTCGATCTCTTCCAAGTTTTCGAACTCGACGTAATCGCGAAAATTTTCGCGGTTGAGGCGCGGACTCCATAAGAGATCGAGCATGGTGCGGGCAAAATGTTGAAACGATTGCCGGACGATTCGTTTGCGCTGTGAGATCGACAACCGATCGCCGAGCGCGACTTCGAGATTGCTCAGCGCGACGGCGCGGCCGTGCCGATCAAAGATCGACATCAACCTCCCGAGAGCGCTTGCCAGACGCAGACAACTTTTGTGCGAGAGCAACGGAACCAGCTTGGTGGCAAGACTTAGTCCGAACCATTCCAGCCGGTAGCGAATCTTTTTCCAGCGCGAACGCATCTGCGCATTCTAGCGCGTGCTTTGCTGGCCGCTAGGCGTTCCGAGATGAGACTTCTTCGCTGTCGATCTTGCCGAGCTGCCCTTTGAGTTCGGCGATGCGCTCTTCGTAACGGCGGAGGATGCGCGGCATGATGCCAGCGATGCGGCGCGCGCTGTAAACGCGGATGGCAAGATAGAGCACGAACATGGCGAAAATGCCGATGGCATAACGCGGTTCATTGCGCGCAAGCGCGAGAGAAAGAAAAATCCCGGCGACCGCCGTGCACTGAATTGACGAGCGAAGTAACCAGACCAGGCCGGTTCGTTTCGGATTACGGTAAGGCCGCACGATCGATTGTTCCTGCGGCGTGAGGTCAACGCCGGAGTTTGCGGCCGCGGGCATTACCGTTGCCTCCCGATCAGGATCCACAATCTCTTCATCGCGCACCAACGTAAGCATAAGGCTAGCCAGCCATCTTTCCTTAAATCAAGCCGGGCGGCGCTCGATTGACATGATCATGTTCGATCCTAATTTGTTTACGCGCGCGCTGGCGCGGCGCCAATCGTGAAAAGCGTTCTCTTTGTCTGCACGGGTAACATTTGCCGTAGCCCCATCGCGGAAGGGCTCTTTCGGCGTTCGATTGGCAATCGCAAAGATGTTGAAATCGCGTCGGCAGGGGTGCATGCCGTGCGCGGGCAGCCGCCAAGCCTTTACGCAGTGCAAGTTTGCGAAGAGCAAGGCGTCAATATCAGCGATCTGCGCAGCCAACCGCTCACCGCCGCGCTGGTTGATCGCGCCACGCATGTTTTTGCCATGACCGGCGCGCATCTGGAAACGATCCAAATGCTGTTTCCGCAGGGCGCCGAAAAATCTTTTTTGCTCCGCGAATTTGAAGAGCCGGGCGCAACCGTTTGGCGCGATGTGCCGGACCCGATCGGCCTTGGCCGGGATGTTTACGAAGAATGCGCGCGGACCATCAAAAACGCCTTGCCCAGTGTGCTCGCTTTTGTAGAACAAACAGAATTCGTGCGTCCTGGTGCGGCGCCCGCGCCCGACATATCTTCTTATCGCATGAGCGATCTTCCTCAACGAAGCGGATGCGGTCCGACGGGGCCGACGACGCCCCGCGTTTACGGCGAAGCGCTCCGAAAGGTTGATCCCGAAATTTTCGATGCGATCAGCGCGGAAGAGAAACGTCAGCGCGAAAATATCGAGCTGATTGCCTCGGAAAATTTTACCAGCCGCGCGGTGATGGAAGCGCAGGGCAGCGTTCTGACAAACAAGTATGCGGAAGGTTATCCGCGGAAACGCTGGTACGGCGGGTGCGAAAATGTCGATGTTGCCGAACAACTGGCGATCGATCGGGCGAAGAGACTGTTCGGCGCCGAACATGTAAACGTGCAGCCGCACAGCGGCGCGCAAGCCAACATGGCCGTTTATTTCGCCGCGATTAAACCGGGCGACAAAATCCTGACGATGAACCTCGCCCATGGCGGTCATCTCACCCATGGACACCCGGCAAATTTTTCCGGCAAATTCTATCAAGTCACGCATTACGGCGTGGACGAAAAGACCGAGATGATCGATTACGACGCGCTGCAGAAACAAGCCGAGGAAGTGCGGCCAGTCATGATCACCGCCGGTGCGTCGGCCTATCCGCGCACGATTGATTTTCCGCGACTGCGCCAAATCGCCGATTCCGTGGGTGCGATTCTTTTCATCGACATGGCGCACATCGCCGGGCTGGTGGCGGGCGGTCAGCATCCCAGCCCAATTCCGCACGCGCAATTTGTGACGACGACAACGCACAAAAGTTTGCGCGGTCCGCGCGGCGGCATTGTTCTGTGCGAGGAGAAATTCGCGAAGCAAATCGACTCCACGCTTTTTCCCGGCGTGCAGGGCGGTCCGCTCATGCACGTTATTGCGGCGAAAGCGGTTTGTTTTCACGAAGCGCTGCAGCCGCAGTTCCGGGACTATCAGCGACAAGTAGTCGTCAACGCGAAAGCGCTCGCCGCCGGAGTCGCCAAGCACGGTTATCGAATCGTTTCGGGCGGAACGGACAATCACCTCATGCTCGTCGATCTTCGCCCGAAGGAAATTAATGGCAAGGAAGCGCAGGAAATTCTTGATCGCGCCGGCATTACAGTGAACAAAAACGCGATTCCGTTCGACACCTACCCAATTTTCAAGCCGGGCGGCATCCGCATTGGTACGCCTGCAGTCACTACGCGCGGGATGAAAGAGGAAGAGATGCTCGAGATCTCGGATTTGATCGCGGAGGCGCTGGAGAAACGCTCCGATGCCGACGCGCTAGAGCGAGTGCGCGGCAAGGTGCTTGAATTAACCCGGAGATTTCCGCTGCCGTTTTAGTTGTAGATTTTCATCTTATCAATCCGCGGGAATCTGCGTAATCTGCGCATGCTTCATGAACAGAGCGAGTGATCAGGAAAACGTGAATCCGTTGCGCGAAGGGCTGTCCACCCGCGCCGTGCCGCAACCGTGCAGCGTCGTCATCTTCGGCGCGACCGGCGACCTGGCGCATCGCAAACTTATTCCCGCGCTTTATAATCTCGCCGCCGACGGCGAACTTCCGCCCGCTGTGACCGTCATCGGTTTTGCGCGGCGCGAAAAGACTGACGACGAATTTCGCCGCGAAATGGAGGAAGCGACGAGAAAGTTTTCACGGCAGCCGGTCCGCGACGAGATCTGGAAAACGTTCGGGCAATCGATTTTTTATCATCAAAGCGACTTCGGCGATGAACCCGGCTACAAAAGTTTGGCGGCAAAGCTCGACAAGATCGACCAGGAACGCGGGACGCGCGGCAACCGGCTTTTTTATTTCGCGGTCGCACCCGACCAGTTCGAACCGATTCTGAAGAACCTCAAAGCCGCAGGATTGAACGAAGCGCGGGAAGGAAGTTGGGCGCGCGTGATTGTGGAAAAACCGTTTGGAAAAGATCTCGCGTCCGCGCGGGAACTCAACCGCGTTGTCCACACTTCATTCGCCGAGGAACAAACTTACCGGATCGACCACTTTCTGGGAAAAGAAACCGCGCAGAATATTTTGGTGCTGCGTTTTGCGAATGCGATTTTCGAACCGCTCTGGAACACGCGCTACATCGATCACGTCCAGATCACCGCCGCGGAAACTCTCGGAGTGGAAGGTCGCGCCGGTTACTACGAAGGCGCGGGCGCATTGCGCGACATGGTGCAGAATCATTTGCTCCAGCTGCTCTGCCTGATCGCGATGGAAGCGCCGACTGACCTGGGCGCAGACAACATTCGCGATGAGAAAGTGAAAGTCGTCGGATCGCTTCGGCGCTTCGCTCCAAATGAAGTCGCAAATTCGGTTGTGCGCGGCCAGTACGCCGAGGGCGCGATCAATGGCAAGCCGGTCCCGGCTTATCGGGCAGAAAACAATGTCAATCCAAACTCGATGACCGACACGTTCGTTGCGCTGCGGCTCAACATCGACAATTGGCGGTGGTGGGACGTGCCCATCTACATGCGTGTCGGCAAACGATTGCCGAAGTCGGGCACGGAGATCTCAGTGCATTTCAAAAAGGCGCCGCTCGTCCTGTTCAACAAGCAATCGACCGAGGAAAACGTGCTCGTCATTCGGATTCAACCGGACGAAGGAATTTCGCTGCGCATGCAAGCCAAAATGCCGGGCACAAGTTTTCGGATTGAGCCGGTGAAGATGGATTTTCATTACGGAACATCATTTGGCAAGGCGAGCCCGGAAGCCTATGAACGTCTGCTGCTCGATGCCATGAGTGGCGATGCCACGCTCTTCGCCCGGCGTGATGAGGTCGAACAAGCCTGGACGTTCATCGACGTCATCGAAAATGCGTGGGCGGCGAAGAAAGATGCTCCCGAACTGTTTTTTTATCCCGCGGGTTCGTGGGGACCGGAAGAAGCCGACAATTTGCTCGCCCGCGATGGCCGCGCCTGGAGGAGATTGTGACCGATGCCTGAAGTCGCCGAAGATTATTCGTTAGGCCTGCAAGTCGAAGTGGGCACGATCGACAAGAAGCTGAAAAAGCTTTGGCAGAAAGGCGAAGGCGCGATGACGCGCGCGTCGCTAATCAATCTTGCGGTTTACAGTAAAGCGCCTGGTTCGCTGGAAAAGAACACAGAGCTGATTGCGAAAATTGCGCAGACCTATAGCTGCCGCGCCATCGTCATTGCGGCCGATCGCAAGGCGAAGGAAAATCGCGTGGAAGCGTGGATAAGCGCGCATTGTCACGTCGGCGGCGGCAGGAGCAAACAAATTTGCTCCGAGCAGATTTCGTTTCGACTCGAAGGCGCCTGTACAAACTTGCTCCCGAGTATTGTCTTCTCTCATCTGGATTCCGATTTGCCGCTTTATCTTTGGTGGCAGGACGAATTTCCCGATCCGATGGATCCGCAACTGTGGGCCTGGGTCGATCGACTGATTTACGACAGCCAAAACTGGAAAAACTTCGACGCGCAGATGCGTTTGGTCGAGACGGCGCAGAGCGAAGCGAAGCAACGCATCGTGCTCTGCGATTTAAATTGGACGCGGCTAGACAAAGTCCGTTTCGCGCTCGCACAATTTTTCGATCATCCCGGATCGCATCATCACTTTAGTGAAATCGAGAATGCACAGATCGATTTTGCGCCGGGTTGTAGATCGACCGCCGTCCTTTTGGCCGGCTGGTTCGGCGCCCAATTAAATTGGCGCTGCGAAAAGACAAAGGATGCAAAGGCGCTTCGATTTGCCGACGCCGACGGGCACAGGATCAACATCGTACTGCGCGAGGCGAACGGCGCCCCTGTTGGCAAAGTCGTTCTCAGCTCGGGGGCCGTCGAGTTTGTCGTCGCTCCGGCAAAGTGCGGCGATCTTCTTGAAGTTTCGCGCCGCGGCCGGGATGAGAAACCGATTCCTCAAATGATGCCCGCGCAAGACGACGATCCCGTCAGCTTGTTGAGCCAGGAGCTGCTCCGCGGCGGCCCGCATCAAGTTTACCTCCGGGCGGTCAATTGTGTTCGCGAGTTGTTGTAGTTCCGCCGTCGCCGCGGCAGAACTTCATTTCGCCTCGTTTAAACCCCAATCGTAGTCCTGGTATTTAATTTTGACGTCGTTGGGCAATGGCGTTGATCGGCGCTTGTTGATGAATGCAATCACTGCGTCGCCTTTAAAGTCGTCTTTGTACCAGTCGAAAATCTTCGAGAGCTCCGCCGTCTTTTTGTCCGGCGAATATCTTACTCCCTTCTCCGAGTTCACGAACGCCATCGCCAGTTTCTCGAATTGTTGATCGAGCTCATCGCCCCGAAATGCCTGGCGATTAAGCGGCGGACAACTGTGGCTCGCGCAATTGAGCGCAAAATGTACGCGCGGTTCCCCAAACTTTGCCCGAATAATGTCCTTCTCGAGGTGATTAAAACTCATTTGCTCGCCAGCGACTTTGATTCGTTGAAGCAAGAAGAAGGTGAAGAGCGGGTCTTTCACGCTCTTGGTCGGATATTTCGCGAGCGCTTCGTGCAAAATCCAGGCGTTGTAAGCGTTGATGTACAATGCCAATTGCTCGTTGCGACCTTGCGGCACCGGATTGGTCGCGATCGCGTTGACTACTTTCTGTAAACCTGCGACATCGGAGGCGTTGCTTTTCCATGCGGCGTAACGGACGCCGTCGGTCGTCAGATACTTTTTCAGCAAAGCGTTATACTCGTCTTCGTAACCAGCGGCGGCGGCCGTGGTCGCGACCGCGCAAGCACCGGCAATGATCAACTGGAGCACATTTTTCATGGCGCTATTTCTCCCAGCTTTGGACTTTCGTGCAAGCGCGAAAAACGCCGGCGATGCGCCGTTGCGCACGAGTCTTGCTCCAAAAAAGAAATCTTGAAACGGATCCTCACTTTCGTGGCAGCAATTGTTCTCCTTTGCCTTGCTGTGCCGGGGTGCTCGTGGATGTCGAAGAGTGGACGCCAGCAAATGGCCTACCGCAACTACGTCCGTAAACAGATCCACGGACGCCAACGCCAGATCGCCCGCTCACAAAAGGCAGCACTTCGCAACGCGAAATACACCACTCCGAGCGAGCCGAAAGTCAGCATGAACGCGCAGCCCACTGTCGAACCGGTTCCCGAATCTGTTAGCGAACCTGTTGCCGAGCCCGTCACGGTATCTGCATCGACGGCAACCGAAAAAGACAACACGCAAGGCGAACCTTAAGCGCCATTGCGCTTTACTGGAATCGGTTTCCCATCGTCACCCAGGGCGACGTAAGTGAAAACACCGTGCGTGACCTTTTCTTGCTCGCCCGTTTTGTAACGCGTCACCCAAACTTCCACGGGAATTCGCATCGAAGTGCGGCCGATGTGCTCGACTCGCGCGTAGCACGCAACTCGGTCGCCCACCCTGACCGGTTGCAGAAACGACATGCCTTCCATCGCAACGGTAACGACACGCGACTTGGCCGTTTTCGCGGCCAGAATGCTGCTCCCGAGATCCATTTGCGACATCAACCAGCCGCCAAAGATGTCGCCGCTCGGATTTGTATCCTTCGGCATGGCGATTGTTTGGATCACCAGTTCGCCCTTCGGTTGATCGAGACCGGCCATTTGCGCGCAGGATACAGTTACAAAATCAACATGCAATCGCCGTAACTGTAGAAGCGATAGCGTTCGCGAATCGCCTCTGCGTACGCTCGCAATAGAAACTCGCGACCGGCAAACGCGCTCACGAGCATGAACAAGGTCGAACGGGGCAGATGAAAATTGGTGAAGAGCAGATCGACATGTTGAAAATCGTATGGCGGATAAATGAAAAGGTCGGTCGATCCTGTTTGCGCAATCAGCCTTCCGTTTTCACGCCGAGCCGATTCCAATACGCGCACGGTGGTTGTTCCAACGGCTACGATTCGCTTCGCATTGTCGATCTGGCTTGCCGCTTCAGCAGAAATCGAAAACGACTCGGGATGCATGCGATGCTCGGTAATGTTCTCCGATTTCACCGGCCAAAATGTCCCGGTGCCAACGTGAAGCGTTACAAACGTGTGCGGAATTTCGCTCAATATTTCTTCGGTGAAATGCAGGCCTGCGGTCGGCGCGGCAAGCGCACCGGGCGTTTGCGCGAAGACGGTTTGATAACGCGCTTCATCTTCAATGTCGCTTTCGCGTCCGATGTAAGGCGGCAACGGCATCGAACCGCCGGAGTAAAGATCGACATCCTCGCTTAGCGAGACAATGCGTTCACCGGCCGGTAAAACTTCTTCGACCCGCAAAAGTGCATTGTCGATCTTCGCCGTGGCGCCAACCCGCGCCTTGCGGCCAGGCTTGACCAAACATTTCCAGCGCGCGGGTCCAAGTTTTTCGAGAAACAAAAATTCAATCGCGCCATCGTCGGAAAATCGACGCGCGGCCAGAACGCGGGTGTTATTCAGCAAGAGGAGATCGCCTGGCTGCAAAAAAGTTTTCAGTTCGCGGAATTGTCGGTGTTCGATCTGCTGCCGATTGCGGTGCAAAACCATCATCCGCGAATCTTCCCGGCGTGGGAGCGGCCGCTTCGCGATCAGCTCTCCCGGCAACGCGTAATCGTAGTCGCTCAACCTCAAACTCATAAGGCCACGATCAACTCCGAAAGCTTTCACGAGTCAAAAAGATTTGCGATCTCGCGCAAAAGTTCCAAGTATTCCAGCGATGCAATTTCCATCGGCGCTCGAAACCGTTCTGACCACCCTCGAGCGCATACGCGACGAGAATCTTCATCGGCCGCGTGTTTCCCGGGCCACGCTCGAAACACTTAATCGCTGTGGACCACAGAAGATCGACATCAACGAGACGGAAAGGGCTCGCGAGCCAAAGATCGACAGGTTGGCGTCGGTGCAGGCGCGGGTAG
>DASYVQ010000115.1:0-11801 GCA_035936875.1 Chthoniobacterales bacterium
CGGATGCCGAATTGCAGAGCCGGGCGGCCGCCATCGCGAACGAGCTTGTGCAGTCGCATAGCAAGAAAAAGTTCTGTGTTGCAGAAGTTGAGAACGGCGATGGCAAACTTCTTCAATCTGTGGCCGACGCTCTCAAAACAAAATTCGATGGCCCAATTTTTCTTGCCGGCGAAAAAGATGGTCGCGTCGCGTTATTTGCAAGCGTTCCGAAAGCGCTGACGTCGAAGTTTCAGGCGAACAAAATCATCCAGGAGATCGCGCCAATCGTTGGCGGCAAAGGCGGGGGTCGCCCGGAGAACGCGCAGGGCGGCGGAACGGACCCGGGCAAGATTGCGGACGCGTTAGCGAAAGCGAGAGAGCTTTTGAGTTAACGCGCCCGAATCACGGCGCGCTCACTGTCGGGAAGCGCGCGTCTTTGATCAAGCGCTTTAAATTCTTTCCGTTGATCGACATTCGATAAATCGAGGCTGATTTTTCGCCGGCGGCCTGGCTCAAGAACAGTATGTTGTCGTTGTCGAGCCAACAACCGTCCCAGCCAAAGAGTGTTTTCGACGTGATGCGCACAGCTTTCTGCGTGGCGATCTCAAATGTCCACAAGGCCGGCGGCGGACCGTCCCAATCTTTGCGGTTATGTTCTTCGCCCATGTCGATGGATAGAAGAAGACGTTTGCCGTCGGGCGAGACGGCAATTCGTCCATCACCGCTCGTGCCGCCATTGGGAATGATCTTCTCGGGTTTCCATTGCCCGAGCATCGAGCCATCGAGGCTGATTTGGTAAATGTTGGTCATGTCCTGACAAAAGATCGATCCTTCGTCGCGCGCCCAGCAAGGCGAGTAAAGCGTGGCCTGATTTTGTGCGCCCTTTTTCAAAATGTGAAAATCCCTTCCCTCCGGAGCAATGGTGGCGAGGTTCCAAACCTCGTTTTGCCGGAGGGTAAAGAGAATGCGTTTCCCGTCCGGCGACCATTGCGGGTAATAGACGTTGTCGCTCGGAACATTTTCGAAGGTGTTCGTGTTGCCGGTCGCAATCTCCACCACCGCGATGTGCCGCACATAACGCGTGTCGGATTTTTCCACCGTGGTAAACGCAACGCGTGTTCCGTCCGGCGAAATGGCGGGAAAAATTCCGTCAGCGATTTTTTTCTGACCGGTGCCATCGAGATTCGCGATCCAGACCGCGTTGTCGCGCTCGAAGGCGATCTTGGGTGCCGCACCCAATCCTTCAGTCGCCAGAGCGAGCACAGCGAATAGAATTATTTTTTTCATGGCATGATCAGAGTTACGAAAAAGGTCACACCAAGTCCGGTCGAAAGCACGATCAGATAAACTAACCCGCCGAAAAGGAACTTGAATATGCTGATGAACCAGCCTTGTCGATAAACGCGCCGGATCGAAATAAGAATTTGGGCCGCGAACACAACCCACGGAATCGCGATCCAGCCCATCATATTCGGCGCCACCCGATTCAAACCGATCGTCGCACCAACAATGAGCATGATGCCGACATAAGCGAACGTGTGAATGTGCAGCGCGTAGATTAAATGATCGATGTAGAAAATTTTGCGGCGGATATAGAGAACCTTCAGGACGAAAGCAAAGAGCGGGACACAACATAACATCATCCCCGGCAAATTGTTGATCAGAGTGATGATAAACGCTTTGGCATTTGCGCCATGCTCGCCAAATTTTTCTTTCGCGCGCTGTTCAAACCATTTTTCCATTGGGCTTTGCGGCTTCCCGGATTGAAAGAATGCGGGTTCGCTTTTCTTGCTTAAAGCCTGGTCCGTTTTGGCGCTCGCTTCCGGCGGGGAACCCGGAGGCTTGGGCGCGGCTGGACTGGCAGAAGTTGGCGCAGGACTCGGGCTATCGAGCTTCAGCGCCTGTTCGATTTTGGCGCGCGCTTCCGGGGGCAAGTCCTCGTTTTTGAGTTCGGCTTGGATTTCGGCGCGGTCTTGGTCCGACAGCTTAGTTTGAGGAATCGCCTTGGCCCAGTAATTCACGACGAAGAAAAACACAATACTGGCGAGCAAGTAGAGCCGAAGCGGATGCACATAACGAACGCGTTTCCCGGCCAGAAATTCATTCGTTAGGCGCCACGGTTTGACAATGAGAAGTGCGATGGTCGCGATAAATTTCGAATCCCAATTCAGGAACGAATCCAGAACATCGACGATCACATGCCGGAACGAACGCCGGTAATCGACCGCCGCCTGTCCGCACTGGGCGCAATACCGGCCGGTCAGTTGCGCCCCGCAATTCTCGCAATGCGACAACGGCGGACGTTGTCGATCTTTGCGGCGGCCGAAAAAGCGCCGGCCAGGAGATCTCTCCACCGCCGCAATGGCGGTGTCGCCGAGGATGAGCTTTACCGATTCGTCGGCCATCGCGGCGCGAGATTACAAAAATGTATTCGCTACGTCCACTCTCACTGTGTAAGGCGGTGCCTGTCTTGACGTTGTACCCTGTACTCGTTAGACCAGTGCGATGAAAACATTAAAGATGGGTTTCGTTATGCTGGCCGTGATTTCGGCGTTCAATCTGAGTTCGGCGTCGGCGCGTCAGCCGCATATGGACAATGCGCTCCGCCATTTGCGCGAAGCGCGTGAAGCATTGCAACGCGCTGAGCCAAACAAGGGCGGCCATCGCGAACGTGCGATCGAGCTGGTGGATCGCGCGATCGCTCAAGTCGAGGAAGGAATTCGTTTTGCTCGTTAGGACAATCGGCGGAGCCCGCCAAGCGCGGGCTCCGCATTTCTTTAGTCGCGCAAAAAGAAAAGCGTGGCAGAGGCGATTACGCCGACCGCGTACATGATCGCGGTATTGGCGATAAAATAAGGGAAAATCATCAGCCCGAGACCGGCAAACATCATTTTCCACAGGTTCATGCGTTTGCCGTAGATAAAGGCGACAAATCCGATCGAGCCAAAAAGAAAGCCGCCGATCAAATTTGCCGGGCTCATGTCGAACATGTCGATCCAAGGAGCTAAACGCGCGCCAAGATCGACAATACCCAAGATCGACGTCGAAACTTAGGATTGACCTCCAAAAGGCTGAAGTGACACGATCTTAGACGAGTGGCTTGGCATCTTTTCAAAACCAAAAGCGCTGACCATTTGATTGCCGAGGCGGAAGCGCCCGAGCGTCAAATGAAGCGTGTACTTGGTCCGTTCGCTCTGACCTGCATCGGCATCGGGGCCATCATCGGAACTGGAATTTTCGCGCTGGCGGGAACGGCGGCGGCGGGGGAACAAGGACAGGCAGTCGGATCGATTTTGAAAACGCCGGTGCTCAATTTCATTCAGTCGTGGATAACACATGCGCCCCTGGTTTTCGGTCGACCGGGAGCGGGACCGGCGGTTATGCTTTCGTTCGTTGTGGCCGGTGTCGCGTGCGGATTCGCCGCGCTTTGTTACGCCGAACTTGCCGCGATGATTCCGGTCTCGGGATCGGCTTACACGTATTCCTACGCGACGCTCGGCGAGATCATCGCGTGGATCATCGGTTGGGATCTCATTCTTGAGTACGCGGTAGGCAACATGGCGGTCGCGGTCGGATGGTCCGGATATTTCGTCAGGCTGTGCGGCAGCCTTCTTGGTCTGAAATTTCCGCTTTGGTTGGTGAACGATTACACAACGGCGAGTAGTATCATCGCGCAAGGCGGTGACACGCTGGCGAACTATTCTTCGACCACGCTTCCGACTATTGCCGGCCACGCGATCGCACTAAATCTTCCAGCGCTTCTCATTGTCGCTGCCGTGACCGTGTTGCTGATCTATGGGATTCGCGAAAGCGCGCGAGCGAATACGACTATCGTCGTCATCAAAATCGCCGTCGTGGTGTTTGTGATTTCATTTGGCGCATTCCTTGTTCATCCGACCAATTGGCATCCTTTCCTTCCGACCGGAATTGGCGGGGTGATGAGCGGCGCTGCCATCGTGTTTTTCGCCTTCATTGGATTCGACGCCGTCTCGACGACGGCGGAGGAAACAAAAAATCCGCAGCGCGACATGCCAATCGGAATCATCGCCAGCCTTATTATTTGCACGGTGCTCTATGTCTTGATGGCGGCCATCATTACCGGGATGCGAAAGTATACAACTTATCTTGGCGATCCTGCGGCAGTCGCGACCGCATTTGCCGACCGACCGTGGGCGACGGCGCTCATCAGTGCCGGCGCACTTGCGGGCATTACGTCAGTCCTGCTTGTTTTCCAAATCGGGCAGCCGCGCATTTTTATGGCCATGGCCCGCGATGGTTTGCTCCCCCAATATTTCGCAAAAATTCATCCGCGGTTTCGGACGCCACACATCACCACCATTTGGACCGGCATTTTTGTTGGCGGAGTGGCGATGCTGACCGATATCGGTTCGCTCGCGGACTTGACGAACATTGGCACGCTCTTTGCCTTCGTGTTGGTTTGCCTCGGCGTAATTGTCCTGCGCCGGACCGCACCTCAGCGGCCTCGACCGTTTCGCGTTCCTCTGGTTCCGTTGTTCCCTATTCTCGGTGTTCTGTTTTGTTTCGTGTTGATGCTAAGCTTGCCGCTCGAGACCTGGCGCCGCTTCTTTGTCTGGCTCGTGATCGGTCTTTTTATCTATTTTTTCTACGGTTTGTGGCACAGCAAATTGCGAAGCGGCATCGATACCGGCCGGACAGAAGATCAGCCACCGCCGATCGTCAAAACGTAAGATCGACAATGCGGAGATGCCCGATTCCGATCAACGTAATCGCGCTCGCAATGCTTGTAACGTCTTTACCGGCCCAGCAACCGCAGCTCTCGCCAACACCACCGACCGTACAACTTCCGACGGGTGAGGGCACAAAAGCTCGCGCGCTTTTTGCACCAGGACCCGAATATCCCGAATATGCACGAAAGCATCACTGGGTTGGCGTGGCGTGGTACTTAATGCATGTCGATACAAAGACAGGATTGGTGACATCGGTGGAAATCACGCACAGCACTGGCCATAAGGTGCTTGATCAAGCCGGTGCCGACGCCTTGCGGCGTTGGAAGTGGAAGCCGGGCGCCGTCCCTGGCAAAATCAAAATCCCAATTACTTTTGCGTTGCCACTACAGAAAGCAGCGCAGTAATTTCGTCACTTCGACTTTGCCAACTTCCGAGCGCCGTGTGGTTGCGCCCTTTTCAGCGCGTTCCGGAACTGCTCGCGGCTGAACTTCCGGCGCCGGCCGGATGCAAATGTTGATCGAGAAATTTTTCCATCGCTTCGTAAAAGGCAAAGCGATTTTCCTCGTTGTGAAATCCGTGCCCCTCGTTCTCCTTGACCATGTATTCCACATCGACACCGCGCTTTTTCAGGCTTGCGACCATCTGATCTGATTCCGCCTTGTTCACGCGCGGATCCTGCGCGCCTTGCGCAATAAAGAGCGGCGTTTTGATTTGGTCGGAATGCAACACCGGCGATTCGGAGGCGAGCAACTCCTTGTCCTTCTCCGGGTTTCCCACCATTTCGTACATCTCGTCAAGAAACGGCTTCCAGTACGGAGGAATCGTTTTCATGAACGTAAACATGTTCGATGGGCCAACGTAATCGACCGCGGCGGCGTAAAGATCCGGCGTGAACGTCACGCCCGCGAGCGTGGCGTAGCCGCCATAGCTTCCGCCGTAAATCGCGGCGCGTTTCGGATCGGCGATGCCTTCTTTGATCAACCATTGCAAGCCGTCGGTTATGTCGTCCTGCATCTTTTTGCCCCACTGTTTGAAGGATGCCTCCCAGAATTTCCGGCCATATCCGGTCGAGCCGCGGAAATTCATTTGCAGGACCGCGTAGCCGCGGTTGGCGAGGAATTGCACTTCCGGATTGTAATCCCAAACATCGCGGGCCCAGGGGCCGCCATGCGGGTTCACCACCACCGGCAGGTTCTTTGGATCGCGTCCGAGCGGCAATGTGAGATAACCATGAATCGTCAGGCCGTCGCGGCTCTTATACTCGATTGGCTTCATCGGCGCGAGCTGCTCTTCCTTCAACCACGGCGCGACTTCGGCGAGCTTTGTTAGCTCACCACTTTTCAAATTGAACAAATAACGCGAACCGGGCGTGCGATCGCTCGTCGCCGCGATGATGAATTGGTTCTCGTCATGATCGTTGCCTGACACTTCGATTTGATAACCGGGCAATTTTTGTTCGATCGTCGTGAACATTTTCTCCGTTTGCGGATCGAGATATTTCCGCTGCTCTTTCCACGTAGTGTAAGCGGCGTAAGTGAGGACCTTTCGCTTCTTCGAAAACGCCAGGCCGTCGACATCCACATCTGGGTTCTGATAAACCATCGCCGTCTCTTTTCCGGTCGCGGGATCGATCGTGACGATCGCACCCTTGTCGCGGCCGATGTTCGAGACTGCGTAAAGTTGCTTGTTATCGAACGTGAAGAACTCCACGTCGAGATGCTCCCGGAAATTTGTCGTTAGCACTTTTTTGAACGCAGCTTTCTCGTCCGGCCGCGTCAGCAAGGTCGCGTTCACACCGTCGGTTTCAGTCGCCGCCAGAATCCGGCCTTGGTGGTCGTCCACCCAGTGCTCGACGTGGCCCGGGTTTTGCGCCGCCATCTTCATTTCTCCGGTCGCGACGTTCAGCCGATAAGCATCGAATAATTCCGGATTGCGTTTGTTATGCTGAACCAAAATATCCGTCGCCGAGATATCCTCGAGGTCGTCAATCAAATCGGTGCGCACTTTTGGAAACGGCGTGAGGTCGGTGATCGCGCCCGTTTTCAGGTTCACCCGGAAAAGGTGAAAATTTTCATCGCCTTTGTTGTCCTGCGCATAAATGACGAACTCGTTCCCTTTCCAGGAATAATTGCGAATGTCGCGCTCCTTTTCGGAAGTGATTCGCTTTGCTTCACCGCCGGCTGTCGGCCGAATCCAAATGTTCATGCGCGATTCCCAGGGCGCGAGATACGATAACGTCTTCCCGTCCGGCGAAAGCAGATAGCCGCGGCTTTCCGGGTTCTTGAAGAAGTCGCGCAGCGGAATTTTTGGCGGCGGCGCGCTCGGGAGCGATGCTGGCGGAGAATATTCCTGGCCGGCTGCGATCGTGACGACGGCGATGGAACAGGTGAAGAGGGCAAGGAGTGATTTCATATTGCGTGTCTATGGTGAGATGCAGCGCGCATCTCGTGTGGATTCAGAATTTCGCTGTTTGGGAGGCGTCCTCTGCTGCTTACGAGTGGCAGGCTTTGTCGTCGGCTTCAAGCCAGTCGAACAAACTCACTTTCGAGGCATCGAGACCGAGGGGCTTTGTTTGTTCGATGAACCAATCGCGTCGCTCCGGATCGTCATAAGGCCGGGTCGCTTCGACTTCATCGCTCCAGCGTTTGAGCTCCTCCGGCGTTTTCTTTTCGCCGTTTTGATCGAGCCATTCGGCCATTTGCTGGTCGCTTGCGCCGTTCTCGATCTGCGCCTTGAAATCGTCGCCTTTCACGCCCTTGAATCCAAAGAGCATGTTATCCAGCGGACAGTCGAAATGATATTCGCCGATATTGCCGGCGACGAGCGCTCGGCACTTGTCGATCGTGCGCCCGAGAATGGCATATCCACCGACACGAATTCGCGGACTGCGCGGCGCTTCTTTCGTTAGATCTTTGCCAACTACATTTTTGTGCATACATCAGGCTAACGCGAAACGAAATTGCCGCAAATTTGACAATCGCGCTGTTTGTAGCGGCGCTCTATGAGCGTCATATTGTTTTTCTTTCTGAGATTTCGAGCGACGGTCACAGACCGCCGGCTACAGAAGAATGCAAAAAATTATCTGTCGATCTTTGCTCGCGCTCTGTTTTGTCGCGCAGGTTGAAGCTGAATCTACGCGCATGGCTCCGCCGCCACCCGGAAAGCTTTATCACGGGTTTTATTGGGGCGGCGTCGGCACTGATACGCATGATCCTACCGAACACGATGTTATGCCCGAAGACGTCGCGCGTTACGAACGAACGGTCGGTGCGAAAACGACATGGATTTATTTCTCGGACAACTGGTTCGAATCGCGAAAATTTCCGGCGGAAATATGCAGATGGATTCGCGATCTCGGCAAAATTCCATACCTGCGCTTGATGCTGCGTTCGGATGTCGATCAGCGGCACGCGGAAAAAACCTTCACGCTAAGCAAAATCGTCGCCGGAGAGTTCGATGCCGATCTTCGGGCCTGGGCACGTGACGCAAAAGAATTTGGATCACCAATTCTGATCGAGTGGGGAACCGAGCCGAACGGAAATTGGTTCGGTTGGAACGGCAAGTGGAACGGCGGCGCGGGAGAAGGTCCCAAACGCTACGTCGCCGCTTACCGGCACATTGTCGATCTTATGCGGGCTGAAGGAGCGGATAACCTGCAATGGGTCTGGCACGTCAATTGGTACGATGAGCCCGAAGCGAAGTGGAATGCATTCGAGAATTACTTTCCCGGCGACAATTATTGCGATTGGGTCGCGCTCAGCGCTTACGGGCCGACCACACCGATGACCCGCGACGGCACGGAAAGTTTCGCATTCAAAATGCGAGAGAGTTGTCCGCGGCTTAAAAAGCTTGCGCCCGGCAAACCGGTCATCATCGCGGAGTTTGGCTGCGATCTGCATAATCGACACGTCGACGTCGTGCGGTGGACGAAATCGGCCCTCGAAGATCTTTTTTCAAATCGCTGGCCGGCGATCGTCGGCTTCTGCTGGTGGAATGAAGGCTGGCAGAACGACGATCGTAAAAAGCACGACACCGACATGATCATTCTGCACGATGTCGATCTTACCCGGGCTTTTCGGGACGAACTCGCGCAGCATGCAGACAAGATTCAGGAAACGCCGATTGTTACATCACGCTGATTGCATCGCATAGAAACGCGTCGGATAATTGCTATATGGTCAATGTTTCCATCAAATACACCGGCGATTTGCATTGCGATGCGACGCACGGGCCTTCGAAATCCAAGATCGGAACTGACGCGCCGACGGATAACAAAGGCAAGGGCGAAGCATTTTCCCCGACCGATCTCGTTGCCACCGCGCTCGGCACTTGCATGAGCACGATCATGGGGATGAAGGCGGAGGAACTCGGCGTCGATTTGAAAGGGATGACCGTCGACGTGACGAAAGAGATGTCGAAGGACGCGCCGCGCCGGATTGTCGGGCTACCCTCCGAAGTTCACATTCCACTCCCGGCGAATTCACCGCACCGTGAAGCGCTTGAGCAAGCCGCGCTCAATTGTCCGGTGCACAAAAGTCTGCCGTCGGAAATCAATCGTCCGACGAAATTTTTCTGGGAAGGCTGAGCCGCTGTCTCCGCCCAGTAGCAGGATCGACATGCAGGTCAGGAAAGCGGTCGAAGCTGACATTCCGAATCTGCTCCCGCTGATGCACGAGCTGGCGCAGTTTGAAAAATACGACGACGCCTTTGCCGTGACCGAGGAAACGCTGCGCGAGCAAGGATTTCGCCGTTCGCCGCCCAATTTCCATTGCTTCGTGGCCGAAGAGGACGGCGGTCTGGTCGGATTGCTGGTTTATTATTTCGTCCCGTTCACCTATCGAGCAAAACCGAATCTAATTATCAAAGAACTTTATGTCGCTGAGCGACACCGCAGCAAGGGCGTAGGCAAGCTCTTGATGAAGACTGTCGCGAAGGAAGCCGCGGAGGCGGGCTGCGGCATGATCAAATGGTGGGTGGCGAAATGGAATTACCGGAGCATCGAATTCTACGAACGATTGGGTGCCAAGATCGATGCCGACTGGCACGAATTCCAAATGTCTGAGGACGGCTTTCGAGATTTGGCCGAACCGTAGCGTGAATATTCCTCGACGCTACTCGGAATGACAGAGGGCGATTACTTTTCCTGATACAACCACTTCACGTAATCCTTCACGCCGGCTTCGAGCGGAAATTGCGGTTGGTACCCGAGCGCTGTCCGGACCTTGTCCAAATCTGCCTCGGTGAAGTTTTGATAGTGCGCGTGGGGATTGTCGATGTAATCGGCGATCAATCGTGTGCCGAGGCATTTGTTTAGAATGTCGACGAGCTCGTTGAACGAGCGGGCCTGACCGCAGCCCAGATTGTAAATTCCGCTTTCGCCTGCCTCGAGCGCGAGAATGCTTCCTTCCACGACGTCTTTCACGTAAACGAAATCGCGCTTCTGCTCGCCCTGTTTGAAAATGCGCGGCCGCTGTCCCGCTTTCATTTGCTGGGCGAGATGATAAACCATGCTCGCGGGCACGCCCTTGTGCGCTTCGCGCGGTCCGTAAACGTTGAAATAACGCAGACCAATAATGATCCAATCGGGCGATTCCCTTGCCGCGCGCACGGCAATGTTGTCCATGATTGCCTTGGAAAATGCGTAGATGTTCGCGGGCGCTGCGCCGTTTGATTCCACGCTTGCCTCCCTGGCGGCGCCATAAGTCGCGGCCGAGGAAGCATAGATGATTCGCGTCTTGGTCGAACGCGCAAAATTTAGGATCCGCCGAAAGCTTTCGACGTTGTCGTGCACCTGCACGAATTGGTCGTGCAACGTGGTATCCGTGATCGAGGCGAGATGAAAAATCGCGTCGAACTTTTCATGGCCGAATTGCTCCCGCCAATCGAGCGTGGCCAGATTTTGCGCGACGAAATCGCCGCGATAGCCGCGAAGATTTTTGAAATCGCCCGAGCGGAAATCATCGATCACGGTCAGGCGCACGCCCGGAAATTTCTCCTGCAACGCCAGCGTGAGGTTGGAGCCGATAAAGCCGGCGCCGCCGGTGACGGCAAAGTTAGGGGAAGGATCGGTCGAGGCCACAGGAGAAATTTGGTCCGACTGATAAATAAATCTTGAGCCGCGAAGCGCAAGCGGCTAGTTGTCGATTTAGTTCTTTGCGAGCTTGGAAATGTGGACCGGCGCGAGAAATCCCGTGCGAATCGGGAGCAGTTGCGCTGCTGTAACTGGATACGACTTCCCAGGGCCAATCGTTGGCATGAGCCGGCGGTGAAGGCGGGAAGAAGGTTGGTGTCGTGAATGCGACGCCGAAAGCCAGGAGCCAGAACATTCGACCGGTCTACCTCATTCGTGTGTTTTCCGTAGCGGCGGTCTATGACCGCCGACCTTCTGCAGAGGCCCGCGAAAAAACTTCTTCGCAGAAAGAAGAATGAGAGCTGGGCGATGCGTCCCGCAATGGCGGAACAAACAAGTCCGACTCTCGGAGTTGGAGGAAACTTGTATGAAATATCGTCCAGTTTATTTGTTTATGTTGAGCTTGATGGGCGCGGCATCGTCGATCCGCGCGCAGGATGCGGTCAGTTTATCAATGGGTTCGGCCGCAGAGGCCGAAACCCAGGAGATCGTCGTTAGCGCGACGCGCGTTGAAACGCCAATCAATCAGATCGGCAGTTCTGTAACAGTGATCACAGACGAAGAGATCGCGCGCAATCAGCGGCGCTCTCTGCCGGATGTGCTGCAAACCGTGCCCGGACTGAACATCGTGCAGACCGGAGGTCCAGGTGGCAAAACTTCTGTCTTCATGCGCGGCAGCAATTCAAATCACACCAAAGTGCTGATCGACGGGATCGATGCCAATGATCCGAGCCAGGACGGGGTCTTTGATTTCGGCCAGGTTCTGACTTCGGACATCGCGCGAGTGGAGGTTCTGCGCGGTCCGCAAAGCAGTCTTTACGGATCGGACGCGCTCGGCGGCGTCATCAACATCGTGACGAAGAAAGGCGAAGGACCGCCGCGTTTCGCGGGAATGCTGGAAGGCGGCTCATTCGACACGTTTAATCAAAGCGCGAGCGTGAGTGGATCGATCTCGCGCTTCAATTACTCGTTCAATGTCGCGC
>DASYVQ010000116.1:0-2394 GCA_035936875.1 Chthoniobacterales bacterium
GTTCAACGTGAACCCATCGTGCGCTGTGACAAAGTTCACGCTCGCATCTGGGCGACGGCCATCATGCTCATAGAGATCTGGGCTGCCAGTGAGTCGATAAGCCACTTCGCCGATGCGGCCTTCGTCGCCTCGCCAGAAACTGCGCATTGCGTCGCGAAATTTCCCGTTCCACTCCGACCAGATCGGCGGGAAATTTCCAACCTGATAACTGCCCTCGCCGACGTCCCACGGTTCCGCGATTAATTTCACCTGCGAAATGATCGGGTCCTGCTGAATCGCCTGGAAAAACGAATGGAATTTGTTCACGCCCTGCGCATCCCGGGCGAGCGCGCTGGCCAGATCGAACCGGAAACCGTCGACATGCATTTCGGTCACCCAGTATCGCAAACTGTCCATCACCAATTGAAGCGTGGACGGATGGAGCAGGCTGAAGGTATTCCCCGTGCCAGTGAAATCGAGATATAATCTCGGAGTTTCGGACGAGAGGCGGTAATAGGAAATGTTGTCGATGCCGCGGAAGCTGAGCGTCGGCCCGAGCTGATTTCCTTCGCCAGTGTGATTGTAAACAACATCGACAATCACTTCGATGCCGGCGGCGTGAAAGTTGCGCACCATCCATTTGAATTCATTCACCTGGCCGCCGAGATCGCCGCTACTCGAGTACTCCGCGTGCGGCGCGAAAAAGCCGATTGTGTTGTAGCCCCAGTAATTCGTCAGGCCGCGGTCGAGCAAACCTTTGTCGTCGATATGCGCGTGCACCGGCAAAAGTTCCACTGCAGTCACACCGAGATTTTTTAAATAATCGATCGCCGCCGCGCTGCCGAGTCCGGCGTAACTGCCGCGCACGTCTTCCGGCACGCCGGGGCAGAGTTTCGTGAAACCTTTCACGTGCATTTCGTAGACCACCGATTGATGCAGCGGGGTGCGAGGTCGTCTGTCGTCGCCCCAATCAAAGCCAGTATCGACAACGACCGATTTCGGCATTCCCCAGGCGTCATCGCGAAAATCGCGCGCCAGATCCTGGTTCGCATCGCCCACCACGTAGCCGAACATTTCGTCCGCCCAATTCACTTTGCCCGTGATCGCTTTGGCGTAGGGATCGATTAACAATTTCGAATTATTGAAACGCAGCCCGCGGTCCGGGTCGTACGGACCGGAAACGCGATAACCGTAAAGCTGTCCGGGTCGCGCCTCCGGCAAAAACAGGTGCCAGACCTGTTGGGTGTGCTCTGTCATCGGGATGCGAATGTTTTCCTGGGCTGCGTCGATGTTATCGAACAAGCAAAGATCGACCGCGGCCGCGTGCTCGGAAAACAGAGAAAAATTGACGCCGTTGCCGAGCCAGGTTGCGCCGAGCGGATATGGATGTCCGAGCCAAGTCTTAACCGTTGTCATAAACGCGCCGCGTTCCTATCCGATACGTCGGCCTTCTCTGCAACGGTGTCTTGGCCGCCTTACAAATCTGTTAACGCGCGACGCGCTTTTTCGACATCGGACGGACGCATGACGATGAGTCCTTTCGGTGAGGTCCCGCTGGTGGCGAAGTAAGCGTATTCGATGTTCACCTCGGCCCGCGAGAGAGCGTCGGCAATTTTTCCGAGCACGCCCATTTCGTTAGGTGCGTCGATTATGAGGACGTCGTTTTCAAATGCGAGCACGCCCCGCTCGCCCATTAGCATGAGCGCTTTAGTCGGATCGCTTACGATCATTCGCACGACGGCATGATCGACCGTGTCCGAAACCGTGAGCGCGTGAATGTTGACGCCGGCTTTGGCCAGAGCTTCGCACACGCGGGCAAGCGCGCCCGGCCGATTTTCAAGAAAGACCGCAAGTTGTGTCTTCGTTTCCAGGGAGAGGATTGTTCTCATAATACTTTCAAAATGACGCCGAGTGTGGTCTCTGACAACCAGCTATTATGAAAGCTCGCCCTGTAGCCGCTTCGCTGTGCGAAGCGTCGCACTGACGTGTTGGCCCGCGCGCGCCACGCCGCCCACAGGGCGGCGGCTACAGCAAATACAACTCCGAAAAAGAACTCGCGAGTCCCGATTATTTCGGGATTGTCGATCCAACCATGGCTGAAATCGCCGAACTTCCAGCCGCGAACATAGCGGCGCCTCGGCGAACCATCGGTTTCGTGACCGCGTGCGGGATTGTTATCGCCAACATCATCGGCACCGGCGTATTCACGAGCCTCGGATTTCAATTGCCGGACATTCATTCCGGATTTGCGCTGCTCATGTTGTGGGTGATTGGAGGAATCGCGGCCCTTTGCGGCGCGCTTTGCTACGGCGAATTGAGCGCGGCGCTCCCGCGGTCTGGCGGCGAATATCATTTTCTGTCTGAAATTTATCATCCCGCGCTTGGGTTCATGGCGGGCTTCGTTTCGGCGACGGT
>DASYVQ010000117.1:0-5057 GCA_035936875.1 Chthoniobacterales bacterium
GGAGCGCTCGAAAGTCACCGTGCGATAGCCTAGTCGGCCAAAACGAAAACCGAAGTAAGCATCCAACGGCCCCGAATAAAAGAGATGGTCGCGATGATCGGTCGATGCCGGATCGAATGGCGTTCCGAGCAGAACAGTAATTTTTTTGTGATCGAGGAAATTGCGAACCACCTCCGTGTATCCTGCTTCCGGAATCCCTTGAAACGCGCTGTCGTAGTAACTGTCGTTATAATTGAACCGAACGGGAAGACGTTTGAGGATCGAGGCTGGAAGTTCGCGCGGTTCGCAGCCCCACTGCTTTTTGGTGTAACCGTAAAAGAACGCTTCGTATAACTCGCGCCCGATCATCTTCAGTGCCTGTTCTTCGAAATTCGCGGGCTCGCCGATGGTTTTGTCCGCGACTGATTCGATGAACCTGCGCGCTTCGTCGGGTGTGAAAGTCTTGCCGAAAAACTGATTGATGGTGTGCAGATTCACCGGCAGCGAGAAAATTCCCTTGTCGATCTTGGCTTTGACCCGGTTTACGAACGGCCGGAACCGCGCGAAACGGTTGACGTAGTTCCAGACATCCTCACGGTTGGTGTTGAAAATATGTGGCCCATACTTGTGCACCATGATTTGTGTCGCTTGGTCGCGTTCCGTGTAAACATGTCCGCCGATGTGATTCTTCGCTTCGAAAATCGTGATGTGACAATCAACTGCCTCGGCCAACTCCCGCGCGAGCACCGCGCCGGCTAGCCCCGCGCCCGCAATGACGTAGTGTGGATTGGGCATGATTTTGGGAGCGTCGCTGAAAACTTAGAAGCCACCAGAGGGCGAGTGTTCGAGATTCCGGTGGGATTCCAGCCATTCGACAGTTTCTCGAATTCCTTCTTCAAGCGTGTAAGGATTTTCGCCGAAGAGGTCAAATGTTCGCTCCATTGGAGTTTCATAATCTGTGATCATGCTGTGCAAGCGCGAACTGTTGATTAAAAACGGCTCGCCCGTCAGGTAGGTGGGAATATCCCCCAAAAGCGCGAGCGCGCGGATTAAAGGGCGCGGGACTATTCGGACATCGTGTCCAGTCAAAGCACGCGAGAAGCCGTTGACCCAGTCGCGGAGATTAACGGGGCGATCGCCAAGATAAAGTGTCTGGCCGTGGACGATCTCTCGCCGCGCGGCCAAGATTTTCTGAATCTGATACACGACATTTTTTACATAACCGTAGCAGCGAATGACCGGCGGTCTGCCCGGATGGACATAAAGACCGCGTTGCACGGCGCGCCAAAATTCGCGCCGGTAACGCAGGTGCCACGGCCCCCAAATATTTGTTGGCCGAATGATCGTCCAGCAACAGGGCAGGTTCGCTTCACGCGTGAGCTTTTCGGTGATGACTTTGCTCTCACCGTAAACCGTTTCAGGAAAATAATCCGTATCATTTTTTGGCAGCCGACCCGGTGCACAGACGAATTGCGACGATGTAACGATTGTTCGTTGAACGGATGGCGTCGCGCGAATCGCATCGAGTACATTCTGCGTTCCAACGGTATTGACCCGATATCCCGCCTCGACTGTGGTGGTTTCATCGCATTCGGCGCGTGCGGCTAAATGCAAAACCCAATGAGGTTGAAATTCCCGGAAAGCCTTTGCGATGGCCGCCGAATCGAGGATGTCGCCAGCGCGCCAATATTGTATTTGCGCAGAGTCAAGCGGTGCGTGAAGGGAATAATTCAGAATGGTATTTCCGTCGCGTGAAAGTAGGTTGACCGCGTTCGTGCCGATAAATCCGGATCCGCCGGTGACTAGCACTTTCATCAGATTTATCTGTTAAATTAACCGAAAGTGGAAAGGAAACGCGTTGTTATCGCTGGGCAAGTGCCGCCGCCCATCGGCGGTCAAGCAATCATGATAGCACGAATTCTGGATGAGGTTCGCAATCGAAATACTTTTGAGGTCATTCACCTCCCATTTCATTTTACACGAGATGTACGGCGCACACGGCGGGCTGGAGTAGGCAAGGTCCTGGAATTATTTTCAGTGTTGTGGCGACTGTCACGAATTCGCATATTGGGAGCAATTGACGCTGTCCTGTATCCGGTTGGTGGCCCGCAACTGGTCCCGCTAGTGCGCGACATTTGCTTGCTTCCGTGGATGTTGCTGACGAGTAAAAAAGTTATCTTTCACTTTCACGCCGCAGGAATTGCAGAAACTTTCGATCATTATCCATTTCTGCTGCGCCGCATCGTACGCTTTCTTTACCGAAAAGGTGAAGCGGCCATCGTCATGACCGAGTTTGGGAAACGCGATGCCGCTTGTCTCGGAATTGATAACATCAATGTCGTGCCGCACACACTCGAGGATACTTATGAGTGCGGTATTGTTCGCAGGAATACCGGAGCGCGGGCGAACATTCTTTACGTGGGACATCTCTGTCAGGAAAAGGGAACCCCAGCTCTTCTTCAAGCATTTGCTGCTCTGCGAAAGAGCGGGGCAGACTGTTCGCTAGAGTTGGTTGGCGAATGTTTGCCGCCTTACACCGAGGACGAAATGAGATCTTCCATTCAGCGTCTGGGCCTTGAAAATGCCGTTGAGTTGTCGGATGTTTTGTCCGGCAAAGAAAAATGGAATCGCTTTGCGCGAGCCGATCTCTTTGTTTTCCCTTCGCTCGCGCCTGAGTCATTCGGGCTGGTCACGGTCGAAGCAATGATGTGGGCTCTTCCGGTGGTGGCGTGTGATTGGCGCGGCAACCGCGAAATTCTTGGTGAGCCTTTCGGAGGTATTCTTTTTCAGCCTACACCTAATCTTGCCGATGCGTTGGTGGATGCGTTGCGAGAGGCGCTGGCTCTGCGGTCAAAGTGGCGCGAATGGGGAGCCGTCAATCGACGAACCTTCGAAAACAACTATAAGGCGAGAACTTCGCGATCTCCTTTGCTGGAAGTTTTGGAACAACTGGTCTAGCTGTCCGTTTATCTTTTCTAAGAATGCGTTCGATTCAATCCATCTCCGTCTGCGGCTTGGGAAAGCTTGGCGCCTGCATGGCTGCGACCTTCGCTGCTCGTGGATTTCCCGTGGTGGGAGTGGCTCGTTGATCCCGTGCTTTCCTTGGTCGCAACCGGCACGTAATTGATTGGATCCGCTATCGTATCTTCCAACTCCGCCCAATCCTCGCGCCGTTAATCTCAACCGTTACGACGATGGCCAACCGAATCCGACGTTTTTCCTGACGAAGTGCTGCCGTTTCTCGGGTGATTCCAGAGTGAAGACATCAATTTCCACGCGCCTATATCGGTAGGCGCCGGCCAGCGCCTTCCGCATTCGATGCCAAAATACCACGCCGATTTTCTTGAACCTCTTGCCAGCGAGCGGCGCGCCTCCCCACCTGAGAGTTTCTGAGGACGAAAGTGCGGTAGCGGTAAGATTCTTGCCGGTGAACGTGAAGATAGCCAGCGGCTCGGGAAGAGTTGCCATTTTCACTCCGTGCCGAAGCAGATTTTCCACCCAGATGGCGTCGCCAATGACTTTCCAATCGGGGTCAAAGTAAAAACCTCGATCTAGTAATCTGCGGCGAAAAAATGTTGCGCATGTGGACGTATTCAAATGCGCGAGGCGGACGTGCCGCTTTGTCGGCAGAACCGCTCGTCGATAGGATACCGGCTGTCCTTCGCCATTGACCAGGATAAGGTCACCGAACAAGACATCCACTTCGGGATTAGCGCCGAAAAACGTTGCCACTTTGGCCAGTGCACCGGGCAGATATTGCTCATCGCAGTTGAGGTAAGCGCAGATGTCGCCGCGTGCCTTCTGGAGTCCGCGATTAATCGCATCGTACATGCCGACGTCTTTTTCCACAAACAACTTCGCAGTGTAACGATGATGCCCGAAGGAGTTTGTTACGTCTTCGAACATTTCCTTCACGCCTCCAGTTCCGGCATCTTGCACGATGTGTTCGACCTCTACTCCTCCCTGATCGGCGACAGACGCGATCGCTAGCCGCAGCCAATCTAGCTGACGAAAGCTTGGCGTAATAATTGAGATCATTTTTCCCGTCTTCGTTGAGACATGCTTGTGGAAAGCCTGAAACCGATCAATCGAACCCTATGCGGTAGCCAGCTCTTCGCGCGCACCGCGCTCTAGCTTATCGGTAGCAGCCGCTTCAGGACCGAGGTCTTCCGATGCCATTGCTTCCTTCAGGCGGAGGAAAACTCCCGCGAGCGTAAATTCGATCGGCAAAAACGTGCCGACGTTTAGAGCTCCAAACCAATAGCACGTAATCCAAACCGCGAGGTATAGGGCAAGGAAGCGCAAAGCCATATGTTCCGGATCGCTTTTGCCGAACGGTAATCGAACAGCCCGAACTAGAAGGCGTAGATTCCAAATAACAAAGAAGATGGTCCCAATAATTCCAAAGGTGTCGAGGGTGGCAAAGAGTCCGTTATGAATGTTGCCAGTTTCAACTGCCTGGCGATCCCAGTTCGGATTGTATTTGTACACCGACACCTTGGCCCATTGACTCTTAAAGCCAAATCCTCTTCCCAGCCACGGTTGCTCGGGAAAATATTCCTTCGCCCAAGTCGTCCAGACTCGTTTTCGAAAATCGTTCGATGCTTGAGCATCTCTCGCCATGTCCGCATCCCAGTTCCCAGGGAAAAATGCCAGACCGCGCTGGATTTGTCTTGGAAGATGGAAAATCTGTGAGTTTACGAACGACAGCGCAAGCAGGATTGCTGCAAATATTGGGAGAAGGGCGATAGCGGCGTATTTCATGTCCCGAATCCCGGCGGTGAAAAATCCGATAATTGCATTGATTACAGCGCTACGGAATCCAGAGAAAAGCGCGGCTACGAATCCTGCGATGAGACAAACCAACCGGAGAAAGTTTTTGGGATGCAGAATCTGGGTCAGCCGAATAGAAGCCAGGACGATCAGAATTAACGCGAAGCTAAAGTTGCCGAACGCCCCGATCCGGCCTGTCACGTCAGTCGTTGTTCCGGTAACGACTTCTTCAAAGCCACTCGATGAGACCGCAGAATAGAAAGGGAAGATTATATATATTGAAGCGGGGGATACTGTTGTAATCA
>DASYVQ010000118.1:0-9663 GCA_035936875.1 Chthoniobacterales bacterium
GTTTTTGATTCGAACGATCACCTGATCCTCGCGGCTGCCACTGCGGCTGGTAAAACCGAAGCAGCTTTTCTACCGATTCTTTCTCAACTTGTGACCAAAGCGTCCGATTCTGTACAAGCGCTATACATCAGCCCGCTAAAGGCTCTAATTAATGACCAATTCAGGCGGCTCGAAGACCTCTGCAGATATGCCGACATCCCGGTTCATCGCTGGCACGGAGATGTCAATGCAGCGGACAAGCAGCGTTTACGAAAAGCTCCTAGTGGCGTGTTGCTAATTACACCCGAGTCATTGGAGAGTCAGTTCATTAACCACAGCAGTTACGTCCGTCGCATGTACGCACACTTGCAATTTGTCGTAATCGACGAACTACACGCATTCTTGGAAGATGTGCGCGGAGTTCACCTTCGCAGTTTGCTCGCACGGTTGAGCATTTCCGCTGGCGCGAACCCTCGGCGGTTGGGATTGTCTGCGACGATTGGTGATTTTGGGCCCGCACGACTATTTCTCAGCCCAGATTCGCCCTGTGCGGTTCGAATTCTCTTAGATCGAGATGAATCAAAAGAAGTCCGTGTTGGACTAAAATCGTACGTTGAGCCGGCGCGAGCAGGTGAAAGAGCGGCAGAACCCACTAACGATGAGACGACGCCGGAAGGCGGTTTGTCGGCAATAGCTATGGATATTGGGCAGCGGTTTCACCGCGACAGTAATCTTATTTTTTGTAATAGCCGCCGACAGACTGAATTGCTTAGCGATAGGCTACGACAAATTGCCGAGCGTGAGCGGTGGTCGCGCAACCCATTTCTTCTTCATCATAGCTCCCTTAGTCGCGAATTACGCGAAGACGCCGAGCGCGAATTGAAATCCGGCGAACCAGTTAGCGTTATCTGCACAAGCACATTGGAGATGGGAATAGATATTGGCGGAGTGCGTGCGATCGGTCAGGTAGGCGCACCTTCGACCGTCACGTCGCTTGTGCAGCGCCTCGGTCGCTCTGGGCGACACGAAGGCGAACCGCAAATTTTGCGGGTTTATACACTTGATGAGGAGGTGACTGAGCATTCGTCGCTTAATGACCGACTTTTTCCCCAACTCATTCGAGCGATTGCCTTGCTCGAGCTAAATCGCGAGCGTTGGCTCGAACCGCCGCAATATGACCGGCTTCATCTCAGCACATGTGTTCATCAGGTTCTTAGCGTCCTACGGCAGACCGGCGGTGCAACGGCGGTTCATCTGAACGATGTTCTTTGTCTTCGTGGGGCATTCCGAGGAATTGGCCGCGCACAATTTGCAGATCTACTGCGCGGTCTCGCGGGAAAGGAACTTATTGAACAAATTCCTACCGGTGAGTTGATTCTTGCGCCGACCGGAGAGCGGATCGTTGAAAGTCGCGATTTCTACGCAGCTTTTGCCAGTCGAATTGAATATCGTATCGAATACAATGGTCAGCCGATCGGAGTTTTGCCTAAAGACAATATTCCAGCTCAAGGTGAATTTCTCTTGCTCGGTGGGCGCCGCTGGCGCGTCGAGGTGATTGATCACAGCAGCAAACGAGTTGCAGTGATTCCGGCCAAAGGTTGGAAGCAGCCGCGTTTCGGTGGTGGCATCGGCGGACTCCATCCTGTCATTACGCAACGTATGAAGCGCGTGCTTACCGAAGAGACAGGTTATCCATATCTGAACACAGCTGCGATTGAAATGCTTGACCGAGGAAGGCAAACGTTTCATCGCGCAGGTTTGGACGCGCGCGACACGGTCGTAAGTTTCAGTGGGATTGAATGGTTTCCCTGGCAGGGCAGCCGTGTGTTATTAAGCCTCGAGCTTTGCGCGAAAGCAGATGATCTCAAGGTTGAGCGAGATGATCTCTGTTTGCGTTATCAAAAACTCTCTGCTGCTGACTTCGCTGACCACCGTAAACGTATCGCATCTGGAAAATTTGTGCCTGAGCAACTAGTAGCACTCGTGCGCGATCTGCATCGAGATCGCTTTGATGAATATGTGCCACAAGATCTGCTACAGCACGCGTTCGTTGCTGAGGTTCTCGATCTCGATAACGCGCGACTAGCGGCAAAAGTTGCCGAGTAATCCGCAGCCGCGGTTGAAAGATTTGTTAGGCGACTCAGACGCGGACGATTAAATCGACCCGCCTTTGCCAAGGCTACGGCGTGGCCAGGGCAGTCACAGCGCTTCGTCCCACTTCGATTTGTCCTTAAGCATCAGCTCTCGGAGCAATCGAATCGGCGGCATGCCGTGGTTGAGCAGTTCGTTGTGGAACTTTTGCAGCGAGAATTCGGCGCCCTGCTGCGCTTTGTAGTCGTCGCGCAATTTTAAGATCTGCAACTTGCCCAGGGTGTAATTGAGATAGCCGGGATCAAACGTTCCTCGCATCGCTTCAGTGTGCGCCGGTTTTTCTTCGTAATAGCAATTTTCTTGGAAGAATTTTGTCGCTTCATCGACCGTCATCTTTTGCGTGTGCATTTTGATCGCCACGCAGAGCCGGCATAAACGCAGCATCGCTTCATCGGCCTGTGCCATGCGGTACTTTGCCGCGCGTGTCACGTCCTCCAGGCTCAGGTTTGCACCTGTGACGGTGCCGTATCCTTCGTCGATCATCATTTTCTCGCAGTAATGCGCCCAGCCTTCGATGAAAGCGTAGCTCCCGAAGATTTTTTCGACCTTGCTTGCAGGTGACGCATTTAACCGGAGGAACTGGACGTAATGCCCCGGATAAACTTCATGAATCGAGACGACCTCGGCCGTGTAAAAGTTGAACGCGGTCAGCCATTGTTCTTTTTGTTCCGGCGTCCAATCAGTTTCCGTTGGCGTGACATAATAATAGGCTTCGGTGGCCCGTTTTTCGAAAGCGCCCGGCGTGTCCATCGAGGCAAAGGAAGTGGCGCGGCGGTATTGCGGCGTTTCTTTCACGCGCGCACGCACCTCGGAAGGAATCGTTACCAATTTACGGGTCGTGACGAATTTCCGGATTTGGTCAAGGTCCTTGGCGATGTCGGGCAACAAACTTTCCGGGGTAGGGTGTTCGCCCTGGATTTGTTTGAAGACCTCGGCCGGCGATTTGTCCGGATCGATTCTCTTGGCTGCATCGGCAAAGGCCTTCTGTTCTTTCCGCAATTGCGTCAGGCCGATCTCCAGAATTTTCTGCGGAGGAAGATCGACAAGTTCGGTCTCCGCAATCAGGCGTCGAAACTTTTCTTCGCCGAGGGCGAAATCGGGCGACGCGTTCGGTAGTTTTTCGCGTTCCAGCCAGGCGGCATAGCCGGACAGGGCTGCTGCTGCTTTGCGGTTAGATCCCAGAAATGCAGTGCGAATGCGCTCGTCTTTCAATTCGGCGATTGTTTCGACCAGGTTTTTTGTCAGGAAATCGGCCGAGCCTCTCGCGATTTGGATAGCAAGCTCGACGTAGGGCTTGGGCAGCACCGAGTCGAGGTTTGTCTTGGCGGCGATGATGATGTTCGGCACCTGCGACTCGATCGCGACGATGCTGCGCACGCGATCTTCCAAGGGCGCGAAGTTCCTTTTGATGTAAACATTTACGTCGGCTGCTCGCGCGTAAACCATCGGATCGCGCTCGTAGATCGACATGTCCTGACGCTGAAAGAGCTCCTTTTTGATCGCGGCCTGTAGAATCCGCAGATCGATCGATTGACGCTGGCTCAACTTGTTCGGCTCGAATTTTTTCAGCCGATCATCGAACCGCTGTAAACGATGGAGCTCGGCATCGAGTGAGAGCCGGCTGTAGTCGGTAATTTTGCCATCGTATTCGTGCAATCCGATGGCGGTGCCGAGGAGCGGTCTCTCCGCGAAATAACCTTTGATATATTCTTCGGCCACGGCCTCGTATTCGGCGTCGGGAGTTTGCAGTGCGAAACTCGCAACGGGCAGAGCGGTGGCAATGATCAGGAGGCAGTTGCGGAAAACTTTCATGTGCGGCGCTCGTTACTTGGCGGCGCACAGTGTAGCCGACGCTTTGGCCGTTGCCAAAATTTTCCCGATGGGCGATTGTGCGATCCGTTTGCCACCGCTGTTATACATATGAGACGACGCGTCCTATTCAGCACGTTTGCTTGTTTGCTGCTCCTGGGCGTTTTCTTTGGCCTTCGTTTCCAGAACCTGCGGGCCGCGAACGACGAAGAGGATAACGGCTACTCGCAAATATCTATTTTCGCCAAAGCCGTTCAATTGATCCGGCAAGATTACGTGGATGGAAGTAAGACCAGCTACCACGATCTGATTACGGCGGCGATGAAAGGTATGCTCGCGTCGCTCGATCCGCACAGCCAATTCATGGATCCGAATGATTTCCGAGATATGCAAGACGACACCCGTAGCCGTTTCAACGGGCTCGGCATCGAGGTCTCGGTAAAAAACGGTTTGCCCACGGTCGTGACCCCGATGGAGGACACGCCAGCCGCCAAAGCGGGCATTCTGTCCGGCGACCAGATTCTGAAAATAAATGGCACATCAACCGAGAGAATGGATTTGCAGGACGTGATCAATCATCTCCGAGGCGCGCCTGGCCAGAAAATTTCGCTCACCCTCATGCGGCCTTCGACCAAGGAGATCAAGGATTACATGCTTGAGCGCGCGGAAATAAAAGTGCAGAGCGTAAAAGGTTCGAGACTTCTCGACCCAGACCTGACCGGCTCGTTTAAAATCGCCTACGTCCGCCTCATTCAATTCAACGAACCGACTGCCGATGAATTGTCGAAGGCGCTCGATGCGTTGCAAAAGCAGGGCATGCAGGCGCTCATTCTCGATCTTCGCAATAATCCGGGCGGCCTCTTGAATAGCGCGGTGGACGTTTGCGCGCAATTCTTGCCGCCCAGCACGAAGGTCGTTTCCACCCAGGGGCGCGCCGCGTCGCAACAGCGCGATTACACCACGTCCGGCGCGGCCAAGGAGCGGCCGCATTTTCCGATGGCCGTCCTGGTCAATGAAGGGAGCGCGAGCGGCGCGGAAATTGTTTGCGGTGCCCTCAAGGATTTGCACCGCGCCATTGTGGTCGGCGAAACCACGTTCGGGAAAGGCTCCGTGCAAAACGTGCTGCAATTGCCAGACGGTTCAGCGCTGCGTTTCACGACGGCGAAATATTACACGCCGAGCAAGCAGGTCATTCATGGCAACGGCGTGAGCCCAAATATTCGCGTTCCAATGACGGCGGAACAGGAGCGCATTCTTTTCGCATTGCGCAGCGAGAACAGTAAAGCCGAGGACGACAAAAACGTCATCAAAAGCAAAGACCCGCAACTGTTGCGCGCTATCGACGCGCTCAAAGGCGTGATGATCTACGCCCAGCAAAACGCGCCCAAAGGCGAAACAATTAAGAAGTAATTTGGACGGACGACCTCGGTGTCGTCGCTAACTTGGACGCGACGGAGCGCGTCCCTCCATTGTGAAGACGATCCTCGCCCTTGAAACCTCCTGTGACGAAACCGCGGTTGCCGTTTTTCGCGATCACAAACTCCTCTCCAGCGAGGTCGCTTCGCAAGTTGCCGAGCATGAAAAATTCGGCGGCGTCGTTCCGGAAGTTGCCTCGCGCAATCATCTCGTGCATGCGCCGCGGTTACTCGAACGCGCCATAACCGAAGCGAAGATCGACATGTTGGATGTCGATGCGTTCGCCGCAACCAGCGGGCCCGGTCTGGCGAGTTCGCTCATGATTGGCGCCTCGATTGCCAAAGGTCTGGCCATTGGTTTCGACAAACCGTACCTTGCCATCAACCATCTCGAAGGCCATTTGCTTTCGCCATTCTTCGGCGAGGGCACGGTGAAGTCGAACGTTTCGCTCATCGTGAGCGGCGGACATACCATGTCGATCTTTGTTCGTGCGCCCGGCGATTATCGAATCATTGGCCGAACAGTCGATGACGCCGCTGGTGAAGCTTTCGATAAAGTGGCGAAGCTTCTCGGACTCGGTTATCCCGGCGGACCCGAGATCGAAAAACATGCGCGGCATGGCGATCGCAAACGTTTTGACCTTCCGCGCAGCATGCTCGATTCCGAGAATTTCAGCTTCAGCGGTCTGAAAACGGCGGTTCGGTATCTGTTGCCCAAATTGAAAGGCGATTATCTGGCTGATCTTTGCGCGTCATTTCAACAGGCAATTATCGATGTCCTGGTGCACAAGACCATTGCCGCCGCGAAAAAGTACGATGTCGATCTTGTCACCGTCAGCGGAGGGGTGAGTTGCAATCAACAATTGCGAAAGCAACTGGGAGAGAAATGCGAGCGCGAAGGATTGAAATTCAAAAGCGCCGAGCCATGGCTGTGTACCGACAATGCAGCCATGATCGCTTTCACTGCGTCGTTACGATTGCAAAACGGATTCGAATCGAAAGTCACCGAAGAGATCGACCCGAATCTCGCGTTGGCGAGCTAGTATTCGCGCTCGAGAAGATAATTCGCGAGAGCATGCAACGCGTCGGCCTTTGCGCCGAAGATCGACAGCCCATCATGCGCTTGTTTGGTGAGCCGTCTGGCTTCGGCGCGCGATTTGTCGAGACCGATCACGGCAGGATAGGTCGCTTTTTTGGCGGCGATATCTTTGCCGGCGCTTTTTCCGAGTTTCTCGCTCGTCTGCGTCACATCGAGAATGTCGTCGATGACCTGAAACGCGAGGCCGAGGGCGCGTCCAAATTTTGTGATTGCGCTTAGCTGTTTCGGGTTAGCGTTTGCGCTCATTGCGCCGAGGCGCACCGTCGTGGTCAATATCGCCGCCGTCTTGTTCTCGTGAATGTATTGGAGCTGAGCGCGACTGGTTTCCTTTCCTTCGGCTTCGAGATCGGCGACTTGTCCGGCGATCAGTTTTTGGCTGCCTGCGGCAACAGCGACTTCGCGTAACAAGAACGACATGTCGTAACGCGGCGTTGGTTTGGCGCGCGAAACAATTTCAAAGGCAATAGTTAGCAGTCCGTCGCCGGCGAGCACCGCGATGCCATCGCCGAAAACTTTGTGGCAAGTCGGCCGGCCGCGCCGGAAATCGTCGTTATCCATACTCGGGAGGTCGTCGTGGACGAGCGAATAGGTGTGAATGCATTCGAGTGCGCACGCCAGGGCAAGCGCATTGTCGATCTTTCCGCCGCAAGCTTCGGCCGCGGCCAGACACAAAATTGGCCGCAGCCGTTTCCCGCCGGCGAACAAACTGTAGCGCATCGCCTCGTGGATCGTCGCCGGCTTGACGCTCTCCTTCGGCAGATATCGGTCCAACGCGCGATCGATCGTTTGTTGCCGCGACTTGAGATACGCCTTCAAGTTCATTCCGATGTCACTTTAGAAGTCGATTGCGCCGATGCGCTAGAGATTTTCTGCGGATTCAACTGCGACCGCGGGCTTGGTGCGCATGGCCAGGAACGCGCCGAGAAGCAGAATTGCTGCGCTCCAAAGTTGCGCAGGTGTCAGACGTTCGTGGAAAATCAGCGCGGAAAGACCGAGCGCGCCGGCAGGGCAGAGCAGTTGCAATGTTTGAGCGAGTGCGACGCCGATCTCGCGAATGGCGACGTAATACAAAACATGAGCAAGCGTGATGCAGGTGACGGCAGAAATAATGAGAACCAGGTTCACGTGCAAATCGACCTGAAGGGGAGTGTCGATCTTGCCGAAGGCGAAAGTGAGCGGCAATAACAGGACGGAGGTAATGAAGCTGATCAAACCGAAGCTGCGGATCGAGCCGAGCTGTGCCGATGGCCGTTTCACCAGCACGCCATAAAGCGCCCAGCAAAATGTCGCGGTGAAAGCGATGGCCAAACCCGGCAGCGCAATATGTCGATCTTGTCCGCTCGATTGGAACCAAATCACACCGAAGGCGCCGACAAGGCCGAGCACTGTGCCGGCTTGGAATTGCCATTGCCGAATGACGTGGCGCTCCTCCGGAAAGAATGCGAGCGCGAGTAGCGCGGTGAAAATCACGGATGACCGGGTGAAGATCGCGTAGACGCCGGGTCCCATGTAGAAAAGAGCGATGACCTGCGTGATTTGGTGAATGACATTCGGCAGGCATGGAATGAAACAAAGGCCGACCGCGCGGATGTCGATCCTGGGTCCTTCGCGGCGCAGTCGATAAAAAACCAACGGTGCGATGGCAAGGCACGCCACCAAGTATCGATAGAAATTCTGCGCCCACGGATCGTAGTAACGGTTCAGGTAGAATTGAAAAAGCGACGGCGTTGACCAGATGGCGACCGTGGCGAAGACCGCGGCATAGCCCTTGGAGAGAGCAGGCACGCCGTTGTCGATTTTGGCGGAGATTTTTGCCATTGGGCTCGCGCGATTTGTTGGTTTAATTTGCTCGCTAACCGGCGATTGATCGCTCAAAAATTACGTAACGGAGGGGAAACATGAAAATTCAAAACTCGTCCACATTGTCGATCTTATTCGTCGGCCTGCTGTTCATGCCAGTCGCTCACGCGAAATCGCGTGGTGGCGGTGGTGAAGATCACGCAAAGCGTGGTGAAGAGCTTATCAACCAAAAACAGTACGACGCGGCGATCGCCGAGTTCAACAAAGAGGTTGAAGCCAACCCGGGCGATCCGCGAGCTTACGACCATCGCGGCACGGCTTATCGCGCCGCAGGCCGAGCAGCTGCTGCCGCGGGAGATGGAGCCGGCGCTTCCATGAAGTTCGTGTCGGCGATCACTGATTTTTCCAAAGAAATCGAGCTCGCCCCAAAAAGCTTCATTGGTTACATGGAGCGCGGCCAAACCGAACTCGCGCAGCAACAATACGAGACCGCGCTGGCGGATCTGAACAAAGCGATCGAGTTAAAACCGGACGAACCGATCTCTTATAAATTCCGCGGCTTCGCGGAAACTGGTCTGAACCAATGGGACAAAGCGATTGCCGACTTTACGATAGCGATCCAGAAGGATCCGAACGACACGCAAAACTACGATCAGCGGGCGCTGGCTTACCGGAATTCGAAAAACTACGACGCGGCAATTGCCGATTACACGGCCGCAATTGAGAAAAACCCGAACTACGCGGTCGAATATGCGAGACGCGGTTACACCTATGCGTTGATGCAGCAATACGAGAAAGCGATTCCGGATTACGAGCAGGCAATGAAACTCGATCCAAAGGACATCGACACGCCGCAGCGGCTGCAATACGCCAAAAGCATGCTGGCGATGAAGAATGAGCCCGCAGCGAAGCCGACTCCAACCCCGGGGCCTGGGCTGTTTACGCTGTTTAACATCGTAATTGGGCTGATTGTCCTGGTGATCATCGCGGCCATCGTGCGCATAATTACGCGAGGCAAGGCGGAGGTCACGAGTAGCAGCTCACGGATTCGATAGGATCGGCGCAGCCAGGCCTCCATGAGGCGTCCGGGTTCGCCGCCCACGGGCCGTGGCGACAGTGGAGAAATTCCTTTGACACTCCAAACCGCGCTGATAGCTTTCGGACGCTTTTTGCGAGAACGAGGCGGTCCCATGGTCGTTCAAATTGCGGTTTGACGCGGCTCTGGGACTTTTAGTTCTACCCGCGGGGAGCAGACCGGCCCATGTAGCTCAGTTGGTAGAGCACGTCCTTGGTAAGGACGAGGTCACCGGTTCAATCCCGGTCATGGGCTCCAATGTGAGCTTGGCCGGCAGGAAAAAAATTGGAGAAGACGATAGTTTAATAAAAAAGAAAGTATCGACATGGCTAAGG
>DASYVQ010000119.1:0-34011 GCA_035936875.1 Chthoniobacterales bacterium
ACCAACACCGGCGGATTTACGGGCGTTGGCGACCGCCGCGGTGCTATGGCTGCTCTCATGGATGGCGGCATCTTAGCTTGCCATCACTTCTCGTGCCACTTCCACGAGCCTTCGACGATAAATTTCCCATCGGCATGATTCCGCTTTGCGTTGCGCAGCCTGCTTCGTCGCCCCGAGCCGGTCGCGATCGCGCGCGAGCAACTCGAGTTTGTCGGCAATCGCTTCGGCAGCGCGAATCGGGACGATGAAACCGTCGCTACCATCCTCAATAATATCCGGGCCGCAGGTGTGCGCAGTTGTGATAACGGGCGTGCCCTGCGCCATCGCTTCCAGGATCACCAGTCCGAAACCTTCAAAGAGCGAAGGAAAAACCAGGACATCGTGATTTTGCATTTCGCGCAAGACTCCCGCATGAGGAAGCGAGGGGAGCCAGCTATATTTTCGCAGGGCGGATTCGAGCGGACGGCAATCAGATGCGGCTTTTCGACCTAACAGGGTCAAATCGACCGAATCTTTCATCATTTCAATTGCCTTGATCAGATACGACAAGCCTTTGCGCTGTCCAAGCGAACCAACGAAGAGCACTTTCAGCGGGCCGGAAGATCTTCTGATCTCGCGCGAAATCGGCGGCGGTGCACCGTACGGAACGATGTCGATCTTGGCCGGGCACGGCGCTTCGGCAAGCGTCTCTTTGGTAAAGGTGCTCGCCACGATGACGCGTTGTGCGTGTTGCAGTTCCTCATCTTTGCGCGCCAGCTTTTCCGCGCTGTCGCGCGCGCCGGTCAAAGTTGACGCCCATTCCGGTTCGCGCTCCCGCTCCTCGGCGAAAATTCGCTGGCCGACGCGCCAATAGCCGATGGGCAAGTCGTAAATCCGCGCGATCCCGCGCTGGGCGGCGACGCGAAAACTTTCCAGAGCGGCGTCCTCGTAAGCGTAAATTAATTTGACCGCCTGAGGCGGTTCGATCTCGCCAAGTCGTTCCGCGACTTTCCGGTCCAACTCGCGCGAAACCGCATCAATGCTGAGCGCTCCGGTTTCATGCCGCGATGAAAAGCCGATGGCGCCGCCGAGCAGACGCATCATTTCCCGAAAAGGAACAGTGTGCGTCCGCGCCCTGACCGAATCAGGAAAAGAACGGCGCTGAAGAAGTTCGCGCAATGACTGCGGTAAAACATGACGCAAAGGCGTGTTTGGATTCCAACTGAGTGTCGTCCAAAATTCCGCTAGGATTCCTTCGTCCGAAAATGCGCGCGCCGCTTGACGGACGTTTTCGTTTCCAGTCGGGTGCGAAAGCAAAATCATGCCACAACTTTCTGCATCAACTCGAGACAGGCTGAGGCCACGGCTTCCGGTTTGAACCGCGCGAGATGCGGCGGCGCCGGCTGCCGCAGATTGCTTTCCATCTCGGGATGATCGAGCAAGTATCTCAAGCGCTCGGCCAAAGCTTGCGCATTTCCATTTGGAAATACCAAACCGCAGGGTCCGATTGCTTCCTTCAGTCCGCCGCTTTCCGATCCTATCACAACGCAGCCGCAGGCGGTTCCTTCCAAGGCGACAACTCCAAACGGCTCGGCCCAGCGCGATGGGATCACCAGCATGCGATGGCGATTTAGAAGTTCCGCCAGCGGCGCACCAGATTTTTCACCGGCGAAAGTCACTTGTCGATCTAACCCAAGTTCATGAGTGAGTTGCCGCAAGCCTTGCTCTTCCGGGCCGGCGCCAACGATCGTGAGATCAGGCATCAAGCCCTCACTCTGCAAAGGCTTGATCGCCTGCAAGAGGAGATCCGCGCCCTTGTCGGAAACGAGGCGTCCCAGAAATGCGATTGTCTTGTCGCGAACAACGTTAGGAAGAAGACGGAAGACGTTATCGTCGTACGGGTTTCCAACCACGACTGCGCGCGCGCCGAGGCGATCAGCAACAGCCCGACTAATGGCGATATTCGTAACGTGGGGAAGCAATGCGCGTTTGATCCGATCGTTCCAACCAACTTCGCCGCGCACGTTTTGAATCCAGGTCTGATGCATGACCACGGCGGGTTTTCGCAGAACCAACGCCGGAATTAAACTGCGCAAGCTGATGTTGTTCTGAAATAGAAGGTCGGACCAGCGAAGAAGACGCACGAGTTTAGCCAACGACGGTTTACGGGTAACACCATAATTTGCGCCGGCGATTTCTTCACCTGGCGTCTCAGTGATCAGTTGGACGTCGTGTCCTTCCGCGGAAAAATTTGCTGCCAGAATTTTCGAAACTGACTCGATGCCGCCGACGCTGGGTTGAAAGGCATACGAAGAAAAAAGAATCTTCATGCTATCCAAATCGTTAGCGTGTCCGTTGGTTTCATGCGGCAGCCTCGGTCTGGCCGCAAGGCAATCTGCACCAATTCCAGCGTTCAGCGCGCCACGTTGCTAGCCTTTTTCCTAAAACAAGGCAAACGGTAGCGAATCAAGTCTCGCATTGCATCTCGATAGAGCTGCAATGCCCATGAAAGCTTGCCAATCCCGCCGCCGCTTATGAATTCACGCATCGCCTTTGTGCCAACTTTAATGCCTCTAAGCGGCCGGAAAGATGCGCGATAAAACTGCGCGGCGTCGCGGAGAAATTTTGCTTCCATCGGATTTCGCGGTTCGTATTTGTCCCATTTTGCACGAAACGCGCCGTATGATCGCATCAGGCGCTCACTATTCCGCAACCCGCTGGCGGGATGCGTGCGCTTTCGATAAAGCCGGTCCGGCAAATAGTGAACTTCACCGAGCAGCGCCATTTGGCAGAAGATATCGGTATCTTCGTGCGGCCAGAACTCAGCCGTCCAACCTGTAGTTTGTTCAAAGACTGATCGGCGAAACATCGCGAAAGGCCCCTGACCTGTGGCGCAATAGAAAGCGACAAACGGAGTTTTGCGTTCGCTCGGGCGCAACGGTCTCGGGATTCCAAAGATCGACGGAACCCATCTGCTGCGGCCCTTTGATGGCCGAAAGTTCCCACTCGCGTCTATCTCCTGAAATTGGCAGCCGACCAGGCAGACTTCAGCGTGGGTATCAAGATAGTCACTCAGGATACGAAGCGCACTCCGTTCAAGCAGATCGTCGTGATCAAGGAAAATTAGATACGTCGAATCTTCGGAAGCGGTCTTTGCACCGAGATTCCTCGCATAGGAGGTTCCTTTGTTCGCCTGATGAAGAACTTTGATGCGTTTATCTGCACACGCAAAACGTGTTAAGCAGTCGTACGTCTCGTCCGTGCTTCCGTCGTCGATTAGGATGTATTCCCATTCTTGCAGATCCTGATCCAGCACGCTGCGGACCGTCTCGCGGATGAATGCCGCTGAATTATAGCAAGGCGTGATGACAGTAACCTTTGCCATCGTCCGCAATTATCGATCCTTCAGTCGAGGAAACATATGTTTCAATAACAAAAAATCACTGTGTGTGAAGGCCGAGCACACTGGCGATTCCGCGCACCAGATGTTCAGAAGAAGCACATCGCCGGTACCAAGCGTAAATTTCCGACGCAATCGCTGCTCTATCTTGCGGCAATTCCGATTGCCGCCCATCGATGAAATAGGGGCCAGGCAGACGATCGCCACGCACGGAAATGGCGGAACCGCGATGTGGGAAGACCGGAATGACGCCGTGGGCGCAGGCGGCCGCAAAGGCGGTGGATTTAAGAGCGATTGCGGTCGGCACATCAGGCCGGTGAAAATAATCAATCCAGGCAAACGACGCGGTGGAAAGAATTTGTGAGGCTTCGGCCGCAGGAATTTGTGGACGGTAATCGGTCTGAATTTTGGCAAGATCGACACGAAGGGAGCCCATGGCTGGATTAACGCTGCCGCCAAGAACGAATAATTCACGAGGAGAAAAAGAGTCCGGGATCTCGTTTAGAATTCTTCGGAAAGAGCGCACCGATCGTTCCACCAAAGCCGTGCCGCCGCAAATGACCCAACGATGCGGGTCGCGATCGACGACTTGTTCGGCAGAAAGCGCAGGTTCGCCAAAATTCGAGACGACCGGGTGGACCGAAACCCTTGCGTTTGGAGTCAGCTGTTTGAGCTGCACGCGCGATGCTTCGCTGCTGACGATGCAGGCGTCGGACATAAGCGAGATCGACTTCGCAATCTGAATTTGGAAAGGGCGCAACCAAAACGCGCTCTTCCACGGCGGCCCTGAAGCGTAAAGCTCGTGAAAGACAGTGAGCCAAGAACCGCGGCACTGCGCGCGCAGACCGCGCAAAATCGGCAATAGCCGGAAGGGCACACCGCGCTTTTGATAGCCGTAGTTCACAAAATGCAAAATGACATGATCGTGTTCTCGCCGGAGCAAGCCATTCGTTGCCAGCGAAGCGAGCGGCACGATTTCGAAGTCGCCCGCGGCCGTTGTGAAAGCGGATTCATGAGCGGCAAAAATCGTTTTATGGCCGTAGGCCGCGAGCAATTTGCGCGCGACGGTAAGAGCGTAATCACCGATGCCGTCGCGCGCTCCCGGCGATCTCGGCACAATCTGAAGAATTGTCATGGAAAGACTAAACCGCGGCCGGTTGCGCCGCGCCGAGCTCATTGAGACAGCTGACTATTTTGTCCCAGAATTTTTCCTGCTGTTCATTGCGGACAAAGCTGGCGGCGGCCAGCTCGAGCGCGTTGCCCGCAAACGTCGGACCCTTCTCGCCTTGTAACAGTTCGGAAAGCGAGCGAGCGATTTCTTTTGCGTCCAGTGAAGTAACAAGCGCGGCCGCTCGATGATTCGAAAGCAAATTGTGCGCGGCCGTGCCGACTGGACCGTGGTAAAGAATCGGAATGCCGGTGCCGAGATAGGTAACCATTTTCGTTGAAAGACTGTAGGCGCCCAGAGCGCGATGCTGTTCTCCAAACGGCAACGGAAGATAAAGCAAGTCCGCGGTGTCGAAGTCCTTTTGCAGCTCGGCATCCGATCCGAACGGTAGCACGCGGACGAGGCGACTTTTTTTTCGAAGCGCCGGCCTCAGGTCGTGACAACGCAAAGTGATGGAACATGTTTGGGCTAGGTCCGGCTCGGAAGAAAGCAATTCCAGCGCCTCGATCAACGCTTCGAGATTACGTTCGTATTCCAGATGAAAAAGTCCCATGAAATAAATCCGCAACTGGCTCGGCGCCGGCCGCGGCGCCGGCGCGACACGATCAAGGCCATCGGTAACCACGACAAATTCTCGTGTTCCATAGCGCCGGTTGTATTCGTGACCCAACTCGTTCGAGATGACAAAGCGAACATCCGCCTCGCGCCAGGTTTCCGCGAGGCAGGTGGAAATAGCACGTTGCGGCGCGCGACCCGCGCCGGTGTAGGCCACGTCGTCGTGCACCTGAAGAAAGAACGGGATGCGCAATTTCCTGGAAAGACGATAGGCGTGATAGAAGTCCAGCCCGCCATGCGCAATCGCGTGCAAAGCTCTGGCGTGCGCCTGCACGCACGCGGCTTCGAGTTTTTTGACGAAACGACGGCGGAAAAGTGGCGCAAGCGCGTGCGGAAGCGACATGAAACGCGTGCGCTCGATCCGGCCAAAACTCGGACGCGTCGGGATATAGACCTCATCTCGATATTCTGCTGTCGGCGGCCAGGGCGATGTGCAGACGCAAAGATGCGGAATGGGTGAATCCTGCAGAAGCGATCGCAAAATGCGTGCGCCGCCGATGGGACTAGCCACTCCAAACGGCTGAGTAAAAACAATTCGTGATAAATTTGAGATCGCTGCGCGATATTGCTGCAGCGTGTCGCCCGCGATTTGCTCCCAGCGAAATTGCCCGGCAATTGAACGGCATTGCGCGAACAACGCTGAATAATCCTTTGCGCTCATGGTCAAGATTTCCACCGCCCGGTCAGCCATGGCTTTCGTGTCTCCCGCCGGCGTCAAAAGCTTGATCTGATTCGCTCCAAAAATTTGCCGCGGTCCGGGCACGTCGTAGGCGACGGTGGGAATGCCACAGGCGAGTTGCTCTAAGACAGCGATGCCGAATCCTTCGATGTAGCTTGGGAAAAGTCCCACTGCGCAAGGCGCCAAAAGTGCAGGCAGCTCCTCCGGATTGTAAGTTGCCACACAGCGAACGCCGTCGCGGCGCGAAAGACGCAGGTCCTTCAGCACTGTCGCTTCATCGGTCATCGTTCCGAGGAAAGTGAATTGAGCACCCGGGATCGCGCTTCGAACGTGACGGATGATTTCGGTCCAATCGCGCGCTCCCTTGCGCAAGCCCCACATTCCGATGAAACAAATCTCTTTTTGTTTGAGCCGCTCCTCCGCAGGCGGTATCGCGTGGGCAAGTGCGGCGCGATTGCGTTCGTTTAGTCCATAAGGCTGGACAATGACCGGTTTGTTTCGGGCTGGTGTCGCTTGAAGGAACTGCAATTCCTCTTCATTGGGCAAATTGACTAAATCGCAGTGACGAAGCGCGCGGTCAGAATTTTTTCGCAGATGCCCGACCGTGAACCGGTAGAAGAAACGGCCAAGGAATTTTCCACGCGGCTGATCCGGCCATCGTTCCCTGGTTGATCGGATGAAATGCTCATAAGACCGGTAAAGTCCGACTGAGCGCCCCACCAGCAAACCCTGGAAGCGAAGCTTCTTCTTTGAAAAGGGAAGTGTTCCGATGAGACAATCGATCACATCAAAGCGATCGGCATTAGCCTGCACATAACGCGCGGCCCGGTGGGGAAACAACACCTGTCGCAACGCGGAAAGTCCGCGGGAATTCGTCGGTTTAGGAAAGGCATCGGTTAGACAGAATTTTTCAACGATCTGTCCCGCTTTTCTCCATTGTTCCGATAGCTCCGTCCAGACGCGCACCGCACCGAGCCGTGGATCCCACGGGAGATTAACGACTACGAGAATGCGAAGTGGTTTCTCCATGATTCGACTATAGCTGGATGGTGCGCGCAAAATTCGTCCAGAACTTGTGCCGGACGGGATTGACATAATGCCGCATCGCCAGGGAACTGTCCGCGTAGCGGTCGCGGTAAACGAATTGATCGTCCAATCGTAAAACGTACTTTTGCGGGTCGAGGGGAAGCGCGCCGTTCGCGTGCATGCACAGGTGAGCAATCGTTTGGTTCGTGAAAAAATTCGGTGCTCCGTTCGACGTCAGAAAACGTTCGAGCCCCAGTGACCAATCGAGTTTTTGAAAGAAGAGAAGAAAGCCGGTATTTACCGGATCATTTCTCTCACCCGGATCTCGAAGGAGTCTTTCATCGCCGGCGAATTGGCAATCGGCAAGATAAAGCGCCGGCGCGGAGCGCGCCTCAATCAGACGGGAAAGATCGTGAGCACCGGGAAAAAACAAAACGTCCGAGTCAGCATAGAGGATCGGCCTGTCGGCCGGCAGCGACATGATCAAGGCCAGCTGTTTGCCGGTCGCATGAGATGTGAGATAGGAACGAATTTTATCCGGGAATTCGTTTTGCGGCGGAGGGAGTGACTCGCGCACTTCCACGACCGGGTCGATCTGTTTAAGTAACTCGATGCTGCGCAGCCGGTGGGTTCCATCCGAAATAACGGCGAAGCGTTGCGGCCGGCCCGCGTGTTGCAAAAACGAGCGAATGGAAGCGATCTGTTCGGGAAGGGATTGTTCACCGGAATAAGAAAAAACATCGAGCGGAAGTTCGCGCGGCGGCTGTAGAGCACGCCGGACCATCATCGGGAGACTTGCGCGATAAAGTTTTCTCGCGATCTCGCCTTCGAGACGGGCAAAATGATAGCCAAAATTTATCATGCCGCCGTCGGAGCGAAACTGCGAAAGCCGCGAAAACTCATCGCAATGTTAAGCAGAAGATTTGGAATTGCCGAAAGCAGATTAAATGTCAGAACGCCAGTGACACTCGAGAAATCTGTGTAAGGAATGAGCGCAACCTGCGTTGCCAGCGTGAGCGGAATGTAGAGCCAAGCGCCGGCCACCCATGCTTTCGATGCGTTAAGCGCCCAGAACGTGCCGGTGAGCGCGGCGAAGACGGCACCGCCAACCATGAGAAGCAGCTCCCGATGTAAGTGGGCATATTTGTTTCCAAGAACGAGCAAAAATTCGCCCGGAAAAATCCACGCGCCTAAGATGATCGATAAGCTGAACGCGATCACGCCACCGACAATGCCCAGATAAAGCCAACGCAATTTTCGCTTGTCCTGGCAGCGCGCAAACGCCGGCACGAAAACATTTGTCAGCAAATTTGTGAGCACGGAAAAGATCATGGCCAGACGTCCGAGCGCGCCCACTTCCGCCACCGAACTCACTTGGCGGGCGAAAAAGCTAATAAGAAACACGGTGATCTGTCCTTGGAAACAATAGAAGACGGTGTTGGCGGCGAGTTTTCGCACGAGATCCATAATCGTGCGGCGATCTTCAGGATTTTCGGCCGCGCTTAGATCGACAACACGCACGGCGTAATGGCGAAGCATGGCATATTGAAGGAGCAAGGTCGCGCTGGCCACAGCAACGGCGACTCCGGCGTTGAGAAGAAATACGTAAGCCAGTCCAACGAGCAGTATCAGCCGCACGATGGCGCCGGTAAAATCGATAACCTGGATGCGGGAAACATCCGCGCGCAGCCGAGGCACAACTCCCAACACGCCGAGCGAGAATTGAATCAGAAGTCCGGCGAGAACCACGGCGATGAGAGTCAACGCATAAAGAAAAGGCGCGCCGTTCTTGATCAGCATGAAATACAAGACCGGCGTAATAATGAGGATTGCGAAGGCGCCGAGTTTTCTCCGCACGCCCAGGCCGGTGTTGATCAACTCGCCAAAACGATGTCGATCTTGCCAGACCCGGCCGCCGATCGAGATCAACCCAACACTGATACCGATATCAGCAAGCAAGTTGATCGTGCCCTGCATGGTGTTCGCGATCGTGAAATAGGCGTACTCCTGCTGCGGCAGCCATCGGACCAGAAGAATTCCGCTCAAAAAGCCGATGATCTGCACGGCGGCCTGGACCAAGGCGAAGTTGCCGACGATCCGCGCATGATAAAATGCGCGCCGCAAGATCGGCGTAGAACTGTCGTCGAGAACCGGTGTCGAGATTGGGCCGAAGAAACTCATGGCGAGGTTCGCTGCTCAACAGTGCAATGAGCTACCGAAGTGCCAAGAGCAATCTCTACGAAAAAGCAACCCGTAGATGTGGATCCAAAAAACCTTCTCGACGGGCTCGAGAGAGTGAGCAGCCCGCAGCCGGAACCGAACCGGTCGCAGTCTAGGACGGCTGGGTCAGTTTCGCTTGTTCGCGACGTGTTGCCGGGGCTGCTTCGACATCCGGCACAGCCGCCGGCTCGGTGTAGTACTCCGAATATTGGTAATAGTAATACTCGGGCAGCGAAGTATCGACAAAATTCAGGATGACACCCGGGACATTGACTTGCCGGCTGTAAAGCAGCTCCAGCGACTTCCTCGTTAGCCGCGCGGAGGTATAAGAAAGTCGTACGACAAACAATGTGGCATCGATTTTTGGCGCGAGACTGGTGGTATCGTCGGCCGCCAGGATGGGTGAACTGTCGATGATGATGTAATCGTAGTAACTGTAGATTTCTTTCAGCAATGCATCGGTGGAATCGCGAAGAAGATGTTCGCTCGGCTGGGACAAAGTTTTGCCGCGCGGCAGCACGAACAAGCTGGGATAAGCCGTGGGAACAACCACTTCCTGCCAGTTCACTTCCTGTTTTAACACTTCGGAAAAGCCGATCTTTGAGGAAATTCCGAACGCTTCGCGCAATGCGCCGCGGCGCAGATCGGCATCGATCAACAACGTGCGCGCGCCGGAAAGAGCCATCGTAATCGCGAGATTCGACGACACGGTCGATTTCCCTTCGCTCGGAACAGCGCTTGTAATCAGGAACGTTTTCGGGCGTGGACCTTCGTAGGGCATAAAGAAGAGCGACGAACGAACGTTGCGGTAAGACTCGGCAAAAACATGGCGGGCGTCATCGGGTTGGAGCAGATCGACTTTGCCCTTAACTTTTTCCTTCGGAATCTGTCCAAGCACAGTCTCAGAGAAATGATGCTGAAACTCGCTGAAAGAGGCCATGCGATCGTCGATGCGATCGAGAAGAATAAGAATGGCAATGCCGGCCAGTGCGCCGCAGCCTAATCCAATTAAGAGGCTCTTGATTAACCCCGGCCGCACCGAGATCGGCGCGGTGGCCATTTCCATGATCGAGACTTGATCTTCGCCGCCGACAACCTGTGACATGTCGACTTCTTTTAGATTATTCGTTAGGCGATCGTACAACGTTTTGAGGCGATCAACTTTCCCTTTTACGCGATTGAATTGCGCCAGCCGCTGGCTCAGATCGAGCGCTTTGGCCTCCCATTCCTTGACGTTGGTCTGCAGGTTTTCCATCTGTTTGCCGATGGATTTGCGGCGCGTCTCCAATTTCTCGACCGTGTCGGCCCGGAAAAGAGTGATCAATTGTTCCTGCTTCGAGATTTCATCGTTGAGTTTCAGGATTTTGGGGTGCTTCGGGCGCAGATCCTTGGCCAAGGTCTCGCGCTCGGCCTTTAAAAGCTGGACCGCCTGTTTCGCCTTTAAGTAATCGGCTTCGGGGCCGACGTCAGAAAACGGCAGTCCCTGATTATCAGGGGTTTGGGCGGCGGGCGAGGCCTCGGGTTTATTTTGCGCGCGATCGAGATTTTGATCGAGATCGAGCAGGTTAAGTAAATCGTACTCGGTTTTCAGCTGTGCGTACTGCTGATTCAACCGCACCAGGTAAGCTGCGGCGCTGTTCCCCTCCTCCTGAATGAAACCAATGTTGTTTTGCTTTTGAAACTCGAGCATTTCGTCCTCACCGTTGCGCAAATCTTTCTCTACCTGAATGAGCTGCTCGGTGATGCCGGTGGTAACCTCGTGACCGCGGCCTTCCCGCATGCCTTTTTTAAAATCGAGATACTTCTGCATGACGGCGTTCAAATACACTTGCGTGTAATCCGCGGCACTGCCGATTGCCTGAAGATCGAAAATCGATGTGCGCGGTTTTTGAAGGACGATTATTTCCACGGGCACCGGTTGCACTTCGGGATGAGTCGAACGAACGAGCGCCTCAGCGCCGTGTTTTACTTCCGCGCTCTGCATGAGCTGGATCTGCGTACCGTAAAAATTCTGGGTCTCTTCACTATAAATGGCGCCAGCGGGAAGGTTCATCTTGCCCGCGACCATCATCTTGCTCGCAGCGAGATACGACGGCGGCCTTTGGTAGGTGAGAAACGCTTCGACAAAAAGACCGAGGCAGATCGTTAAGACCGGAATCCACCACCGCCGCATCAGCAGTGCTTTGTAGCGGTGCAGCCGCGTGATAAACGACGTCGACCAGGAAGCGGAAGAGGCTCTTTCAGCGAGGGGCACTTGCATACCTACATGTTGATCAAACGCTGCGGGACGTAGATCTGATCGTCGGGCTGCAACACCAAGTCCTCGTCGGTGTGTCCTTCTTCAATGACGCGCTTAAGATCGACAACGAACTCTTCACCATTTTTGCGGGTGAGTTTCACTTTACGTTTGTTGGCGAAATCGCCAAATCCACCTGCGCGAATGACGGCTTTACTTACGGTGTAGCTTTCCTCGGCCGGAACTTCCTGCGGACCCTGCGTCTTGACAGAACCATAGACATAAATTCGACCGCGCGATTTCTCACTCACGCGATCGACCGCCAGGATCACCGTGGCGTGATAGTAATATTCTTTTTCGAGCAAGCCCTTGATCGTGTAAGCAAGTTCCTTGCACGACTTCCCTTGCGCCGGAACCAGGCCAACGTAGGGAACTTCCAACTCGCCGTTGTCGTTTACCCGCAAGCGTTGTGAATCATTGTCTCGGTCTTCCACCACTCGAAAGCTGACGTAGTCGTTTGAACCGAGCTTTTTCTTATCGTCCAGCACCGTCATGGAATTCGTCCGCATGACCGTGCTCGTAGTGGCCGGATCGGACGAAGGCGGCTTTGAAACGGGCGGTGCCGGATTGGCACTACTGTCTTGCGCCCAAGCCGGCTTGGGCAGGGCGACAAATGCGGCAAAGATCAGCGCATAAACACAAACTCTCATCTCAACCCAGAATTCATCCCCTTTTTAGAAACTGTAAGTGCCGTCCAACGAAACCCGGTTCTGGTTGTAATCACGCAAAGCTACGTCGGAATCTTTTGTCGTCCCTTGATAACGCAGCCCTAAGGTAACGTGTGGCGTCAATTGATAACCAAGGGTGATTGCGCCACCGAGGCGATGGAAGTGCTCGCCGACGAAGCCACCGGATTCATTTGCATCTTCGTAAAAGAACTCCGTCGAAATTAGCGTACCGCGAATGATGTTCCAGGTCACGGTGTGGCGGATATAATTCAACCTGATGTAGTTTGAATTGATGCCAAGCTGGTTCTCATGACCAGCGCTCAATGACTGGCTGATGACCGCATTTATCCGGTGGCCAATGAGAATGTTGGCATAGTAATCGGACAAGTCATTGTGGTCCCGAAACATGACTGGAAATGGACCGATAAAGAAGGTCACAAAGTTGTGATCGAAATCGATCCGCTGATAACCGGCGGCCAGCCGCAATTTTATGTTGTTGGTGATTTCGGTCTCAAGCAAACCGCCAATGCTGTAGTCCGTGTTATCGTTGAGGACGCTTTGATCGTACCGGGTGAAAACCGCGTTGCCCTCGACACCCACGCCGATCGTTGGAGTGGCCAGATAGATAGCTGATCCGGAAATGATCTCGGCGTTTCGATTCAAATAATCGAAATCGTGCACCGTGGAAACGTAATTGTAATGATCGTAACCGAGCGTCACTAGTATCTTGTTCAGGTCCCAAAGCACGGACACGCCCGCTGTGTTCTCGAACCGGCCATAATCAACCACGTTGCTCAGCGCTGCTTCCTGTACCGGATCTTGCTGCAGCGACATGCGGTCATGGAGGTTGATACGAAAATCGCCAACGAAAATATCGAACGCGATCTGCGATTTCGGCGAGATGAGAACGCCGTTGGTGTCGGCGTTTGAATGATCGATATAAAAAGCGTAGCCAAGACCGATGTCGAGCCGCAGGGTGTTTAGCTGCGTGATCGGCCAAATCGCGTCCACAGTCACGTTCGGCCGAATGATAAAGTCATCCTGAGTGTTATTTTCTGCGAGGTTGATGTTGTCGTTGTATTCGGCGCCCACAGTTGCGCCCAGGCGGAACCGGATCGGGCCGACCATCAAATTGTAGGGAATGCGAGATACATCTTGCAGTCGCGCTTCCGATGACGCTTCGCCTGCGAGTGAAGGACGAACCGCGTCTTGGGAATACGCGATTGAGCCCGCGCAGAGCAACGGAAGCAAAAACGCAAGCACGATCCGCCGGGTGAGACGATCGCAGGAGCAAGAGATGGAACGACAGCTCATAGACAGGTCAATCAGGGTTAAGGTTAGCAGATGTGGTACCAGTATCGGTGATACAAATTTTTCCGCTGGTGGCGCGCCCAGTGGGAACACGCTCCAGTCGAAGTTAATCGTTGGTTTTAGTTTCAACCTTTTTACAAGAAAGACGGCCTTTCAAGCAAGCGAAATCGATTGCCGTTCTTACTGACTTTACTTGAAAAATCCTGAACCGTTAATTCTATCCAATTTCCCCGACGCCCGACTTCTAAAATTTAGACCTTTTGGCCCAATCTAAGCTCCTGAAGCAGCCTATGAAAGCCTGCCCATCAGGGATCGGATTTGCGAAACCCGCCACTTTCCTCAGCGCGCTCATTTTATTCCGATTCGTCACTCCCGTCTCTTGCCTGGCTGATGCCAACGCAACGAATGACCAAGGCGGCTACACAAAAAACCGTGCTCAGGTCGAATGCATCACTCCCGATGGCAGGCTCTCCCCAGTTTCCAGCACAACCTCGGTTGATCGACAGGCTCCCGCCTCAATTATCGATGATCAAACGATCAGTTGTTCTTTGCGTGAAGGCGAAACGACTTTCCTCATCGCGCTGCCGAAGGGCGCACCGCACGACCGCTTTACGTTTGTTAACGAAAATGCCGCCGCCTGCGGAGAATTCAGAATCGCGGTCTCAAATTCCCCTTTGCCGGCAGATAGCGCCAAGTGGGTCGAGGTCGATGGAATCGTGCCCTTCGCTCACAAACGGCTCTTCAATCTTTCCATGCTTGGCGTCGAAACAAGATTCGTCCGGCTCTCCTTTCATGTCGAACATTCCGGCCAAGAGGTCGCTAACCGAAGCGCCCGCGACGCCGCTCGAATCTTGAACACGTTTCGCGCTTCCGCTCTATCAGAAGCGATCAACTCGAATTTCGCAAAGCGTCACGACCAGCGACAAGATGTTGCCATAAGTTTCACCTCACTCTCGGTTGCCCCTCTGCCATCGCGGCCCAACGAGTAGTTTATCGGTCCTGCCGGCGGCAGCTGCGAATCCTCTTCACTCAAGCATGCGCGAGAGAGAGTTCATTCGCATTTTCTAATTCGCACAACTGTCGAACTCTTTCTGTTTCTTGAGATCGTTCCAATGGCGATTTGAGTCGCAAAATTTCGCGCGTCGCAGGAATTTTTGGACGAACCGAAAACAAATCCGTTCTAATTTGGCCGTACCATTTTCAAGGCATGGAACTAGCTATTTTTGTTTCACGACTTCGATTGTCGTGACGCATGCGATTAGCAACAGGGGACCAGATAACGGAACAGCTGGGGCAATCAACCGCTCACGAGCAATCGATAGCGCCTCAACAACAACACCTCATCCATGAAAACGAAGCTCCCTCCTTTTCTGAGAGTCATCCATCGGAAAGCCCGGAATATCTTTCGTTCCTTGCCCGGGCTACGAACGATGCAGTTCGGGATTTGGATTTAAAAACTGGCCGGGTTTCTTGGCCGCAAGGTCTGCAGACTTTACTCGGCTACCAGCCATCCGACGCCAGGAATGAGATCTCCTTCTGGCAAAATCAGATTCATCCGGAGGATCGCGCCCGCACTGCTGGCGCGATTCGCGACGCGCTCAACGGCCCAACTAACCACTGGAGTGGAGAATATCGGTTCCGTCGCGCGGATGGATGCTACGTCCATCTGCTCGAGCGCGCTCTCATCGTCCGAGACAACGATGGCACGGCGGTTCGCCTTCTCGGTTCGCTCATGGACATTACGGCGCGAAAACAATTACAGGATCAGCTTTGCCGTTCGCAAAAAATGGAAGCGTTCGGCCAGCTCGCCGGTGGCGTCGCGCACGACTTTAATAATTTTCTAACCACTATTCTCGGCTATAGCGATCTGCTCTTGCACCAGCGTCACATCAAGGGCGAAATGGCCGATCATGTGGCGGAAATCCGCGGGGCGGCCGGTCGTGCTTCCGCTCTGACTCAGCAGCTGCTTGCTTTCAGCCGCAAGCAACCGTTGGAAGCGAAAGTCGTAGAGATCAATTCAATCATTACGAATCTCGAGCGCTCCCTGCTTCGGCTCCTTGGTGAAAATATTTCTGTGGTCTGTCATTTACATCGGGAAAAAGAGGGCGCTCACATCAAAGCCGATCCCAGCCAACTTACGCAGCTCATTCTCAACCTCGCCGTCAACGCGCGCGACGCAATGCACAAGGGCGGACAACTCACCCTCGAAACTTCGATTGTCGATGTTGGCGCCACAGCGGAAACCGCCCCCGCCTGTAGCGAGTTTGATCCCGGCGAATACGTCCTACTCAACGTCGTCGATACCGGCGTTGGAATGAGCGAACAAGTGAAAGCGCACCTCTTTGAACCGTTCTTCACCACCAAAGGCGAAGGCAGCAGCGGTCTTGGTCTGGCCACCAGTTACGGAATCGTGCGCCAAAGTGGCGGCCACATTTGCATCGAAAGCGAAGAAGGCAAAGGCACGACCGTCCGAATTTATTTGCCCAGAGTTCCCGCGCCGGCACCGCCGCCTTACAAAAAGCCGGGCTCGAAAAAACTTCATACTGGCACTGAAACAATCCTGGTTTTGGAAGACGACGTCAGCGTGCGCCACATCTCCGTGCGCGTTTTGCGCAATCTCGGCTACCAGGTTATCGAAGCGGCCAACAGCGACGACGCTCAACGTTTGCTCACCGAAAGCGCCGGTCGAAAGATCGATCTTCTTTTAACCGATATGGTCATGCCGCAGATGAGCGGCCGGCGTTTCGCCGACTGGCTGCGCACAGGCAATCCACATATAAAAGTCGTTTTCGTTTCCGGATATCTTGAGGAATCACTTCATCCCGGCGATCGACGTGATGCCGACATGTTTTTCCTGCCCAAACCATTCGATTCCGAACAGCTTGCCGCCAAAGTGCGCGAAGCACTCGACGGCGCGAAATGACATTGCCGATCTTGTCGATTGTCGATCTTGCGCCCAAATTGGCGGCGCGTGATCACGTTCAAGGAAATCGAGGCCGCGCACGAGCGCGTTAAAGGCGCCGTCTTCCACTCGCCTTGTCCGCCATCCATTGCCCTGAGCGAGATCGCCGGCATGGAAATCTTCTGCAAGCTTGACAACTTCCAGCGTACCGGAAGTTTTAAGGAACGCGGCGCGCGCAACGCGCTGGTCCAGCTGTCGGAGGAGCAAAAGAAACGTGGCGTTATCGCGGCTTCCGCCGGCAATCATGCCCAGGCGCTCGCTTATCAAGGCAAACTTCTTGGCATTCCCGCGACTGTGGTCATGCCGCAGTACGCGCCTCTGATCAAAGTAACCAATTGCCAGAAACTCGACGCCAACGTTGTCTTGCACGGAAAAGATTTTGCCGAAGCAAAGGCTCGAGCGCACGAAATCGCGGCCGAAAAAGGTCTGGCCTACATCGATGGCTACGACGACCCCGCTATCATCGCCGGCCAGGGGACAATAGGCTTGGAGATCGTCGAGCAGGTTCCCGATCTTGACGCCGTCGTCGTGCCCGTGGGCGGCGCCGGTTTGATCGCGGGCGTTTCGCTCGCGGTCAAAACTTTGCAGCCAAAAGTAAAAATCGTTGCGGTCGAAGCCGAAAACGTCGCCAGTTTTTCCGCGGCGCTCGAAGCTGGCAAACCGACAAAGATCGCGCTGCGTCCCACGCTCGCCGACGGGCTCGCCATCCCGCAGGTCGGTTCCAACGGATTTGAGGTCGCTCGTTCACATGTCGATCTTGCGATTACTGTTTCGGAAGAACAGGTCGCGATAGCAATTCTGCGCCTGGTCGAACTTGAGAAAACCGTCGTCGAAGGCGCCGCCGCTACGCCACTCGCTGCCTGTCTCTCGGGAAAATTAAAAGAACTCGCGGGAAAGCGCGTCGTGCTTCTGCTCTCCGGAGGCAATATCGATCCGAACGTTCTCAGTCGCGTGATCGAACGCGGTCTTGTGGCCGATGGCCGTTTGTGCCGCTTCACTGCCGTAATCAGCGATCGCCCTGGCGGCTTGGCCGACCTTGCCGCTGAAATCGCTTCCACTGGCGCGAGCATTAAACAGGTTGTGCACGACCGCGCCTTTGCTTCATCTGACGTTTCGACGGTGAACGTTCTTTGCACGGTTGAAACGCGGAATCACGAACACCTTGCTGAGCTGCGCGCCCAATTGAAAAGCCACGGCGTCGAGACCTACGACACCAAATCATCCCTGTAGCAGCGGTCTATGACCGTCGCATTTTGGGATTTCGTGGCTTAAGAGCGCCGCTCCACCACTTGAAGCGCAACTCGCGTTCCGTAGTCTCTCTTGATGCACACGCGCGAACGAAAGATCGACAATTGCCAGTCCGGCTCGGACTCCTTCGCGCAACGTCACATCGGCCCGAATGACGATGAAATCGCGCAGATGTTACACGACGTTGGTTTTAAGACGTTGGACGCGCTCATCGACGCGACCGTTCCAAAAAATATCCGGCTGGATCGAGAACTGAATTTGCCTGCAGCAAAATCAGAAACGGAAGCGCTGGCCGACCTTCGCGATATCTCGAAGAAAAACAAAGTCGCAAAATCTTTTATCGGCGCGGGCTATTCCGACTGCATTACACCGCCGGTCATCCAGCGAAACATTCTCGAGAATCCCGGTTGGTATACGGCCTACACCCCGTACCAAGCCGAGATCGCGCAGGGGCGGCTCGAAGCTTTGCTCAATTTCCAAACCGTGATCACGGATTTGACCGCGCTCGACATTGCCAACGCCTCGCTTCTCGATGAAGCGACTGCGGCGGCGGAAGCGATGGCCCTTTGCCATGCCGCCGTGCCCGGTCGCAAGACTTTCTTTGTGGCGGACAATTGCCACCCCCAAACCATCGAAGTCGTGCGCACCCGCGCGAAACCGCTCGGCGTCGAAATCAAGATCGACAATTACACTCGCTTCAGATTCGACGACTCTGTTTTCGGCGCGCTAGTTCAATATCCGGCAACCGATGGCGCGATCTACGATTATGCCGAATTCGTTAAGCAAGCGCACAATGCCGGCGCGCTCGTTGTCGTCGCCGCCGACATTTTAGCACTCACATTGCTAAAGCCGCCCGGCGAATTTGGCGCTGACGTTACCGTCGGGAACACGCAGCGGTTCGGTGTTCCGCTCGGATTAGGTGGACCACATGCCGCCTATTTTGCCACGCGCGATCAATACAAACGCCACATGCCCGGGCGCCTCGTCGGAGTTTCACACGACACCGAAGGCCGACCCGCGTATCGGCTTGCGCTGCAAACGCGCGAACAACACATCCGCCGCGAGAAAGCGACGAGCAACATTTGCACAGCGCAGGTTCTTCTCGCCGTCATCGCGTCGATGTACGCGGTCTATCACGGGCCGAGAGGATTGCGCGCCATCGCCGAGCGCGTTCACAACTTTGCCTCGAAACTCGCTAACGGCTTGCAACAGCTCGGCTTCAAGATCGCGCACGACAATTTCTTCGACACGGTTCGCGTTGAGGTCGGCGAGGAGGAGGCCCATGAAATTCGGCAACGCGCCGAGCGCGCGGGTTGCAACCTGCGCGAACTCACACCGCATTCCCTGTCCATATCCGCCGATGAGACAACCACGGATGCAGATCTCGAAAAGTTGATGTCGATTTTACGCGGGACAGCTGTTCGCGATTTTGCCGACGATAAAGTCAGCGCGTCTGCGTTCCAAATTTCGCAATCCGCAATCCGCAAATCCGAATTCCTGACTCATCCGGTTTTCAACACGCATCACACCGAAACGGAGATGCTGCGCTATCTGAAAAAACTCGAGTCCCGCGACCTGTCGCTTTGCCACTCGATGATTCCGCTCGGTTCGTGCACGATGAAGTTAAACGCGACCGCGGAGATGTTCCCGATTTCGTGGCCGGAATTCGCCAGGCTACATCCGTTCGCGCCGGCCGATCAAACGAACGGTTACATCGACATGTGCAAGCAGTTGGAAGAATGGCTTGCGGAAATGACCGGCTTCGCCGCGGTGTCGTTGCAACCAAATGCCGGATCGCAAGGCGAATACGCCGGTTTGCTCGCAATCCGCGAGTACCACAAGTCGCGGAACGAGGCGCGCCGCAACGTCTGCCTCATCCCCACTTCCGCACACGGAACAAATCCAGCGAGTGCGACGATGGCTGGTTTCAAAGTTGTCGCTGTCGCGTGTTTGAAAGATGGCGATATCGATCTGGCCGATCTGCGCGCAAAAGCGGACGAGCACGCCCGCGACCTCGCCGCGCTGATGGTGACTTACCCGAGCACTCACGGCGTTTTCGAACCGACGATCAGAGAAATTTGCGAGATCGTGCACGCCCACGGCGGGCAGGTTTACATGGATGGCGCGAACATGAACGCGCAGGTCGGTCTCTGCCGCCCAGGCGATTACGGCGCGGATGTTTGTCATTTGAATTTGCACAAGACGTTTTGCATTCCGCACGGCGGGGGTGGGCCCGGCATGGGGCCGATCGGCGTGGCCAAGCATCTGGTGCCGTTTCTGCCGGCCACGCCTTCTCTATATATAGATGTCGATCCAAAAAACGGCGTGGGCCCGGTCGCGGCAGCGCCCTACGGAAGTGCGAGCATTCTCACCATTTCCTGGATGTACATCCGCATGATGGGCCCTGACGGATTAAAGCGCGCGTCAGAAATCGCAATCCTGAATGCGAACTACGTCGCTAAGCGACTCGATCCGTATTTCCCAGTCTTGTTCAAAGGTAAACGCGGACTCGTGGCCCACGAATGCATTGTCGATCTTCGTCAGTGGAAAAACGCGGGCATCGAAGTGGAAGACGCGGCCAAGCGTTTAATGGATTACGGATTTCATGCGCCGACGATTTCTTTCCCCGTCGCCGGCACGATGATGATCGAGCCGACCGAGAGCGAATCGAAAGACGAACTTGACCGTTTCTGCGACGCGATGATCTCAATCCGGGCCGAGATCGAAGCGATCGTGAACGGAAAGGCCGATCAGAAGAACAATCTGTTAAAAAACGCGCCGCACACTGCGCAACAAATAGCGTCCGATAAATGGGACCGGCCTTACTCACGCGAGCAAGCAGCCTTCCCCGCGCCGTGGACGCGCGATCACAAATTCTGGCCCGCCGTCGCCAGGATTGACAATGTTTACGGCGACCGGAACCTGTTCTGCTCCTGCCCGCCGGTGGAAGAATTCAGCGACTAATTCGCGTTTACGCCTCTGGCGCTAGCTCAGGAGAGGTGACGGCGCGGCCGGGAACGAGTCGCAGTGCGCTGCCGTTTGTGTCGTCAGAAACTTCGTCGCCTTGTTCGTGGTACTCGGCGTCGGCGTTGACCTGCCACAGATCGTAAAGCTTGGTATCGGCCAGAATATTTTCAACGCACAACATAGCGGTCATCATGGCGTGGTCCTGGTTGTTGTATTTGTGCATGCCGTTGCGGCCGACGAGGTGAAGGTTTGGATAACGCATCTCAAGTTCCTGGCGAACTGTCGCCACGTGTCGCGCGTAATCGTCGTCGTAAACCGGATACGCTTTTTTCTGCCGGACAACGGTTCCATCGACGACGTCGCCTTCCTTAGCGAGACCGATTTGGATCAATTCCCGCTTGGCAAGCTCGATCAACTCTTCGTTCTTCGACTCCCAAAGACCGTCTCCCTCGAAACAAAAATACTCGAGGCCGTAACAAGCTTTGTCCGGATCGGGCACCATTTCCGGCGACCAGGAGCGGAAGTTTTGCACGCGTCCCACTTTGACGCTCGGATCGTGGATGTAGATCCAGTTGTCGTCGAATGTGTGGCGCTCCTTCAAAATGAGCATGACGGTGACGAAATCACGGTACTTAAGGCTTTCCGCCGCCCGCAACGCGCGCTCTGAAACCTGCGGTGAAAGTCCGCGAATCAGTGATCGCATCGGCGCGGACGAAATCACGTGCTCGGTGTCGATCTTCTGCACGGCACCTTGTCGATCTTTGAACTGAACGGTCCATGTCGATGTTGGTTCGTCGTAACTGCAGCCAACAACTTTGCAGCCCATTTCGACCTTGCCGCCCATTGTTTTCACTTTCTCCGCACAGGCTTCCCACATCATGCCCGGGCCTTTGCGCGGATAACGGAACGAATTGATCAATGTCTTTATTACTTTCGTGCGGTCCTTCGACTGTCGCTGCGGGAAGAGCGCATTTTTAATTGCGCTGCCAAGCGAGAGCCCTTTGATCCGTTGCGCCGCCCAGTCGGCGGAAATTTCCTTGCAGCTCATTCCCCAGACTTTTTCGGTGTAACTTTTAAAGAATGTATTGAAGAGGCGTTTGCCGAACTGATTGCTCACCCAATCTTCGAAGTTGCGCGGGTTACGCACCGGGAAGAGACGCGCTTTGAACCAGGAGAGGACGCACAAGGTCGATCGCACGACGCCGAGTTTGATAAGAGCCTCAAATGGTTTCAGCGGGTAGGCGAAAAATTTGCCGCCGTAAAAAATCCGCGATGAGCGCGGGCGCACCAGCATGTCGTTAGGCAAAATCTCCGTCCACAGGTCCTCGACCGCTTTTGATTTTGAGAAAAATCGGTGACCGCCGATATCGAAATGAAAACCCTTGTAAGTGGCGGTGCGGGAAATGCCGCCGACATAGACCGGGTCCGCCTCCAGAACGACAACGTCGACACCGTTCTTGGAAAGCAGATAGGCGGCGGTCAATCCCGCCGGTCCGGCTCCGATGATAGTGACAGTTGTCTTCATCATTCGCTACGCGACCCAATTTCCCCGGGTAAAATTCCAGACGTACCATCCCTGCACGCTTAATCCGGCCGCGCTACCCAGCACTGCAGCCGCCATGCCGAAGGCCCGTATCAGCACCGGCGGGAGGCGAAATTGCCGTAAAAAATGCAAAAAGGCCAGCACGATCAGTGCGTGCACGCAAAATTCGTAGCGGAGCATGCTTTCCATATCGATCGAAGCGACGCCGCTGACGGAGACATAATAAATAACGGCGGCGCAAAAATAGATGCCGAGACGTTCGGCCCAGTTGGTGCGGCGACGAATAGCTGGCAGCAATTCGTAGATCGCAATGATGACGAAGAGAAGAGCGCCGAGGGTCATCGACATCTGGCTCATCTCGGTTGGATTATTCAATGCCGGAACGAGCCACCGATAATTAGAAGGACGAAAGACCGCGAGATAATCCGGTTCGATGCTCCATCCGGCGGATTGGGTAAGCATGTACATGTCCCAGCGGCTCCAGCGCACCTGACAGTAAATGAAGAACAAGGCAGCGCCGAACATCGCAACAATCGTTAAACCAAGGGCCGGCCCGTACTCGCGAAGCCAGCCGCGACGGTTGCGCAAACCATCCCGCCCCTTTAAAAAAAGGCTGCGCACGACCGGAAACGCCGCGCACGGAACACCGACAATCCGTGTCGCCGACATCACCATACCATGTAACGCGGCCCAGATTTTCGCGGAGCGGCCTTCCCCGCCGCTCCAATAGATGAAACCGACGAGCGCCATGAGAAAAAGCGATTCCGAATAACCGGCAATGAGAAAGAAAGCCGCTGGATGCGCGGCGATGATCGACGCGCCGAAAAAACGCAGTGCGGGCGAGAGATTCCATCGCCGGCAAAAGAGAAAAAAATAACTCCAAAAGCCCCACGCGGCTGCTTGCGCAGTAATAAGCAGCGCGTTTTCCGAAGTGACGTGAAAGCAATAACGGACCAAATTCGCCAGAGCCGGATAAGCCGGAAAAAACGCGACGTTGGAAACCTCCATCACCTTGTGATTGATGGGCGGGACGATCGTCTGATAGCCACGATCGACGATGTTCAGGAACCAGTAGCCGTCGTGTTGGATTAAGGTGGAATAGCGATAAGAGAGCGGGCCTTCCGGCGCTAGAAGAAGAACCGCCACCGCAATTTGGGCCAGAGTTACAAGCAAGCCCGCCAGCAACGGCTTGAATGGCGAGGACTTGCACGACATACCAACAGGAACCGCCGAGGAAATACCAAAGCCTTCGACATTGCAAGAATTAGTCGGTTCTGGGGCGAGCGCGGGTTCAAATTGCATCAGTCTATCCCTCGGGGGTTTGGTGGCAGAGTTTGACGACCCGGCGATGCGTTTATTCGTCGCAAGATCGACAATAGATGAGCAACTTTCCAAGCTCTCGCAGACAACTTGGAAACTGGCGCGGCTAATTACGCAGCCGCCTCTTCGCCAGCGCCGACGAGCTCCACGTAAAGTTCCTCATAACGTCGCGCCGCCGCGTCCCATGAAAAATCGCGCGCCATCGCCCGTTGCATCAACTTTGTCCACAGGTCTCGGTCACGAAAAACTTCGCGTGCGCGTTTGATCCCGTCCCAGAAAGCTTCGGTGGAATATTCGTAACAGAGAAAGCCGTAACCGCTGTCGCTGGTCGGATCGTAATCTTCGATGATCTCCTGAATTCCGCCCGTCGCGCGCGCGACTGGCAGCGCGCCATACTTCAAACTATACATCGCGCTCAACCCAGCCGGCTCGAAGCGCGAAGGGATCAAACTAATATCCATGCCCGCTTCAATTACGTGCGCGGTCTTTTCGTCGTAGCTTTTGCGATAGGCAAACTTCGACGGAAACTTGCGCGCTGCTACAGCCAAGGCCGCTTCATAGGCGGGGTCGCCTTCGCCCAGAATAATCAGACGAACATCGTCCGACAGAAGGCGATCGAGAAGCGGCACGAAAATTTCAAAGCCTTTTTCTTCAACCACGCGAGTTACCATTCCGAAAACAGGACCGCGCGGCTCGGGAGCAAGTTGCAATCCGCTCAAAAGTGCATCGCGACAAACCTGTTTGCCCCAAAACGATGTCGAATTGTAATCGGCCGGGAGAAGCTTGTCCGTCTCCGGATTCCAGCGCGTGTAATCTGCGCCGTGTAGAATCGCGCTGAGCTTAAAAGCGTTCTCGCGCAAAACGCCGTCGAGTCCGCAACCGTAGGCCGGCGTTTGTATCTCGCGCCTGTGATGTTCGCTTACGGTAGTGATCTTGTCGGCGAAGAGAATTCCGCCCTTGAGGAAATTTATTTTCCCGAAAAACTCGATCCCGCGCAGCGTGAAGAACCGCTCGTGCAAATTCGTCAGTCGAAAATCGAGCCCCCAAAAACTGCCTTGCTCGGCCAGATGATGAATGGTGAGGACGGTCGCGAAGGGCAACCGATGCGCGCGCACGTAGACTGGCACAAGCGCGGCCGGCCAGTCGTGCGCGTGAAGAATTTGCGGCGACGGCATTAAACGCCGCGCCAGCTCCACCGCTGCTTTGCTAAAGAAAGTAAAGCGGGCAGAATTATCCTCATACGGAATTCCGTGTTCGCCGTAGATGCCGTCGCGATCAAAGAACTCGTCGCACCGAATGAGAAATAACTGCACGCCGCTGGCGCTTCGGCCCCGAAGATACTCGGCGATATAAGTTTTCTCGCCGACCCGTACATCGACAGTCACCCCGGTGTCTTCTTCCTTGAATCCGGGATTGTCCCGAATTTCGCGATAAAACGGCAGCGCAACAGCCACTTCGTGGCCGCGGGCCCGCAGTTCGTGCGGCAAAGCGTCCATCACATCCACCAGAGCGCCGGCGCGTTGCAAGGGCGGACCTTCCGCGCTGATCATCAAGATTCTCATGCGCTTACGAGCCTAACGAATATTCGCGCTTAACCCAATCGAGCGCTTCTTCTCGATCTTTCAACGTTCCTTCGAGCTGGCGCGTCTCGACGGCTTCCAAAATCTCCCCAAATTTTGGACCGGGTTTAAAACCTAGCTCTATGAGATCGCCGCCGCGCACGAGCGGTGGCGGGATGATTGGCTCGTTCGCGAATTCCTCGCGCTTGCGCAAAAGAAATTCGTAATTGTCCATCATGCCATGACTGCTCGCGCAATCGACACGGTGCAGCTCGAGCTCTTCGTCGAAAGTCGGCCGAGCCATAAAACGCTTCAGTTTCGCCACGCGCATCTGCGGCACATCTTTGAAAACCATGTGTTGCCGTACCATCTCGACCGTGGCGTCGATCTCGGCGCGCGAAAAGCGCAACCGTTCCATGATCGCTTCAGTCATTTCCGCGCCAATCCGGTCGTGCTCGTTAAAACGAATGCGGCCGGTCTCATCGACCGCTGCCGTAACCGGTTTGGCGACATCGTGAAATAAGACCGATAGAACGAGCGGCAGCGACACTTCTGCCGGCAGCATTTCCAGCATCAGACGCGTGTGCTGGAAGACGTCGCCTTCCGGATGGAATTGCTCCGGCTGCAAACAACCTTTCATCGCGTCGAGTTCCGGCAGGACCGCGCGCAAAAGGCCGCTTTCTTCGAGCAAATCCCAGCCGCGCACCCGATTCGGCGACATAAAGATCCGCACCAGTTCTTCGCGAATACGTTCCGCGCTGATCTCGTTAATCGAACCCGCGTTCGCCACCAGCGCATCCCACGTTTGATTGTCGATCTTGTAATCGAGCACAGTGGCGAAGCGCACGGCGCGCAGCATTCGCAAACGATCTTCTGAGAATCGCTGCGCGGCGTCGCCGATAGCGCGGACGATTTTTGCCTTGAGATCGTCACGGCCGCCCACGAAATCGATCACTTCGTTCTTTTCAGGATCGAAAAACATCCCGTTGATCGTGAAGTCGCGGCGCCTGGCGTCTTCCTCCGGCGATGAAAATCGAACATCGACCGGGTGACGATGATCGAGATATGCGCCGTCGGAGCGGAATGTGGCTACTTCAAAATTAAATCCATTCTCGACCACAACGATGACGCCAAACTTTGCGCCGACTGCGTAGGTGTGCGGAAAGATCTTTTGCACGACGTCCGGCAGCGCATCCGTGGCCACATCGAAATCTTTCGGCGCAAGACCGCGCACCATGTCACGCACGCAACCGCCGGCGAAGTAAGCAACGTGACCGCGCTCGCGTAAACGCGAGCAGATTTCGCGCGCCTTTTTTTCCATTGCCGAGACGTTATTGGCAGATTGTTTCATCGCACAGATCTCACTGTAGCGGCGGTCTATGACCGTCGCACGCCGTCAGGCTATTGTAGGGCAACCGCTTCGGTTGCCGACCGCAAAAAAAATGGCAGGCGACGCGCCTGCCCTACAACTCCTCAGGCAAGGTCGCTGGCTCTTTTTGCCGGAATGAATGAATGATGAAAAAGACCACCGCGATACAGATGCATGAGTCGGCGACGTTAAACGCCGGCCAGGGATGGGCGAACGGCACGTGCAGATCGAAAAGGAGAAAGTCTATTACGTGCCCGTAAAGAAGCCGATCGGTCAAATTGCCGAGAACGCCGGCCAGCAACAAAGCGAGTGATACATCCCGCCAGGCATCGCGCGTCCAAACAGAGCGCGTTTTACCGGACGCTGCTGCATCGGGTCGTCTCAAAAGGAGCACCAAGGCAAAGAGCAAAGCGAATGATGAGATGCCTATGAAAAAAGCGTTGTTGCCTTTGAACGAACCGAAGGCTGCGCCGTCGTTAGTGATATTTACCAAATGAAAGAAACCGGCGACAACCACGCGCGGCTCGTCCGGGGCAATGTCGCGCAAGACAAAATACTTGGTGAGCTGATCGAGCGCGTAAAGCGGCAGGGAAAGAAAAAGAATATATTTCATGTCGATTTAACCGCCCCTTTCGCGACGACGCTTTCGCATCGGTCGCATAATTCCGGATACGTTTTGCTTGTGCCCACATATGCGCGATGCCGCCAGCAACGCGCGCACTTGCGATAAGGCGTTTTCGTGACTAACGCGCTCGCCTCTTTCGTTTGCTCGATCTTGAGATCGCTCAAAATGAAAAACTCTTCCAGCTCTTCCTTGTCAATCTTCGTCGTCACATCCGAGTTCGATTTCAAAACGACCGCTGCCTCCAGCGCATTGCCGATCAATTTTTCCTGACGCGCCTTTTCAATCGCCTGGCCGATCACGCCACGCAGTTTCAAAAGCTCGGCGATTTGCTCGCTCGCGCCAAAATCTCGTGGTCGATCTTGCAGCGGAAATTCCTGCAGATGAATTGAACCGCCCTCACCGAAATGCCGCCACGCTTCCTCGGCAGTAAAAGCGAGAAGTGGCGCAAGCAATTTGCAGAGCCCGTCGAAGATTTCGCGCATGGCTGCCTGGGTGGCGCGACGGCGGGCCGAATCAGGCGCGTCGCAGTACATCCTATCTTTGGTGATGTCGACATAGAGACTGCTGAGATCGACCGCGCAGAATTGATTGAGCGTGTGATAAACCGTGTGAAACTCGAACGCTTCATAAGCGGATCGACAAGTAGCAGTCACTTCCGCCAGGCGCTCGAGAATCCAGCGATCAACAAGCGTCACGGCTACCTTCCTTCTTTCCTGCTTTCCTGAGCGATAATCAAAAAGATTGCCTAACAAAATACGCAGCGTGTTCCGAATGCGGCGATAGGTGTCGCCGAGGCGGGTGAACATTTCCTCCGAGAACGGCGCGTCGTCGGTGTAATCGATGCTGCTCGCCCAAAGCCGGACCAAATCGGCGCCGTGCTTGTTTACAAAGTGTCCGGCGTCCATCGGTTTGTCGTAAGTCCCGGACTTCGAAATTTTCTTGCCGTCAACATCGACAACGAACCCGTGGGTGACGCAGGTTTTGTAGGGCGCGCGGTCGTTCAGCGCGATGCTCGTCAGGAGCGACGATTGAAACCAGCCGCGATGTTGATCGGTCGCTTCGAGATACATGTCGGCGGGGTCGCGCAATTCGGGGCGTACTGCGCAAACGGCTCTATGCGAGACGCCGCTGTCGATCCACACATCAATCGTGTCGTTGCGATGGGTGGTTCCTTTTGGCAAACCAAGTTCGCGGGCAAGATCGACATCGTTCAATTCGAACCAAATGTTCGAGCCGCGTTGCGCAACGAGATCGGCAAGTTTGCGAATATATTTTGCATCTAAAATCGCTTTGCCGTCCGCCGAATAAAAAACAGGAAGCGGCACGCCCCAACTGCGCTGACGTGAAATGACCCAATCAGGGCGCGATTCAACCGTGCCGGCGATGCGATTCTCGCCCCACGCCGGGATCCATCTCACCTCCTTGTGAATTGCTTCAAGCGCCTTGCCGCGCAGATCGTCGATGCGAATAAAGAATTGCTCGACGTTGCGGAAGATGATCGGCGTCTTCGAGCGCCAGCAGTACGGATAGGAGTGATGAAATTTTTGCTCGCTCAGGAGCATCCCGCGTTCGCGCAGCAAATTCACAATGTCGATGTTGGCGTCGAAGACATATTTGCCGGTGAGCTTCGGCAAGCAGGCTTCGTCCGTGAAACGGCCGTGATCGTCGACCGGCGACAGGATCGGCAAACTGTTTTGTTTGCCTAACCAATAATCGTCTTCGCCGTGACCGGGCGCGATGTGGACCGCCCCCGTGCCGGTGTCCATGGTGACGAAATCCGCCGTCAGCACAATCGTTTCGCGATCGAGAAACGGGTGTCGCGCTTTGATTTTGTCGATCTTCGCACCGGGAAAAGACGCTCGCGGTTCGCCAACCGGTTCGAACTTCGTGTTGGCGCAAAATTGCGGAACAAGTTTGCCGGCCAAGAGCAATGTTTCCGAGACGCGGTCGCGCGAAAATTCCTGGACGACATAAAGTTCCTTTGGGTCGACCGCGATGGCAAGGTTCGCGGGCAAAGTCCACGGCGTCGTGGTCCAGATCGCGATGCTGGTTCCAGGAGGGAAGCTAACAGCTTCCCCTACAGGTACAGATTCACTGACGATCGGGAATTTGACGTAAACGGCGGTATCGTCGCGTTCCTGATATTCGACTTCAGCTTCAGCCAGCGCGGTCTGCGCGCCCGTGCTCCAGAAGACCGGTTTCTTCGATTGGTAAACGAGACCTTTTTCAACGAAAACGGCGAACGCGCGCAATATTTCGGCTTCGTATTTTGGATCGAGAGTCAGGTATGGATTCTCCCAATCGCCGAGAACGCCGAGGCGCTTGAATTGCTGGCGCTGAAGATCGACATACTTTCGCGCGAAAGCTTCGGATTTTTTTCGGACGTCGAGCGGGGAGAGATCGCGAGATTCTTTCACCACTTTGTACTCGATGGGAAGGCCATGGCAGTCCCAGCCCGGAACGTAAGGCGCGCGTTTGCCGAGCATGGTCTGCGATTTCACGACGAAGTCTTTGAGAATCTTGTTGAGCGCCGTGCCCATGTGGACGTCGCCGTTGGCGAAGGGCGGGCCGTCGTGCAGAACAAATAATTCTCGATCCTGCCGCGCCTTCTGGATTTGCTGGTAGAGGTCGGTTTCCTCCCACATTTTCAAAAGCTCCGGCTCGCGCGTGGCCAAGCCGGCCTTCATCGGAAAATCGGTCCGCGGCAGGTTAATTGTGTCTTTGTAGTTCATCTGGCTGATGGCGCGCGCGCGCGACGCTACGTAATCTCCGCTGATCTACAAATCAATGCGCTGGGCGAATGTTCTATATATCGGCAAACTTAACAACATGACGCCGGTAATTCATTCTAAGATTTGTCTGCGTTGCCGGCGCCCGCGAGGCCAGTCTAACGACGTGAAAAGTTCATCCGATAAAAATCGATATCCATCCGAAGTTGACTTGCCAAAGCTGAGTTGCCTTTGGCGACAGCTAGCTGTGAGGCTCTCTGCGCCGCGTCGATCGCATCATTAAACCGACCGCTTTCGGCGTAGGCAGCGGCCAATGTTCGGATAAGTACCGGATTTTTTCCTCCGGAAAGCTGATTAGCTTGCTCAGCCAGCTGGATGGCTCGAGAACCGTTTCGAAGTTGCGCGTCGGAACACGTCGACAACACCCAGGCGAGACTGTTTAGAGTCTCCGGCGATCGAGGAGCTATTTTCAACGATTTCTCATAATGAGCAACAGCGTCGCCGCTCCGTTGTTTTCGCAACAAAGCGTCACCCAAACGCGCGTGAGCGTGTGCATTGTCCGGGCGGATGAATAATGTTTTTTGCAAAGAGGCAATCGCTTCGTCAATCTCACCTTCTCGGAATAACGCCATGCCCAAGCTGTACTGGCCATCCGCGTACCCCGGCCATAGCTCGACAGCCTTTCGGTAATGAAAGATTGCCTCACTCAAGCGCCCATTCCGATCCAAAGCCTTGCCGAGATTGTTGTGAGCGACCGGGTTGTTCCGCGTTACGGCAAGCGTGTGGCTCCAGAGCAATTCACTATTCTTCCAGTACGAGGTCTGAACCCATGCGCACCATGCTAAGACAAGGATTGCGGTTGCCGCCCCAATGGCGAGAATTTCGCGCCGATGCCGCCATGGCGCCAACAAGTCACTAGCTGCCCAGGTGACAAGCAAGTACAGACCGATGTGCGGCAAATAGGTATATCGATCTGCCCGCGCTTGACCTCCGACTTGGATTATCCCTATCACCGGCACAAGCATTATCAGATACCACAGCCAACCGATGATGAAATAGGGTCGCTGCCCGCGTAATTTGAAGGCGCTGGCAGTTACGGCAACGAGAACCACAAGTGCGAGCGCCAATGGCCAAATCGACAAAGCACCCAGGGGGTACGGGTAAAAAAGCGCCACCCTGGAGGGCCAGAACATGTGGTAGATGTAGCTAACGCAGCTGACGAACGCCTGGTAGACACGCACCCAAACAGGCAGGACCTCCATCGAGCTCATGGCTTGCCTTTGGATGACAAATGTCACTGCGGACGATGCGGCGGAAAGCAGGAGAAGCGGAAATTTCTCCAAGATCAGTCTCCGCACGGTCGATTGTCTATCCACCCAATGAAAAGATGCTGGATTACTCGTCGCCGATGCTTGCGCCATAAATCGGCCTAGCGGCCAGTAGTCAAGCAGCAGCAACACGAATGGCAGTGTCACGAGCATCGGTTTCGACAGCAGCCCGAGCGCGAAAACGAAAGCCACTAATGAATAGCTCGCGAGCGATGGCCTTCGCACATATCGCAGATAAGCGGCCAGCGTCAGCATGAAGAAGACCCCGCTCAAAACATCTTTTCGCTCCGCCACCCAGGCCACCGATTCGACATGAAGCGGGTGAATGGCAAACAGTGCGGCAACAAAAGCGCTGCGCCAGATATTGCCAGTCCGGTCCGCCAGTGGGACGGACTCCTCCCGTGGCGAGCTCGGACCTCCCATCATTTCTCGCAGCACGAGAAAGAGCAGGACAACCCCCAGCATGTGCAACACGACATTGGTGCAGTGATGTCCGCCCGCCTTCAGCCCGTACAGCTGGCAATCGAGCATGTGGGTGATCGTCGTCAGCGGATGCCAATTGCCGGAATGGATGTGCATGAACGCCCAGGCGATTCCGTGCAGCGTGAGACCTTTCGCTATCTCCGCATTTTTCCCCACGTAATCAGGGTCATCGTAATTAATGAATTCATGTCCGAGCGTTTGACCAAAAACCATCCACGTGAGCACGGCCAACAAAATGCAAATGCCAAAAACTAATTTGCCGCTACCGCTTGCCCCGTTATTGCCGGCCATCATCGCAGCGGCCCCACTAACAATTTAAGCTCGCTGGCGTGTAAAGCCTGGTTTCGTTCCAAAGCTTAAGTAACTCCAGCTCCCGCCGCGCGAGATTCGCCTTCATCGGAAAATCGGTGCGCGGAAGATTGCGCGTGTCCTTGTAATTCTGGCTCATGGCGGGCGCGGGCGACGCTAGTTAACATCCGCACCCAAACAAATCAACGCGCGGGGCAGCTGCGGATTTTTGCGCGTTAAGAAATCGGCCCGGGGGATACGTCCAGTTGCCGTCTTGCTTCCGAATCAGTTTTCGTATGATCGCGGGAACACATCTGCAAGCAGCACCGGATGAAGCGCTCAGACTTCGGACAGTTGCAACGCTGCGCCCGAAACGCCGCTTCAAGATCAATCAATTTTCAACAAGTGAGCACGTAATCGATGTGCCGCTACCGGTTCCGGTCGTCTCGCCATTGCCGAGGCCGACAAGACTGAAACGGTCTGGACACGTGCAACTGCGGTGGCGAATACCGCCGCAAGTTGTGGGGCCGGGAGTGCCAGCAGCTCCAATCCTGCACGAGATGGTTGGTCTCTTCAGGCGCGCTTGTTTGCATCCCGCTCACTCACATCATTCGAATTAAGGACTTTCGGCATGGAATTCCAGGAACTCTCGGCTCGAGACATCCAGAAGAACCACGGGTTAGGCGTTAGGAAGAGCCACTTTAATCAAGACTGCAGGGAAAGCCTCCTCAAAGCGGTCTTGCCGATCCTGGCAATCGGGCTTCTTGGCGGGTTCGTCTGCGAACAGGCCAACGCGCGCCCGATAGTGGGAAGCATCGATTTCGGCGGGGTCGTGACATATGACACCACGTCGCTGGCCACAGCCGCGAGAGTGAATATCTGGAATAGCTCCTTCGTTCTGCAGGATTCACTCGATTTCTCCAGCATCGCTCCTGGCACAAATGTCACCATGGCTGCCCCCTGGATTTTTAATCCATCCACTGACACACCGAGCCTATGGGTAGTCGGCGGTTTTACCTTTGAGCTTACGTCATCCATAGTGGTGAGAAGGGACTCGCAGTTCCTCAACATCACCGGAACTGGCACCATTAGCTCCCTTAACGCCAGCGCCACCGGTCTCGACCCGACACCGGGCGTCTGGACATTTTCATCGAGCAACTCAAACGGCTCCAATAACGCGACCTTTGGTTTTCAAGCAACGACCGACCCGGTTCCGGAAGCAAGCACGATGACACTTCTTGCTATCGGCGGATTCGGCTTCGCTGCGTTGCGCTTTTTCCGTCGGACTTCGCGGATTAAAATGATGAAAGATACCGAAGATTTTTACTGCCGAATCCGGCCTTTTGGCGCACAATGAAAAAAATGAAGCGATCTTCGAAAACGCTTTTAGCGATTCTGGCCGTTGGGGTCCTTAACAGTCTGTCGTGCATGAACGCGGTAGCGACGCCAATTCAAGGAACGATCGATTTTGGTGGCGTCGTAACATTTGATACCATGTCGCTCGCCACGGCCACGAGAGTGAATGTCTGGAACAGCTCCTTCGTTTTGCAGGATTCAGGGAATTTCTCCAGCATTAGTCCAGGCACCAATGCCACCATGGCCGCTCCATGGATTTTCAACCCGTCCACAGCGACGCCCGGCTTGTGGAGCGTGGGCGGTTTCACATTTGATCTCACGTCGTCTGTGATCACAACTCAGAACGCAACGTTCCTGGATATCAAGGGGGTTGGGACCATAAGCGGCAACAGTTTTGACCCGACACCAGGGACCTGGAGCTTTACCTCCAGCAATGCGAACGGACAGGACCATGCTACATTTAGTTTTCAGGCCCAGGCCGCTGCGGTGCCTGAGCCAAGCAGTGCCGTCTTGTTTGGAATCGGCGGAGCAGTTTTACTTGTTGGCTGCTTATTGCGCAAAAAATTTAAAGCTGCCTAACGAACAGCATTCGTTTCGCGCACAACGTCGCGGCCAAAGCCAAGGGATTCGCGAGTTCTCTTTCTGAATTAGCCTCGCGCAGCAACAGTCAAAAGAGAGTTCTCGCCATCGCCAGAGCGGAGCTTGCCCAAAAAATTTTCGGAATCGAGCCGAGGCATCCATACGCACTGCTGATTACGATTCTTAACCTTTGACGCCGAAGAGATAAAACAATACCGGCTCGAAAAAACCCTATGAAAAAGAATCTCGTTTCCGACGTCGGTCAGCAACGCGCAACGATTCAACATCAACTT
>DASYVQ010000120.1:0-20989 GCA_035936875.1 Chthoniobacterales bacterium
AATTTTTGCAGCCGCAAGAAACTTTGCTGGTCGTTGATGCCGCCACTGGTCAGCAAGCCGTTAGCGTGGCGACGCATTTCAATGATGCGCTCCAAATTACCGGCATCATTTTGACGAAACTCGACGGCGACGCCCGCGGCGGCGCGGCATTATCGATGCGCGAAGTGACGCATTGCCCGATCAAGTTCGCTGGAACCGGCGAGAAGCTGGATCAATTCGAGCCGTTTGTGCCGGAGCGTCTGGCCGGCCGAATTCTTGGAATGGGCGACGTCGTCGGCTTGGTTGAAAAAGCGGCGGAAGCAGTCGAGGCAGAGGACGCCGCGCAACTCGAGCGTAAATTGCGCACCGCGTCCTTCGATTTCAATGACTTCCTCGCGCAATTCAAAATGATGCGAAAGATGGGGCCGCTGGAGAATATTCTTGGCATGTTGCCCGGGATGAGTAACGTGCAAGGCCTCTCGGTTGACGAGAAGCAGCTCAAGCGCACGGAAGCCATCGTGCTTTCGATGACCAGCGAAGAGCGGACGCGGCCCGACATTTTAAATGCGCGGCGTCGTCAGCGCATCGCTCGCGGCAGCGGCAGCACCGTCACGGAGGTAAACGATTTGCTTCGGCGTTTCGATCAAATGCGAAAGATGATGAAGAGCACGGGCAAAATGAAAAAGATGATGGCGCAAATGGCGCGAATGAAAAAATAACATGCCAGTTTCAATTAGATTACGAAGAGAAGGCGCGTTAAATCGCCCTTATTACAAAGTGGTCGTGGCCGATAGCCGCAGTCCACGCGACGGAAAATTTATCGAGATCATCGGCACCTACGATCCAAAGAAGCCGGGGCACAACAGCACGTTGAAGCTCGATCGGGCCGAATATTGGATCAGCAAAGGCGCGCAGCCGTCCGACACGGTGCGCAGTTTGATCAAGAAAAACAAAAACCCAGAGGCCGCGGCGAAAAAGGCAGCGGCAACGGCAGCAAAAAAAGCTGCACGCGCGCCGAAGGCAGCGCCGGCGCCGGTCGCGACCGAGCCAGTGGCAGCCCCTGAGCCGGCTACGGTTGCAACGGAGCCAGCAGTAGCCCCTGCGCCGGCTGAGTCTGAACCACCGCCTCCGCCAGCCGAAACAACGGCACCTTCTCCCGAGTCGACATGAAGACAAAAACTGTAGGGGAAGCTGTCAGCTTCCCGTCGAGATGCGAAGCTAACAGCTTCGCCTACAGGAGATCATGAAAGAATTTCTCGAGTTCGTCATTCGCCAGCTGGTCGAATTTCCTGACGACATGGTGCTGACGGAAATTCCGAGCGGCCGCATGACGATCTTTAAGGTGCAACTTCGCCAGACCGACGTCGGTCGCATTATCGGTCGCAACGGACAGACCATTCATGCCATTCGCGCTATGCTGAACAGCTCGGCGTCGCGTCACGGCCAGCGCGCCACGCTCGAGATCGTCGAATAGGTAGGGGCGATTGACCCAATCGCCCGTCACTGATTATTTCAAGCACGGCGTGGGCGGTTCAGGTGAACTGCCCCTACCAATGAAGATCGACATCCTCACTTTGTTTCCCGAAATCTGCCGCGCGCCGCTGAGCGAGAGCATGATGAAGCGGGCGCAGGAAAATAAGATTGTCGATCTCCGCATTCACAATTTGCGCGATTGGACGACAGACAAACATCATGTGGTCGATGATGCGCCGTTCGGGGGTGGACAGGGGATGGTGATGAAGCCGGAGCCGATTTTTGCGGCGGTCGAATCGCTCCGAAAGGAAGGCAGCACTGTCCTGTTGATGACGCCGCAAGGAAAACGGTTCACGCAGCCGATCGCGGGCGAATTGTCACGACGCGAACATCTCATTATCATCTGCGGTCATTACGAAGGGATCGATCATCGCGTGATCGAGCACCTGGTCGATCTGGAAATTTCGATTGGCGATTATGTGCTAACCAACGGTGCCATTGCGGCCGTTGTTGTTGTCGATGCAATTGTCCGCTTGTTGCCCGGCGTTCTCGGTCACGAGCAGTCAGCGGCGGACGACAGCTTCACAGATGGATTACTCGAAGCACCTCAGTACACGCGTCCGGCCGAGTATCGTGGCTGGAAAGTTCCCGAAATTTTACTTTCCGGAAATCACGCTGAAATCGCGGAGTGGCGAAAAGAACAAGCGAAAAAGCGAACAAAACAGAACCGGCCGGATCTGTTGGGTTAATCGCGAACGCGACCCAAGATCACACAGGCGTTGATTCCGCCGAAGCCGAATGAGTTACTCATCACGTAATTCAATTTCGCTTCGCGGCCGTGATTTGGAACCACGTCGAGATCGCAGGCGGGATCGAGGTTCACGTAATTGATCGTTGGCGGGATCCATTGTCGATCTAACGCAAGCGCGCAGATCGCAGCTTCCATTGCGCCGGTCGCGCCCAGCGGATGCGCGGTATAGCCTTTTGTTCCGCTGACCGGAATTTTCCGCGCGTCTCCGCCAAAAATTTGTTTGATCGACATCGTCTCAGTGCTGTCGTTGAGCTGAGTAGAGCTGGCGTGCGCATTGATGTAATCGATCTGCTCGGGTGCAATCTCCGCGTCGGCTAGCGCGTCGCGCATCGCGCGAACGCATGAATCACCATCCGGCAACGGCGCGGTCATGTGGAAGGCATCGTTATTCAAACTGTAACCGAGCACTTCGGCGTAAATGTGTGCGCCGCGAGCTCGCGCATGTTCAAGTTCTTCGACGATCAATGACGCTGCGCCTTCGCCCATGACAAAACCGTCGCGTGAGCGATCAAAGGGACGGGAAGCCAAGCTTGGATCCTCGCAACGGCTCATGGTTTTAATAATGTCGAATGCACCGATGGTCAGCGCGCTCAGTGGCGCTTCCGCGCCGCCGGCGACAATCACGTCCGCAAAATCGTCCCGGATATAACGCAGCGCCTCGCCAACCGAAACGGTGCCGCTGGCGCAACTGTTCGAGTTTGTTGTGCCGACGCCGCGGAAACCAAATTCAATCGCGATGTTGGAATGCGCCGAACCGCCGAAAACCTGGATCGCCAGCATCGGATTCACTCCGCGCGCGCCCTTTTTTAAGTAACGAACATGTTGATCCTCCGCTTTGCAAATGCCACCGAGCGCGGTGCCGAAGCTTACACCGATGCGGTGTTGTGGCTGTTCGCGAGAGTATTTGATTCCGGCGTCATCGAGCGCGAGTTGGGCCGAAGCCACGGAGAACTGCGCGTAACGATCAAGCCGCTTCAGACGTTGCGGCGTAAAAAATTCTTCCGGATTCCAGTCCGCGATTTCTCCGGCGCAGCGGACCTGGAAAGGCTTGGGGTCAAAGCTGGAAATGCGGGTGATCCCGGTCTTCTCGGCAAGGATGCCGTTCCAAAAGTTTTCCCGTCCGTGCCCGATGCAGGTGATGGGACCGATCCCGGTGATGACTGCGCGCCTTCGACTCATGCTGTCATCTTATTTGCCCGTGTTTCCACGTAAGCCTTCATACAGCGCAATGTTTTGTTGGCAACGTTACGAATAAAAAAATCGCCGATGATAAGATCGACAATCGGCGCCAGCGCAGGAATGCGAAAGTGAAGATCGTGTGAAATTTTCACGAGAACGCCGTCCGGCATTTCTTCAAATGTCCAGACGACGCACATGCCCTTTGTAAATGCTTTCAAATGATTGAAACGCACTTCGACCTTTTCGCGGTCGATGATTTGCTCTGAGGTCCACGAAATCGGAATTCCCGAGCGCGTCGCCGCCATCACTACGACATTTCGATTCGGGCTGCGCTCGAGAAAACGAATGTAACGATAGTGCGGTAGAATTTTCGGCCACAGTTCCAGGTTCGCCGCCGTTTCGAAGATCGACATCTTCGGCGCGTGCATCACGATTGAGTTGGTTTTGTGCATTCCAGTTGCTCGAAAATTAACCTACAGTGTTCTCATGGCGCTGGAAATGAAAACAGAATGCGAAAAGTGTGGGCGCGCTCTGTCAGCCGATGGCGAAGGTTATATCTGCACCTACGAATGTACCTTCTGCGGCGATTGCGCTGTGACAATGAAATCGATCTGCCCCAACTGCAGCGGTGAACTTGTGCCGCGTCCGCGTGCTGGAAAAATAAACCGTGCCATCATCGGCGAGACTTAATTCGATAAGCCAGGAAGCATTCATCGCCGACCACGCGCATGTCGACGAGCGAACAATGCACGCTGGCCGGCAGAAATTCTTTGCTCAATCCGGTGAGCGTGGGCGCGCCCGCGCCACCGAACAGGTAAGGCGCGATCGTGAGATTGAGCTGATCGACCAGGCCGCGCTCGAGGAGCGAGCGAAAAAGTGTTGGGCCGCGATGCGATCAGCCGTTATCATGGCGGCATTGTTACTCCCCTCCATGGGCGACAAACACGACCGGGCGCGCGCCAAGGTATTAATGACGTTGACAGTCCTGGCGAGAACTAATAAATAGACATTCAATCGCGTGACTATTGCTTTAAAAGCGATTTTAGGTGCATAGCCACCGCGCAAAGGAGACACATGAAGAAAAGCCCGCTCTCATCAAATTCCTTCCTCCCGTGGATATTAGCGTCCCTGACGATTCTTACCGCACAAAACGCAGGTCAAGCACAGACCTTTCAAGACACTACATTTAGTGCCGGTTGGAGCGACGCGCTACTTCCTAACAGCACGTCATCGATCAAGACCTGTACTGCGACTCAAGACACTAGCAACGGTAGCTCTGCCCCGTCGCGCACAACAACTCATACGTATAACGCAGGTCAAATATATTGTGCGCACCTCTATGCGCCATCAACTTACAACCCAGCTAGCCAAGGACAGATTGGCAATCTAAGCTATTCCTACGACCTGAGACATTATACGTCTACCTTAGGAAAGGTTGGTTACTCACTCTCTATATTTCAAAACAATACCTACTATTGGCGCACACCTTATGATCCAGCAGGTCCTAATACTTGGATGCCATTCAGCGGTTCAAACCTGACGGCAGCCAGCTTCACCAAACTTGTCGGCCCATCAGCGAATGTAAATCCTGATTTCTCCTGTACCGGATCGCCCATTGTATTTGGCTATATAACGTTTAATAGCCAGCCTAATCAAGGGGCCCCAGTCACAACTAAAAGCGGCATCGATAATTGGAACGTTACTATTTGTCAAACGCCATGTTGTGCGTCTCAGCCGCCAAACATGGTCGGCTGGTGGCAGCTGGATGAGCAAAATGGAGCTACTGTTGTGAACGACAAAGCCGGCTTCAATAATCAGGGTATACCAAAGCCAGGAGGTCAACTGGGCACAGGTGGGCCCTCGTCGGTTACGGGAGAGATCCATGGGGCGCTCTACTTCGCTGGATCCTACTTGGAGGTGGCCCCGCAACCGGAGCTCGACTTTGGCCCGGGCGATTTCTCGATTGACGCCTGGGTAAAACCAGTCGATTGCTCACACGGAGGAGTTGGTCACTTCTCAGGGATTGTAGATAAATTCAACGGTACTACTGGATTTTCATTCTACCTTGATCAACCGGCTGTAGGTGTAGCCCGGCTTTACCTGAAGATTAATGGTAGCCCAGCTTTTGTGAGTACTGGAACTATCCCCGTTCTGAGTGCGGCGACGTGGTCTCATGTTGCCGTGACGGTCGCCCGACCGTCGAACGGTTCCTTGGTGGGAACTTTTTATATCAACGGGTTGCCCGCTGGAACTTTCACGCCGCCTGCGGCGAGCGTGAACAACACCTTCCCAATGTGGATAGGGAAGACACGGATTCCCGGTGGCATCTGTGAAAACGCGATCGATGAGCTTGAACTCTTCAACCGCGCGCTTTCGCCGGCGGAGGTAAAGTCGATTGCCGACGCTAAAAGCGCGGGCAAGTGCCCTTAAGCTGCCAAAATGTACGCCGGCGGTTAGTTTGCGCGCCTCAGCGGACGAATACGCTCAAAATGGGAGCCGTGTTAACGGAACGAGCGTGGGCAGAACTGGTCAGCCTTTGATGGCGGCTTTTTTACTCGTTGTCACGAGACGGGAGATGACAAGGGCGGCGGCGCCATATTGGTCGATGCGAATAAGTCAAAACCTTCTCCGCGGATTTTCATTTTGGATGGCGGATCCGGTAGGTCAGAAAACATTCGTCACCGATCACACGCATGTCGGTGAGCGAACAATGGACGCTGGCCGGAAGAAATTCCTTGCTCAAGCCAGTCAGCGTCGGCGCTCCCGCTCCACCAAACAGATAAGGCGCGATGGTCAGATTGAGTTGATCGACGAGACCGCGTTCGAGAAGCGCTCGAAAAAGTGTTGGACCACCTTCGCAGGCAACCGTGCGCACCTTGTATTCGGCGCGCAACGTCCGCAGCATTCCGGCAAGATCGACATGTTTCGCTTTGCTGAGATGGAGCGTCGCTTTCTGGCGAAGCGACGTTTGGATCTTTTTTGGCATTCGCGTTGTCGAAAAAATGATGATCTGGGAAATGTCCGACTGAAAAATCTTCAATCGATTGTCGATCTTTCCTTCGTTGGAAACAATCACGCGCAACGGCGATCGAGTTTGTCCACGCTTCGTTCTCGCCTGGCGCAATTCATCGGGCACACCGAGCCGGACATTGTCGCGTTTGAGTGTGCTGTGCCCGATTAAAACGGCGTCGGCGAGACCGCGCTGGCGGAACAAGTGCGCCTTATCTTCGCGCGAAGTGAAATCGACCGGCGAGAAATCGCGCGTCGTGACTTTGCCATCGACCGTCATGGCAAAGGTCGCGCTGACGAATGGACGAGACGAAATGTGGGAACGGCCTTTGCGTTTTTTCACGGTGTTAATCTGTAGGGGAAGCCGTTGGCTTCCCATTTGATCTAAACGGGACGCTAACAGCGTCCCCTACAGTTAAAGACGGAAATCTTTCTCACATTTTTATTTTGTCTCGCCGATTTCATGCTCCAGCGTCGCGACTTCGCGCTGCATCTCGCGCAAGCGAACATGTCGCGGCGCGCCACTCGGTTTGTAGAAGAAATAAACGATCGCGCCTGGAACGCAGCAAACGAGGATGATCAGAAAGCTGAGTGAGCCAATGAGCACGGCCACTCCTTCCGGAACGTCGCAAAGCTGGTGGAGCATGGTCTGCAGAACTCTTTCGCGAATACCAACACCAGCGAAACTGATTGGCAACGCCGAGATCGTGCGCTCAATCGGCATTACGGCAAAGAAACTAGTCACGGGCACATCGGCGCGTAATGCGTAGGCCGCGCAAAGGAAAGTGGTGAAGGTAGCGAGGTGGGCGACGAGGGATGCGCCAAAAGCGACCAGAGTGGCGAACCAATGGCGCGCATAAAGATGATAAGCTGCGGCGATCTCGATCAGTTTTTCGCGGCCGGGAAATTTGTGCGGCAGCAAGTGAAAAAGGTTGAATCCGCTTATGATAAAGCTGGCGAGCAAACCGGTGATCGAAGTGCCGAGAAGAATGAGCAGAAGCCAAAGTAACTGCCGTGTTTCGGGAGTTTGCGAAAGCAGATCGTACCGAAGACTGACGAGCGTGGCAGTAATCGCAACCAGCGCGACCAGGCCGATGAAACGATCAAAAACGACTGCGAGCAGCGCGCCGGCCTTGCGATCGGGGGTCTCTTTGAGCAGGAGATAACTTTTAATGATGTCGCCGCCGGTGCCGCCGGGCAGGAACTGGTTGTAAAACATCCCGATTAGGAACAGGCCAGACAGCCGCGAAACACTTAAACGAATGCCCTGAACTTTAAGCAGAACGTGCCAGCGAAAAGCGGCGGCTATTTCCACCACGGCATATGCAAAAATCCCGGCGGCGACCCAATGATAGCGCGCGTGGGCCAGCGCTTGCACCATCTCTTTGCGTTTGCTCGGGTCGTGATAAACCAAAAACAGGAGCCCGATTGTGACAGCGAGCTGAAGGACGGTGATGAGGACCTTTTTCATGCCCCGAAATGTTTCTTCCAAATCTCGACCGAACGCTGGATTTCCTCGGCCGTTTTGCGCGGACTCATTTCCCAGACAAATACGCAGTTGCGCGGCAGAAGAGGAACTAATTTAGCAAGATCGACATCTCCGCTAAAAGGCGGCTGATGATCCTGCGCCGGCCAGATGCAGTCCTGGACGTGACAGCCGAACGTGCGCGGACCGATTTGCCGCAACCATTCGGCATGATCTACAAAAGCGAGGTTCTCTTTGATCTGGATGTGACCGAAATCGTGCCAGTAACCAAGTTGCGGCGAATTTATTTCGTCGAGCAGCGCGGGTAATTCGCGCTCACTCGGAATTTCTTCGTAACCTCGCCGGCCTTCCACGCCGAGTTTGACGTTTTTGGAAGCGGCGTAATCGACCACTCGTCGCACGCAATCCCGGGCGCGCTCCAGATAAGCCGACGCTGTGGCCTCCCGCTTTTTCACGGCGCGGATTTTTTGCCGGACATATTGGCGGGAAAGCAATTTGCCATGCCTGGCCAGCTTGATGAGCGAGTCCGTCACCGACTTCATCGGCACTTCGCCCAAGTGCATCACGACGAAGGGCGCGCCGAGTCGCTGCGCGAAATCGATGGTTTGAAACGTTTGCTTGACCGCCCGCTCGCGTTCTTTCCCGTACGGGGCCGAAAATTGATAGCAATCGGGCGACGCGCCCAGCACCTCGACCGGCAGCGGACAAAAATTGTGCAGACTGCTAAATTTAATCTTGCCGGCGTCGTACATTTCTTGAATGCCCGGCATCAGGGAAATGCGAATGCCGTGCCCGAGCTCGGCGCGCTTGAACCCAAGATCGACAATCTCGCGCAGCATTTCGGCACCGTCGGTGTGACGATGTGAATTCCAGCAGGTGGAGAATGAAATCATTTGCCTAACGAATGCTCACGCCACCGGCGCCATTTCCGATTCGGGTACGGGCGCGACCGGACGATCGCACACGTGCCGTCCAGCCATGCTTAAGACGGCGAATGCAAGAATTCCGTAAATCACTGATGCTATTGTAAGCGCCGTGCGCATGCCGATTAAATCGGAAAAGCCAGGGATGATCAGGCCCGCAATCGGCATCAACCCAAAAAAACTCAGGCCGAAGACAGCGGAAACGCGGCCGCGCAGCGGCGCCGGGGCATGCTCCTGCACGATTGTGTTGGCGAGTCCAAAGTTCATTGAGAGGGCGATCGCAAGGACGCCCATGGAACAAGCTGTCACCAGAAAACTATGTGAACGCGCCATAAAAAAAACACCCGCTGCCACGGCGAGAACATTGCCGCTCATGAATTTCAATCGCTTTTCTCGCGCAACACTTAGCAAGCCGAGCGCTCCGAGAAACGCTCCGGTCCCCGATGTTGCCATAAGCCAACCCATTTCGCGCGGGCCGAGTTGCAAAACGTTGCGCACGTAAAGCGGCAACATTACGGAAATCGCTGGAAAAACGAAAATGGTATTGAGTGCGATGAGCGCGATCATTGAAAGAATGATCCGGTCGGACCGCACGTAGCGAAAACCTTCCATGATGCCGCTGCGCCGCTGCTCTTCCTCTTCTTTTGTTCCAACAGGACGTTTCGGAAGCGAAATGAGCGCCGCGATGAGGGCGATAAATGAAAACGCGTTTGCAAAGAAGGCGGCAGCCGCGCCCCACCAGCTGACAAAAAGACCGGCGAGTGCGGGACCAATCAAGCGCGAGCCATGAAAGACAGAACGGTCCATCGCCACCGCCGCGGCAATTTCATCACGTTGGACCAATTCTGGAACAAGCGCGGAGATGGCGGGCATTTCAAACGCGATCGACACGCCGAGGCAGGCCGCGAAAACGATCACGTGCCAGATTTGGATTCGGTTGGTCAGAACGAGCCAACCCAGGCCGACCGCGAATATGATTTGCGCGATCTGGGTTGCGATCAAAATCTTTCGTTTGTCGTATCTGTCGGCCACGGAGCCTCCGATCATGGTCAGTGCGAGCGTCGGCAATCCGGCCGCGAAATTCACCATTCCGAGTACGATCGCTTTGTTGGTAAGCGCGCTGACAACCCAGGCTTGCGCCATGACTTGCATCCATGTGCCACTGTCGGAAATGAGCGAGCCAATGATATAACGTCGGAATGGTCCCGGCCGCAAAAGCGCCAGCGCTTTGCGTCCAATCCATGTTTCTTTCGCGCTCATCGGCAAGACTCATAAGCGGGAAGGAGCGACACTGCAATCAGTCTGGACTCGACAAATGTTTCATGGATGGACTCAGGTAGGGGCGATTGACTCAATCGCCCGCGGACGGTTCGGTGAACCGCCCCTACCTAACCTCGCGTTGATGCGCTACGCGCCCTGAATAGATTCGAATATGCGGATCGATCGGCTCACCGAAGACGACTTGAAAAAGATTGTCGAGATTCAGCTCCGTCGCCTGACGAAACGGCTCGAGCAACAAAAGATCACACTAGATTTTTCCGATTTGGCCAAGGTACTGCTCGCCCGTGAAGGTTACGATCCGGTTTACGGCGCGCGTCCGCTCCGGCGCACGATTCAAAAAGAAATTCTCGACCCGCTCAGCATCGACATCCTCGAAGGCAAAGTCCGCGAAGGCCAAACCGTCCATGTCGATGCCAAAAACGGCGCATTGTCATTCCGCGAGAAGTGATTCGCAGAGAAAACATCAGATTGGATTACTTCACTTCAAGGTAACGGGGGATCGTCATTAACTTACCTTTTCAGGCTCTCAAAATGTTGACGCTGTGGCTCGTCGATAATCCGATTGTAGGTTTTTACCCTCGAGGCTTTGGTAACGTCCTTGAGAGTAAAATTTCCGTCGCTTGGTACAGCGCCTTTTCCAAGCTTAGCGGTAATAGCGCTCACTAGTTGTGGGCTGGCACGAACTGCTTCGCCCTCCTTGACGTAAGGCGTTGGTGCTCTGTATTCGACACCAAGCGACTCAAGTGCCTTTCGCTGATCTTCAGTCGCTTTTTTGGGGTCAACCGAACTCGTTCGAGTGGCCGCGATCGCAAATCCGGTCGCCGCTTCAGCCGGATTTGCCGTCCTTAACTGTTCAGCCTTCTGCCGAATACTCACAGTCACTAATATCGCGTGCAGGCTTATCAGGCCATCCGCCGGGAAACTTCGACGAAATCTAGGTCCGTAAACCGTCGGGTCCTTTGGTTCGACCACGATTAGTTCCCAACCGCCAAACGGAGATGGTAGTGAGGCCACTCCGTCTTTCGTTTCGATCCAATCCCGCAAATGTGGACACCAGATTCGCGCCTCGCCAGGATAACGAAGGTCATTCTCGATAACAACGCGCAAGCGATCAATGGCTGCCTGCGAATTACTCAACGCCGCGCAGCAAAATAGAATCCCTATCGAAACGCGATAAGCCGAATGTTTAGCATTAATAATAATCAAGTGAGGCGTATTTTTCACGATTGCACTTTTGGCTCCGTTGGCGGTGGAACTCGCAAAGCAAACAATGACAAAACCAGTAAGACGCTGAATACGCCACTTAACACGACAAGTATCTCGAGTTCGTGCGAGACCAGATAGGTCTGCCAATTGGCTTTGATCAGTTGCACAGCATCGACAGACTTCGTCTCAGTAGCCATCTTTGACGATTCATTCTGAGTGTTTGCACCGGGCTCATCCGGAGCCGCGTTAGGATCATTAACTTTTGGAGGTGATCCCATTCGCACACTGAGGCTCGGCGTTTCGGCTATGCCAGAGAACACTAACCGCCAGGCTTGCTGGGGCTGGATCTCTTGCACGTTGTAAATCAAAACCTGCAACGGGAGTTCGCCGTCTGACCGTTTCTCGACATCAGCTTCGAATGATTCTCCGCTATAAATGAAGTTGCCTTCGACCGGTTGGCGACGTCCCTCGGCCTTTTTCGCGCGTCCAGCATTTATTTGAAAATGCAAGTTACGAAAGGCAGTCTGCCGCGTAAGATTTCGCACAACGAAAGAGCCGGATGCGACATTACCGTTATCGCCAGTCGTCTGAATTGGGCCATCTAGTTCGTAACTGATCAGCGGAGCGGTTGTGATTCTATCTACGATATGGGTGAGCGTCCATGCTAGGATCGCCGTAAGAATTCCAACCACCCACGGAACGTCCTTTGTGCTAAGTCGGCTAAGAACGTTCATTTTCAGAGCGACTCGCCGGACATGCCTGCGCGACGATAATTGCTATGGGCTTCAAAATTGGGGGATTTGCCATAAAAGCGCAGCCGAGGTTTCGGCGCTGAATTCAAATGAAATTGTAATCGTATATGAATTACAAGTCTGAATTAGGCAATCCGCATTTGGATTGAGGCAAAGTCCGCGAAGGCCAAACCGTCGACATCGACGCCCGCAACGGCGCGCTCGAGTTTCGCGAGAAGTAATTTCTTGGATTAGATCGGGAAATCGAATCTAATTCGCGTCACACGTTCCCCAGATGACTTACGTTAAGCTGATTGTCGATCTAATTGCAGCCATCGCTTGGCCTGGAGCGATTCTGACGATCGCACTGATCTATCGCAAACCGATCTATTCCATCCTGCATCACATGGGAGGCATTGCGGGACGAGCAGCAACTGAGGCGGCGAAACTGTCTGTAGGCAATTTCAAAGTAGAGTTTGAGGACGCTGTTGCTACGAAGAATCCACAAAGCATTGACGAAGCGATCAAGGCGGCGGCAGATGTTGCACAGAGCTTTATTCCAGAGGCTATTCCGATCGAAGGGAAACCTGGTTTTTTTAAAAGCCCCTACGCCCCGTCCGCCGGGTTGATTGATGCGAGGGGACTTCCTCCTCGTATCGAAATCAAAGATCCGTTCACAAAGAAGACTTTGCTACTTCCGCGGTAACGGCGTGTAACGAGCGATCAACTGCTCGATGACTGATCGACGGGTTTCTGCTGCGCTTTTACTTCTTTCTGGTAGGCGTCTTCGCCTTCCTGCACGTAACAGCGGGTGAAGAATCGGTCGTGGTACTTGTCCCAGCCCTGGGCAAAAAGAAATTCGTGGGCTTGTTCCGGAGTGTAGTGAAACTCCGCCATACTGCGGCCTTGTTCGCGCGCGGGCTGTGCGTCTTCCATTCCGAAGACAAAACAAAGGACTGCTTGAGCATCCTTGGAAATTTTTCGCTTCTCTCCAGTTTTCGGGTCCGTTGCCGAGTCAATGTGAGCAATGAAATGTCGACTGTGTTCGTCGGGCTTGTACATTTGCATGATTCGGTTTTTATCGAGGAGCGCTTGCTCTTCTTTGGTGAACTTGTCCGCTTTACTGGAACTGAGCGCTACGCCGAAGGCGGTACTTATCAGCAACAGTCTGAGGGGTTGTTTGTTCATGGAGAGTATTCGGGGCGAGGGCAGAATTCTTTCACATCAAATGCAGGCAGGGAATTGTAGGGTAGGCGCTCCGCCTGCCAATTCTGAATTCGATAAACGGCAACCGATGCGGAAGCCCTACAATTCTAAACGCGCTCGGAGATCGCGTTCCACCTACGCCATCACTTCCTTGAACGCGGACACAAACACTTCCATCTCGGATTTTTTACCGATGGTAAGGCGCATGTGGTTCGGCAGCGCCGGGAATAAGCGGCCGACTTCGACCTTGCGATCTTTTAACGCTTTGATCAGCGGCACGACCGAACGTTTCACGTCGAACATGATGAAGTTGGCCTGCGACGGGATTTGTTTGTAGCCCATCTTGTCGAGCTCACCGATGACGAATGATTTCGCTTCACTGTTCAGCCGCTTGGCATTTGCGACCTGGTCCGGGTCGTTCAAACTCGCGATCGCCGCGGCCAGCGCCATGCAGTTGACGCTGTCCCACATTTGATACGGATGCATCCGCTCGATCGTTTCCTTTTGCGCGACGCAGTAGCCGCAGCGCAGTCCGGCCATGCCATAAATTTTTGAGAACGTCCGCGCGACGATCAGGTTCGGGTGATCTTTGATCAGCGGGATCACGCTCTCGTAATCCGGACCATCGACGTAATGGAAATAAGCTTCGTCTACAAGGATCATCGTTCCGGGCGAAGTTTTGGCGATGAAATCGCGCAATTCGTTCTTTGGCGTAATGCTGGCGGTCGGATTGTTCGGGTTGCAAACGTAAATGAGCCCGTTCTTGGCCGCAGCGCCCATCTTCGGGAGATCGTGACTGAAACTGCTGGTGAGCGGAACTTTGACGACGTCGGCGGCGCCTCCGCTTGCGTAATTGAGCAGCGCTTCAAAGGTCGGATCGGCGGCCACCAAATTGCCGCGTGTCGGTCCAGTGAATGTTTCTGCACAAAGTTTCAGAATCTCGCTCGAGCCGTCGCCGAGCACGATTTGACCGCGGTTGACGCCATTCAGCTTTGCCAGGGCGTCGATCAGTTCGTCGTTGTGTTCGTCGGGATAGCGACACGACAAACCGAACGAGTCGGTGATCGCTTTGAGCGCTTTTGGCGAAGGCCCGTACGGGTTCTCGTTCGAGCTCAAGCGCACAACGCCCGTAGATGTCGATGTTGCAGGTGCTTTGGCGGCGAAAGAAATTGCGGGCTTAACAATTGCGACCGCGGCGCCCGCCCCCAGTAGTTGCGCAAATTTACGTCGGGAAATGGTAATTGTGCTCATGCGAATCGTAATAGAACGATTTGCCCCCGGATGCGAGATTGAATTGGTCCGAGCCGGACTGGCATTCACGGCGAGGACAAGTGCCGTGGGCACGATGAAAACGATCAGGTAGGGGCGATTGACCTCAATCTCCCGCTGGCATGCGACGAACCATGTTGGGCTGGCGGTTCAGTGAACCGCCCCTACCTAAACGATGCGCGTCTTATTGCGGCTGAGGCACAATGCGGAGATACGGCTTCGGCGCCTTCCAGCCCTGCGGATATCGCTTCTTCGCTTCCTCGTCGTTAACCGAACCAGCGATGATTACGTCCTCGCCGGGCTTCCAGTTAACCGGCGTAGCCACCTGATGTTTGGCGGTCAGCTGCAAGGAATCGATCACCCGCAGCACCTCGTCGAAGTTCCGGCCCGTTGTCATCGGATAGACAAGGATGAGCTTAATCTTTTTGTCTGGGCCGACGACGTAAACGTTGCGCACGGTCGCGTTGTCTGCCGGCGTGCGCTTCTTCGGATCGCCCGCGACATCAGCCGGGAGCATACCATACAGCTTTGCGACTTTAAAATCAGCGTCGCCGATAATCGGATAGTTTGGCGCGTGTCCCTGGGTCTCCTTGATGTCGTTGGCCCACCCTTCGTGGTCACCGGTCGAATCGACCGATAATCCCATAATCTTTACGTTTCTCTTTTCGAACTCCGGTTTGATCTTCGCCATGTAGCCGAGTTCGGTCGTGCAGACCGGAGTGAAATCTTTCGGGTGAGAAAACAAGACAGCCCAGGAATTGCCGATCCAATCGTGGAAACGGATTTTGCCCTGGGTCGTTTCAGCTTCGAAATCCGGCGCTGTTTCACCAATTTTCATCGGGTCGTCCTCCTCGCGGTTTTTGTTGGGAACTATTCTTTTCAAATCTCGCAGCGGACGTCAACATTGCAACGCTCGCGATATTTTCCGGAGGCGGTCGCGCGGCGGGACGGTTAGGTTGCGCCGTGATTCTGGGATTTCTAAATGAGCGGCGACGCCAGAAGCTGCGGACTCGGCCGTTTCCAAAGGAATGGCTGGATGCGATCAAGCGCAACGTAGCGTTTTTTCAGCGCCTTTCGGCCAGTGACCGGGCCGAGCTTCTAGGCCACGTCCAAGTGTTTCTCGCGGAAAAGCGTTTCGAAGGTTGCGCTGGCCTCGAACTCACAGATGAGATCCGTGTGACGATTGCAGCGCAGGCGTGTCTTCTCTTACTGCACCGCAAGGCCGACTATTTTCCGCAGCTGCTCACAATCCTTGTCTACCCTTCCGCGTACATGGCGGATGAGAGGCGTCCGGTTGACGAGAACGTCTGGGAGGAGGGAGCCACGACCCGCCTCGGCGAGACCGGCCGCCGAATGGGGTCGATGGTCATCGCTTGGGATGCGGCGAAGTCCGGCGCCGCCGACCCTTCCGACGGCAGGAACGTTGTCTTTCATGAATTTGCTCATCAGCTCGACTTCGAAGATTACGCGACAGACGGCGTGCCGGCGTTGGCGACTCGCAAGCAGCAAATATCCTGGGCGGCGGTGATGAGAGTAGAGTTTGACTCGCTGCGCGCGGCCGAGGAGACGGGAATTCCCACGCTGCTCGATACCTACGGAGCTACAAATCCCGCTGAGTTTTTCGCCGTGTCAACGGAGGCTTTCTTTGAGCGACCGCGTGCGTTACGCGCTGGCCATCCGAAACTGTACGCTGAACTACAGCGCTATTTTCAACAGGACCCGGTCGAATACTCCGCCGAGCGGAGTTAGGTGTCACCGGTTTCCGCCACGGATGAACACTGATGAAACACAGATTTCCGGCTGCGATTGAATAGCTCTGCTGATCTGTGAAAATCTGTGTCGATCTGTGGCTTGGATTCTGATCAGGCAATTAGTTCGCAGAATTTCTTCATGTCGATGTTGCCCCCGGAGACGATGGCGACGATCGGACCTTTGCCGGCTTTTCCGGTCAACGCGGCCGCAACTGGCAACGCGCCGGCGCCTTCGGAAATGATTCGCGCTTTTTCTGCCATCAAACGCATCGCTTTCTTCGTTTCTTCCAAAGTGACCACGATGTAATCGTCCACCACCGGTTTCATCCGCTCCCACATGCGCGGGAACATGCTCTGACCGCCGGCTCCATCGACGAACGACTGTTTGAAATCCTTGAACACCTGCGGCGATCCTTTCTCGAACGAGAGCGCAGCCGGCGCAGCGGTTTCCGGTTCAACGCCCCAAACCTTGATCTCCGGTTTGAGCGATTTCATCGCGCTGCCGACGCCGGTAATGAGTCCGCCACCACCGATGCTGGCTATAACTGCTTTCGTGTCGGGCGCGTCTTCAAGAATCTCGAGGCCCATCGTTCCGTGACCGGCGATGAAATTGTGATCGTCGAACGGATGCACAAACGTTCCGTCAGCTCCGGGGTATGAACGTGCGTCGAGCGCTTTCCAGGCAACGTCGTACGAAACCGGAATAAGTTTTGCACCGAGCGCGCGCATCCGTTCGATCTTCGATTCCGGCGCGGTTTCAATGACGACGACGGCGCACGGCACGCCCGCTTGTCGTGCCGCGTAAGCGACGCCTTGCCCTGCGTTTCCGGCACTGATCGTCCACACGCCGCGCTTACGTTCGGATTCCGGTAACATTGCGACCGCGTTGGCAGCGCCGCGCAACTTGTAGGCGTTGATCGGTTGAAGATTTTCCAGCTTGAGCCGGATGTCGGGAAATTCCGGGCCGAGCTCGAGACGAACGAGCGGGGTGCGGACGATCGTGTTCGCGATTCGCTTGCGCGCTTCTTTTATTTCCGCCAGTTCGATCGGGCGGACAGCTTCGAGCGTGGTGGCCATTATCGACTTGTTCTAACGCGCGAACGAATTCGCGCCAGTTATATTTAGAGGGCGCGATGATTGAACGCTCCGAGGCGTGTGCCTGTCTCATCAATCACCATGGTTAAAATTATCGGAACAGCAGTTGTAGCGGTATCGATGCTCATCGCATCGCCCGCGTTTGCAGGTGGCAAAGGGTGTTGCGCGAAGAACGCCTCAAATCAGGCGGCGTGCGCTAATTTGGCGAGTCTCAATCTGAACGCGGATCAGAAGACGAAGATTGAAGCGTGGCAGAGCGAGTGCATGAAAGCAGGTTGCACCAAAGAGAGCCGCGCCAAATTCCTCCAACAGGCGCAGGGAATTCTCTCGGCCGATCAGTACGCGAAACTGAAAGAGCAGTGCAGCAAATCGGGGAAGAAAACCGAAGCCTAAGTCCGAGCCGGACTGGCAGTTAACCCTCACGTCAATCCTCTCCCTGGACAGGGAGAAGAAGCCGCAAAGACGACAGGTGAGGGTCGATTCCGCCAATCGCGGCCTCGCGATTTTGAACGACACGGCGTAAGCTAGTGTCTCACGTTGCACTATGACCAAATTCATTGCGTTAGTAGTGGCGGGAATGTTTGCAGCGGGCACGCTGTTCGCGGGAGAACATGGCGAGTGCACCAAGAAAGTCGGAAATGCAGGGAAACCGGCGTGCACGGTTTCCCTGGCGAGTCTCAATCTGACGCCTGATCAAAAGACGAAGATGGACGCGGCTATGGCCGAGCATCAGAAAGCAGGCTGTTCGGAAGCGACCGAGGCCAAGTATAGGCAGGAGGCGAAAGGCGTCCTGACGAAAGAGCAGTTCGCCAAGTTCAAGGCGGAGTGCAAAGGCGAGAAGGACAAAGCAAAGACGGAGACTTAATCGTCAGCGCAGAGTTTGTTTGACGAAAATCGCGTTCGCTTCACGGCGAACGCGATTTTCTTTTGTGGTGGATCGGCCGCTCCGTCGGGCGATGCTAAGAAATAAATGCGGCTTCGCCGGCGAAATAACATCGAGCAAGGGACTGCTCGATCCACCTCGCTTCGCGGTTTCAGAAACCGGAGTTGTTGACGGCCGTGCCATCGCGAATGAGGACACTGCGTGTTTTGGCGCCGGCGCGATCCGGCGTGTTGAAGATCACGAGATAACCGGAAAGTCGTCGGCCGTTTCCCGCGGCGAGTTCGGAAGGTTTCGGATTGCCTTGCCAGTCAATGCGTGAAGCGTCGAGCCTGTTCGCTTTCATCCAGGCCGCGACGATCTCTTTGTAATTCGCCGGGATAGTCACCGTAGATCGAACTCGACGTTGCAATCGTTGGTGAGGGCGTTGCCGCCGGCGTCGCTGGTTGGGCTGGAATCGGTTCCGGCGGAATCGGCGCAGCTTCGGCAGCTATAGATGTCGATGTTAGCGTTTGTTTGAGCAGATCAGCCAGACGCCAGCCGGCTTTGTGCAATTCTTCGCGGACAATTTTTGCCGACCAATCGGCGTAGGCGATGTGATCCGGCGCATTTTTTTCCTGCGCAATTCCTGCTGCGACCATGCGGTCCTGGTCGAGTTGCGAATGCACGCTTCTGAATTGCAAACGCTCGTGAGCTTCGCGGGCGATCGGCAGGATCTCGTCCGCCCACGCTTCGGCATAATCTTTCAATAGAACACTCGCGGGCAATCGCCAGGTCCCCGGCTCTTTGCTTGCAAGCTCATCGATTATTTTGCGCTTGGCCGGTTCGATTTTTTGGTATCGCTCTTCCCTTGAGATCGTGAGCGGCAAGGGCGGCAGGTTTCCCATGACGGTGTCGTGGTCCCAAAAACCGTGGAACTTCAAGCCCTGATGAGCCATTTCTTCAGGCGTGCCGGTTCTGAGCTGAAGAGCAAACGTATTTCCGCCCTCATCTTCCAGATCGGACTTGTCTTTATCTGGATCGGTTGCGTGTCCTGCTTGATCGAAATATTCCGCGCCCACGTGCAACGGCTGATGAATGTCGCCGACATAATGCGCCAGCAAAATGACTGCGACCGGTTTCGTGATTTTGCGCGGATTATTTTCGGGCGTCTCGCCCTTCAAGACCGCGACGCAAAATGGAATCATGTGCACGATGTCCCATTTGTTGCGCCCCGTCTTGCCGTCTGAGTACTTTTGCACGTTGAACACCGGAACATCGGTGTAATGAAACCAATGGTGTGACGGCGTCGGCGAATTTGGATCGTGCGTGGGCGGATTGGCCCGCCAGAAATCGCGCAGTTGCTTGTCGATCTTTGGATGATCGGAGTAACGAGGGAATGCGTTTGGATCGTCCGGCCCATTTTTGTCCCAGGCTTTGATTTCGTCGGGAATGACAGAAGCCTTTTCCAGCGTGATGCCATCGATCAACCCGTTCAGGTTGGCAGCGGCGGGCGTATTGTTGAGCAGCTTGTCCGCAATTCCACCGACGATTTCGTGACCGGTCGGACCGTAAGCCCACAGAGGCGAAATCGAGGCAAAGATAAAGAGGAGAACCGCGCGCAGCGTTTTCAAGGCGCAGAGAACTACAACCGTTGCCTTATCTCCGCAATGCGGGCTTCCAGTTTTTCAAAATGCGACCCTGACCAGTAGATCTGCCCGCAACCGGTGCAGCGCCGGAATTGCTCATAATAAATCTTCGTCAGCGGCTCGAGTTGTTCGAAGACCTCGGTCTTTGCTACTTGTTTGAGCGACGCATTGCAGTGCAGGCAACGAGTGAAGGGCGTCAGCATGGAGAAAAGGTCAAAGCGCCTCAGGGCTTCAACGGTTTGCTCCAGGGGGTTTTGCGAACGCAAATAATAGCCGTGTCGCACGCTTGAATGCATTAGGAGGCGGCGATCGCGAGTGAGGATGGCTCGATTATCGGCTTGGGCGGCGTTGAGCAATTGTCGATCTTCGGCGTCGCGATCATATGCGACGTCGATACCGAGGAGGCGCAAATCGCGAACGAGTTTGCCGAGGTGCCCGTCAGCGACAAACTTCTCGATATGGCGGACTTGCAATCGATTTTCTGGGAAAAGTGGAGAGCGTGTTTCGTTCGGTGGATAAACATCGACCTCAACATCTTGCGTTAAAATTGCGGCGAAATCGACCGGCTGGCCGTTCACCAGAATCAAATCAACCTCCGGATGCGGCACCCCAGAGGATTCAATCACGTCCTTGACCGATGTTCTTTCGCCCAGATGGCGCTCGATGGTCCGGCCGGCTTTGTGTTTTAGAAAGAACGCAAGATCGCCGTGAAACGTCAGCCGAACCGTGAACGGGCTCACATCATTTGCTTACCCGCGCCTCCGAGTAGGCGTACTCGAAAGTCGTTCCGCGTGGTCGCGCCATGAAACGCCCGGGGCCGAGCGGCTCGTCGTCGCCGTAGTAAAGATCGATTTGCCACCGGCGAAGTCCGCCGCCGGTATCGACAATTTTCCAGCGCGTGCTGCCAAACACTTGTCGAACGGTGGGGGCAGGTGTCTCGAAAACGACACCGCGATACAATCCGCTTTGACCTAGTTTTGCGGCGGCGGAAAAACGCGCCACCAGCGTTCCGCCACCGCCCGCCGGCGTCGACGCGAAGCCAAATGAATTTCCGCCGCTGTAATGAATATAGTTGCGACCGT
>DASYVQ010000121.1:0-17055 GCA_035936875.1 Chthoniobacterales bacterium
AGAGCACAAAAAAGATCGCTGCCATCGCCGTCGTCATATTGAGGTCGGCGTTTCCCCCGCGCAAAAGCGGCCGATCGATGTGAAAAACGCCGGTCACCGGATCGTGATGTCCCCAGCCAATGGTCCCGACACCGGGAATCAGACCGAACCAGTTCACGAACAAAATGAAAATGAAGATCGTCGCGAAAAACCAAAATGTTTTGCTCACCAATTCGCGTCCGACGATTCCCTCCAGGAAATTGTAAAGACTTTCCACCAGCCATTCCCAGAAATTTTGGATACCGCTGGGCACTGGCCGAATTCTCCGCGTCGCCGCTTGCGCAAAAACAATGATCCCAGCGGCCACAATCCACGTCACCAGCATCGAATTTGTGACGGTGAATTTTCCGATCTCAACGAGCGGAGCCGGTTTTAGTGGAACCGCTTCATGCTCTTCTTTTGCCGGGGCTGCAGCCGGCTCGGCCGCGATTGTCGATGTTGCAAAAGCGCAGCCGCACAGGAGCGCCAGGATCGACAATAATAAATAATGGTTGCGCATTTCGGTTGGTGGCAGGCGGCGGCACAAGGTTTCGTCGTTAGCGTCAGCTGCAACAGCAATGACGCTCAACACTCGCCGCGGCGAGCGACGCGCATACCAAAGCCGTTTTTGCGCGGATGACAAGCGTGTTTCCGAAAATTTTGTAGCGGTTTTGCTCGGCGCTACAACGCCAGCCATTGCACCAATTTCCTCTTCAACTCCTCGATCCCCTCGCCTTTTGCCGCCGAGACCGCTACGATGTCTATCTTCGGAAATTTTTTGCGCAGCGCCTGCAAATTTTCAGCCGCGTCGGGCAAATCCATTTTGTTCGCGATCACAAACCACGGGCGCTGTGACAGCAGCGGGTCGTAAAGGTCGATCTCCTTGCGCAATTGTTGCAGATCTTCGATCGGATTGCGGCCTTCGCTTCCCGCAACATCGACAACGAACAGAAAAATGCGGCAGCGCGTGATGTGCCGCAGAAATTCGTGACCGAGCCCAAGTCCGCGGTGCGCGCCTTCGATTAAACCGGGAATGTCCGCGATCGTCGCCCGGCCGTACTCGGGAAACTCAGCGACACCGATGATCGGATGCAGCGTCGTGAACGGATAGGCCGCAACCTTCGGACGGGCCGCCGAGATTTTCCGGAGCAAAGTTGATTTACCCGCGTTGGGATAACCGACCAGTCCTGCGTCCGCGATCGTGCGCAGCTCGAGAAGGAAATGCCCCTCCTCGCCTTCTTCGCCCTCCGTGTATTCGCGCGGCGCGCGGTTACGCGAACTTTTGAAATGCACGTTGCCTTTCCCGCCCGCCCCGCCGCGACAAAGCACAAATTCCTGTTCGTCACGCGTAAGATCGACAACGGGTTCAGAAGTTAAGGGTTGAGAGTTGAGAGTTGAACGTTTTCCTTCTTCTGCCGGCCACACGATTGTTCCTACAGGAACTTTCGCAATTTTCGGCTGCGCCGATCGCCCATACATTTTTTTTCCCATGCCGTGCCCACCTCTCTTCGCTTTGATGATCGGCTCGTAGAAAAGATTCGAGAGATTATCGACATGTCGATCGGCGAGTAAAATTACATCGCCGCCGCGTCCGCCATCGCCGCCGTCAGGCCCGCCCTTCGGCACAAACTTCTCCCGCCGAAAGCTGACACTCCCCCGCCCGCCGCTTCCGGCTTGCGCAAAAACTTTTATCCGGTCGACAAACATATTTGGCAATTCCGTTAAACGGTTGAATGGTTCAAGCGTCCAACTAGTTATGCAGCTTCGAACCTTCGGATTAACTTTAACCGTTTTCGTCATGTTTGCTGGTTTTTGCTCGAGCCAAACATCCCCCACGCCTACGCCCGAATCTGGAACAGGAATTGAAGGCGTGATCACGCTCAGTCCGACTCATCCTGGCCCGGTCAGGCCCGGCATGATCAGTTCGAAGCCGCTCGCGAATGCGACATTTGTTGCAGCCAACGAAAAGGGTACGGCTACGGAATTCACCACAGATAGTGAAGGACACTTTCGGATTTCTTTGGCACCTGGCCACTACACCGTTTCGCTGAAGGACAAAAAGGGCGGAATCGGGCGTTACGGCCCGTTCGATGTCGATGTCGCCGCGGGCCAGATAACGAAGGTCGAGTGGCAATGTGACACGGGGATGCGGTAAGAAAGTCAGAAGTAAGAATTAAGAAGTAGGAAACGGCCGAAGACGGCACAGATCGTGCGCGACCCAATCGGAATGTCGCGCATTTACAAAGTCGCTTTCGCTTTTTACCTTATCCTATCGTTTGCTGCGGATGCAGGCGCAGCGCCGAGTGTATCAGTTCTCTTCGTTGGCAATAGTCTGACGCAAGCCAACGATTTGCCGACAGTGCTCAAACGATTCGCCGCCGAGTCACCTTTACATCCCGAAATCGAGATTCGCTCGATCACCCCCGGTGGCGCGCTGTTCTACAACCATTGGCGAAACGCAAAGGCTGTTGCCATGCTTCGAGAGCAACATTCCGATTTTCTCATCCTTCAAGGCCAGAGCACAGAGCCGCTGTCTGCGTCGCAGAATTTCACTTACTACGCCGGTTTGTTCAAAGCTGAAGCAGACCGCGTTCAAACTACGACTGTGCTGCTTTCGACTTGGGCGCGGCCCGCGAACGATCCGTACTATAAAGATCCGACATCGGGTGGCTCGCCTGCTGAGATGCAAGCGCGGCTTAACACAGCTTACGCATCGCTCGCGATGAATCTGACTGCCAAACTCGCGCCCGTCGGGCTCGCGTTTGAGTACGCGCATCGCGATGCTCCGTCGATCGAGCTTCTTGACGGCACTCAGCATCCCTCACCAGCCGGAACTTATCTGGCGGCGGCAGTGCTCTTGCGCGTTCTATTTGATTCTTCGGACATTAGTTCCACTTACTACGGCGGATTGCCAAAGGAGACGGCGCTTTCTTTGCAGCGCGTTGCGTCCGCCGTTCCGCTCACATCCGAGCCGTCGAATAACTAGACAGGATTAACAGGATTGTCAGGATTTGAATTCTGTAATCCGGTTCATTCTGTAAATCCTGTCTATTTTCTGAGCGATTCGTAAAGCGCTTTCGTCTTCTGCGCGATTGTCGACCAACTGAATTTTTCTTCGGCGCGTTTGCGCCCGGCTTTGCCAAATTTTTCGCGGAGTTGTCGATCTTTCATTAACTGATTGATGCGCGCGGCGAGATCGCGCGCGAACTTTTCCGGCTTTGTCGGCTCGAACGGGCTCTCTTTCATTTGTTCGAGCGGCACGAGGAAACCGGTTTCGCCATCGACCACGACTTCTTTGATGCCACCGACCGCGCTCGCTACGACCGCGGTCTCGCACGCCATCGCTTCGAGATTGATAATTCCGAACGGCTCATAAATCGATGGACAACAAAACACAGCTGCGTGCGAGTAAAGTTCCGTGACCGCATTGCGATCGACCATCTCTGCGATCCAGATGATGTCGGAGCGCTTTTTCATTGCGCTCTCGATCGCCTCTTTCATTTCCGCAGCGATCTCCGGCGTGTCGGGCGCACCCGCGCAAAGCACAATTTGAAAATCTTTGTCCATGTATTGAATCGCGCGCGCCAGATGCACGATTCCTTTTTGCCGCGTGATCCGGCCAACGAAAAGCAGGTAGGGTTTCTTCGGATCGATCCCGTGTCGCTTGAGCGCATCAGTTGAATCGACTTTGCGATATTCATCGAGATCGATGCCGTTGTGAATCACGTGGACCCGCGTTGGGTCGACCTCGAACAGTCGCTCGATGTCGACCTTCGTTTCGCCGGAAACGGCGATGATTGCGTCCGCCATTTGCAGCGCCGTCTTCTCGATCCAGACCGAGAAATCGTAACCGCCGGCGAGCTGTTCGCGCTTCCACGGCCGCAGCGGTTCCAGCGAGTGGGTCGTGACGACGAGCGGGATTCCGTAATTCAGTTTCGCGAGGATTCCGCCGAAGTGGCTGTACCAGGTGTGGCAATGCACCAGGTCGGCATCAATGTTCGTGGTGTTGAAATCGACGCAGCGCCGCACCGCGCCAAAAGCCGATTTCAACGGCTCCGGACAAGTGAACTCGCTCGTGTCGAGCTCGACGCCAGTGACTTTGAGATTCCCTTTCTCAAACCGCTGATCGCCGAAACAACGAACTTCGACAGACATCGTCCTGGCCAGCTCGCGCGAGAGATAACCGACATGCACGCCGGCGCCGCCATAAATGTGCGGCGGATATTCGTTGGTGAGGAAAAGGACCTTCACGCCGTCTTTCTAAACGCGCGGTGAAGGAAGCGCACGCAGTTTTACTTTCCCGCGCGGACGAGCAGCACCGGCACTTGCGCCTTGTGTCGCACTTCGTTGATCGTGCTGCCGAAGAGTAGATCGCCAAGGAGCCGGTGCCCGTGCGCGGTCATGGCGATCAAATCGCATTGTCGATCTTGGGCTGCTTTTAAAATTCCCTCCGCCGGATCGCCCAACGCGAGAAAAGTGTCCACCTTCAACCCGCGCGCCCGCAACGATTCGGCCGAGCTTTCGAGATAGGCGCGATCGTCTTTCATTTCTTGCGACTCAGCCAGTTTCAATTGTTCGTAGTTTCGCGCGACGTAACCGTCGGCCACGTGCACGAGCAATAATCCGGAGCCATGTAATTTGGCCAGATCGGCGATATGCGGGAGAAGCGTTTGATCGGCGCGGCTGTTTTCAAGGGCAACGAGAATTTTGTGATACATAATTAAAACGCGCGTCCGACCCACGCGCTGATTCCGACCCAGTCACACAAGTATTTTCCGTTCAGCAAGACAATGATCGCGGTCGTGACCCACGCCAATGTTTGCAGCCAGCGCGGCGAAACGAACTCGCCCATTTTGCGGCGATCGCTGGTGAACAGGACCAGCGGAATGACCGCGAAAGAGAGCTGCAGACTGAGAATCACCTGGCTGAGCAAAAGCAATTTCGCCGTGCCGCTCGTCCCGAAAAGCGCGGCGGTAAAAACGGCGGGGACGATCGCGATGAGGCGCGTGATCAGACGCCGCAGCCACGGACGCAACCGGATGTTGAGAAAACCTTCCATCACAATTTGGCCGGCGAGTGTTCCGGTCAGCGTCGAGTTTTGTCCGGAAGCAAGAAGGGCAAAGGCGAACAGCGCACTCGCGATTGGGACGCCGAGCATTGGCGAGAGAAGTTTGTAGGCGTCCTGGATTTCGGCGACGCCGTGTTGGCCGTGAGCATGAAAAGTCGCGGCCGCGACAATGAGAATCGCGGCGTTGATGAACAAGGCGAACATGAGCGCCACGCTGGAATCGATGGTCGCGAACTTGATCGCTTCACCTTTGCCGGCCGACGATTGCTCGTAATTGCGCGTCTGCACCACCGAGGAATGCAGATAAAGATTATGCGGCATGACCGTCGCCCCGAGAATTCCGATGGCGATGTAAAGCATGTCGCGATTGCGGATGATCTCAGAATGCGGAACAAAACCGCTCAAGACGGCCTGGAGCTCCGGTTTCGAGAAAATGACCTCAAACAGAAAGCAGCCGCCGATCGTCAGGATTAGCATAACAACGAGCGCTTCGATGTAACGGAAGCCTTTGTTTTGCAGATACAGCACGGCCAACACATCCATCGCCGTGATGCAAACGCCGATGACGAGCGGAATTTTGAAAAGCAAATTCAACGCGATCGCGGAACCGATGACTTCGGCAAGATCGCAGGCGCAAATGGCCAGCTCGCAAATTATCCAGAGCGCAAACGAAATCGGCCGCGAGTAATGATCGTGGCAGGCCTGCGCCAGATCGCGCTGCGTGGCGATGCCGAGTCGCGCGCAAAGCGCCTGCAACAGGATCGCCATTAAATTCGAAAGCAGAATGATGCTGAGGAGCGTGTAGCCGAATCCCGAGCCGCCCGCCAAATCGGTCGCCCAGTTTCCCGGGTCCATGTAACCGACCGCGACCAGATAACCGGGACCGGAGAAAGCGAGAAGCTTTCGCCAAAAACCCGCGCCGGGCGCGATGAGAATCGTGCGGTGCGATTCCGGCAGGCTCGGCGACGTACGCTCGAGTCGCCAGCCGTCGCCGCCCGAAATCTGCTCGTGCATCGGGCGAAAGTTACCGTCTATCTTCTATCCTGCGCAAATAAGATCGACAACGGCGCCCGGCCGGCAGCGAATCGTCAGATTGATTGGCCGACAACAGACCGTGCAATCTTCGATGATGGATTGCTCCGATTGCGAAGTATCTATTTCCAATGGAAAACTTTGGCCGCAATGCGGGCATGGGATTTCAGTCTCAACGATTAATTCCATTAAAGCGCGACGTTCGGCTTTGTCGCAGGCTCGGCAGGCTTGGAAGCGTCGCCTAATTTCTTGAAATGCAACTGGCGGATGCGGCGCGCGTCCGTTTGCGAAACCGTCACCAGGTAATTGTCGATCTTGACCTGTTCGCCCTGCTTGGGCAGATGACCGAGCAGGTGCGTCACGTACCCGCCGATCGTGCTCACATCCGCGCTCTCTAATTCCAGGCCGGCGAGATCGTTCAATTCGTAAAGTCCGAGCCCGCCATCGACGGTGAACTCGTTCGCGTTGATCTTGCGGAACTCTTCTTTGTCGGTGTCGAACTCGTCCTGAATGTCGCCGACCAATTCTTCCAGCACATTTTCGAGCGTCACCATCCCAACCGTGCCGCCGAATTCGTCGACCACGATGGCAAGATGCATGTGCTTCGTCAGAAAAAGGCTGAGCAGCTTTTCCAGCTGCATCATTTCCGGCACCGGAATCAATTCGCGCTTTATCCGCATCAAGTCCGGATTCGGATCGCGCATCATCGGCACCAGTTCCTTGATGTGAATGAGACCGATGGTGTTATCGAGATTTTCCCGGCAAAGCGGAAAGCGCGTGTGGCGCGAGTCGAGCGCCTTTTTGATGTTTGTTTCGAAATCCTCTTCCACATCGAGATAAACGACATCGCCGCGCGGCGTCATGATGTCGCGCACGACGCGCTGACGCAGATCGAGAACGTTCATGAGCAAGCTGCGACCTAGCGGCGAGACTTCCTGGGATTTCTCGCTTTGCTCGAGAATGAGCCGCAGTTCCTCTTCGCTGTGCGCTAACTCCGTGCTCGGCACTGGTAGGCGGCGAAGTACTGTTTGCAAAAGAAAATTGGAAGACTTGTGCAGAAGCCAAATGGCCGGCTTGAACAAAAGATAAAAAAAGCCCAGCGGCCGGACCAGACGGAGCGCAACTGAGAGCGGATTTGCGATCGCCGTGTATTTCGGACCGAGCTCGCCGAACACGATGTGTAGAAAAGTGATACCGACGAACGCAAGCGCCACGGATACGGAGGTGACAAATACATGCGAATGAATGTTCGCGAGCGCGAAAAATGGCTCGAGCATGTTCGCGAGAAATTGTTCGCCGATCCAGCCCAGCGCCAGACTCGCGAGGGTGATGCCAAGTTGCGTCGCCGAAAGATAAGCATCGAGATGGCCGCGAACGTATTTGGCAAAACGCGCCCGCACATTCCCCTCCTCCACCAGTTCGTCGAGCTGACTGGCGCGCACTTTGACGATGGCGAACTCGCACGCGACGAAAAATCCGTTCAACGCGACCAGGGCCGCGATCACCGCCAGTTTGCCGATCACGACTGCGGGCGAATCCCAATGTGTCACCAGCGCGTCCGCAAACGGGAACTTGGAAAAAATTAAGATCGACATGTTTATCTGTAGTGGCGGGCGTGTCGCCCGCAGCCTCGCAAAGGTTTGCAGCCGACACGGCTGCCGCTACAGCGCAATTCTACCAGCTCGACTTGGTCACGCCAGGGATCAATCCCTGGGAAGCGAGCTCGCGAAACGTAAGCCGCGAAACTTTGAACCGGCGAATGAACGCGCGGCGGCGGCCCGTCACTTCGCAGCGGTTCACCACCCGGGTCGGGCTGGCATTGCGCGGAAGCTGGGTCAGACCGGCGTAATCTTTCTTTGCCTTCAGCTCGGCCCGCAGCGCGGCGTACTTCTTGACTGTCGCGCGCTTGCGGTCGTTACGATTGATCCAGGCTGTGGTTGCCATAATGGAACGCGGAATTTAGTGGAGAGTTCCGGAATTTCAACTGCCTTTTTCCTGTAGGGGACGCTGTTAGCGTCCCAACTTGAAACCGGGAAGCTGACAGCTTCCCCTACAATTCCTCCGTTGAACGTTGAGCGTTTGCCAGTCCGGCTCGGACCGTTGAACGTATTCGCCCCAAATGCTCCCGCTGTATCGCAAACAATTTCCATCGTCGAAGGAGGAGCTTGCCCAGGCGCTCAATGAGGCGCTCCGCCGCCTCGCGCCCAAATCGAACCCGCTTGTCGATGTCCGCTCGCGAGTTTTTCCCTATCTCGACGAGATCGCGATTAATCTAGACCGCGAACAGTTTGATTCGCTTCCTCCGGCAGCGTCGACGGTGGTCGGCGAAACCAAGCCTGCTTTCGACGCGGCTGTGGTCACGTTGAGCGCACGGAACATTTCTGTTCACGGCGTGCCAATCGATTTGCGAATGGAAGCGTACGACGTCGTCTTCCACAAAGGCGAAGACGCGAACGGCGAAGCTGTCTTGCTCCTGCAAAAAGCGCGCGACGGCCACATCGTGATTTCGGCCGCGCAATTGGCCCTGGAAGAAGCGATGACTCAAATCGGCGGACGTGAAGCGCGCCGGCACGGAATTGCGATCGAGCAAGTGCGCCTCGCGATGCGGGCGCGGGGGCGCCGATCGCTTTGCGCCGACATTCGGGTTCAAGCGCGTAAACTTCTCTTCCGCGCCAGCATCGAGATTTACGGCCAGCTCGACATCGACCAAAAATTCGTCGCCAAAATTTCACAGCTCAAATGCAAAAGCGACGGCGCAATTGGCTCAATGGCTTGTAACGCCCTCGAACCATTTATTCGCCAACTCGAAGGAAAAGCCTTTCCGCTCAAATCGCTCCCGCTCGGCGAGATTCAATTGCGCGACATCCACATCACCGTCGCCGACACCGTCGCACTCACCATCGATTTCGGGAGCAGTGAAGTGTGATTGCACCAATGCGCGAAGGAATGCAGTTTATGTGTGAAATGGGCCGGATAATTCGCCCTAAACCTCTCGTGGCCATTGGTTCGTTGGTTATCGCTATCGCGCCCTTTGTGCCGCGTTACCGCAGCGCATCACTCTGGTTGCGGTTAGGCTTGTTTCTTACTGCTCCTTTCGGCATCGCATGGAGTGTCTTGGGATTTTATCTGTTGCTGCATGAGATCGGCGGCAAGACATCTCTGCCTTGGCCGCGCTTTTGGGCCTTGGATCACATGAAGTCGAACATCGCAGGACTAGCGGTCGGAATGTTGGTCTGTTTGATATTGAGTCCGGAAGCCCGAAGCCTGGGACGAAGAAAACGGAGCGTCTAACCAAGCGATGCAGCCAACCACTCCACGGCACCGTGCGTTTTTGATGTCGATTTGTAGGGGAGGCTGTTAGCCTCCCGTGGGAAGCGAACCGCTTCCCCTACAGGGTTGTGCGCTGGCATCTGCGCTTGCAAAGCCGCGTTTATTGTCGCGCTAAGCGCCGAAACAGAAACGCGCCGAGCACAATAAAAAGAATGTTCGGGATCCAGATGAGAAGTTCCGGATGCACTTTCGGATTTCCGCGCAGCGTGTCGGCGATGATGACGAAAAGAAAATAGGCCACGGCGACGATCAATCCCACGGCGAAACCGATCGAAGTTTCGCGCCGGTGCGCGGTGACGCCGAGCGGCACGCCGATGATCGCGAACGCGATGCAGGCGAATGGAAATGAGAAACGTTTGTTGATCTCGGTGCGGCTGGCGCTGCGTTCGCGTTTGTTTTCGCTTTTCAGTTGCTCGAGCAGTTGCTGGATCGACAAGGCGGAACGGCTCGGCCGTTTTTTTGCTTTCTCATAAAGCTCATCCAAACCGATGGGCAGCGTCCCTTCGGCCATGTTGATGCCGTCGCGAATCTTGCGCAGATCGGTCGGATCGTTTTCGTCGCGCTGTTGATAACGCGCCTTGTAAAGATGCATCAGGATGCGCTTGTTCTCGAGGTCCGCCTCAAGCTTGCCGTAGCGCGCGTAGGTTACTCGGATCGGCAGCGAGTTATCGTTCAATTCGAACACGGTGATGTTCTCGAGGCGGTTGCCTTCCTTTTTGCCGACGTAAATTTTTCGCCCCGGAAACTGATCGATCACCTGGTCGCTGCCGAAGAGCGCCATTGGGTCGCGGGTGGCCAGATCGAAAATCGTGCTCTTCAATTTTTTCTGGGTGGCGGGTGTGACCTGCACGGTGAGCCAAAGACAAATAGCCGTGCAACCAAGCGCAATGGCGGCGAGCGGAAAACAAACGCGCGGAACGCTCACACCGTTCGAGCGCAACGCGATCAATTCGTTATCGGCGGAGAGCCGGCCGAACACGAGGAGGATGGCGGTGAGTAGTCCCCACGGAATGGTGAAGATGAGCGAGAACGGAAGCACGTAAGCGATAAACGCGAGCAGATATTCCACCGGCACATCGTGATTGACGAGCAGCGGGAGGAGCTTGCGGAAAATGTTGCCGACCACGAGCACGAGACTGAGCACCGCGATGGCGAAACCCACGTTCACGAGCAACTCGCGGCTGACGAACTTGTCGATTAACTTCATATCTCAGGGGCAGCGCGGATAAGTTTAGCCACAGATGAACACAGATTAGCACAGATTCTGATCTCCATCTGGAGGGACGGCCTCCGTGCCGTCCGAGATTTATAGGACGTGACGGAGCGCGTCCCTCCACATTCAAGGACATCGCAGCGCGATGTCCCTACCCAACGTCCGGAATTTTGGTAACGTGACGGGAGGTGCAAAAGATCGACATCTACGACGTCGCGATCATCGGTGGCGGACCGGCGGGCAGCACGGCGGCCACGCTGCTGGCGCGCGCCGGACGCAGCGTGATCGTTTTCGAGCGCGAGAAATTTCCCCGCTTCCATATCGGCGAATCGCTTTTGCCCTTCAGCATGAAAGCGTTCACGCGCATGGATCTGCACGAAAAGTTTTTGCGCGCCGGGTTCATGAAAAAGTTCGGCGGCGAAATGTTCGGCTCGTGCTCCGAGCAAGGAATCAAGTTTTATTTCAAGGACGCTTTTCGTTCGCAGACCGATCACGCTTACCAAGTCACGCGCGAGGACTTCGACAAGCTCTTGCTTGATCACGCAGCAGAGAACGGCGCGGAAGTGCACGAAGAGACAACGGTCGAAGGCGTCGAATTCTCAAACGAACATGTCGATCTTGGCATCAAGCGGAACGGCTCTTCGCAAACCGTCCGAGCCCGCTACCTGATCGATGCGAGCGGGCGCAATTCCGTTCTCGGAACCAAGTTCAGAATCAAAAAGACCTACGATCACCTGCAGAAATTGTCGATCTTCGCCCATTACGACGGCGTTTCGCGGGCTGAAGGAATCGACGGTACGCTGACTACGTTGATTCGCGGAATCGATCGCTGGTTTTGGATCATTCCGCTCACCCCGGAACGAACCAGCATCGGCGTGGTGCTCGACAGCGAGGTTTTTCGAAAATCGAAATTGAGCGCGGAAGATTTTCTGGAACAAGCGCTGGCCGAACAACCGATCATCGCCAAACGGATGATGCCGAACGGGCATCGCGCTTCGAAAGTTTACGTGGCGACGGATTTCTCCTATCGCAGCACAAAACTTTTCGGCGATCGCTGGCTGCTCACGGGCGACGCCGCTGGTTTCATCGACCCGATCTTCAGCAGCGGTGTTTTCCTCGCCGTGTTCAGCAGCGAACAATGCGCCGATGCTTTGAACGAAGTTCTCGACCATCCGCGCAAAGCGAGGCGGCTTTTCAAGCACTACGAGCGGGCCGTTAATCGCGCGATGGATATTTATCTGCGGTTCGTCAACGCGTGGTACACCAAGGAATTCATCGAAGTCTTTCTGGCACCGCGCGACGTCTTCGATCTGCCACCGGCGGTCAACGCGGTCCTAGGTGGAAACATCGGCAACAGTTTTGCGATTCGCTGGCGGATGTGGGTGTTTTATTTTCTGGTCTGGCTGCAAAAACGTTACCCGATCGTTCCGCGCCTCACACTTGTGCCGAAGAAAGAAGAAGTTGCGACGCCAGCTCAAGCAGTTGGTGTCGCATCGTGATGGCGAAGGTAGGGGCGATTGACCCCAATCGCCCGGGCGAAAAATCAAAATCACGTGTGGGTTGGAAGGTCTAAACATCGCCAATGCCTAGCGCGCTGTCATCCTGAACGAAGTGAAGGATCTCTCATAAGGTGATGGATCACCCTGTTCCAAAAAGCGTATTGCTCGCTTCGATTGTGAGATCCCTCGCTCCGCTCGGGATGACAATCTGCTTCGCGGCATGCGCGACCGTTTCGCGGCATCAATTTGCCGAGCCAACGCGCGATTGGCAGGCACGCAACGGGCAACTTCTTTATCGTACGCAGAAGACAACGCTTATCGGTGAAGTGCTGGTCCGGTTTTCCAAAGGCGGTGATTTCGAGCTCACCTTTTCAAAAGGTCCGGGCGTAACGCTCCTGATCTTGCGGCAAGACGCGAACTTTGCGGAAGTCAAAGGCCCGCTCGCGCGTCAAGGCTGGTCCGGGCCGATTAATCGCGCGCCGCCACAATTGCGCGGCTGGCTAGGTTTGCGCGACGAATTTTTGCACGCGAAAGATCGACAATCAATTCGTCACGTCGCCGGCGCGGAAACTTTTCTCCTTCGCTTTTGATAGCGTAAGCGAGCGGCAGTATAAAACTATGTTCGGCCGATCACTCGCAATGCGTTTACCCTCACCTCAATCCTCTCCCTGGCAGGGAGAGGAGGACGCGAAGCGCCAGTGAGGGTTGCTGAACGATAGTTGCCGCGGTATCAGCTGCCTTCGTCGAGAATCTAAACTGCAAGTTATGCGGATCAGTAATTTCATCGCGCGCGTCATGACGCAACGGCGCCCGCTTGTGTGGTGCGGGGTCGCTGTGTTCGCCATCGTTTGTGTCGCGCTTCTCGTTCTGAGGATGCGACTTGATTCCGACGTGATCAACATGTTGCCGGGCGGTTTTCAATCGGTCGAAGGCCTGCGGATTTACGACAGCAAATTCGAGCAAACACGCGAACTCACTTTCGCGCTGCTCTGCGAGCACGGTGACGTCGATAAATTGGAGGAATTCGCGCCGGTCTTCGCCGAAAAATTGCGCAAGCAACCGTGGTGCGTGCGCGTACTCACGGGCTCGCCAATGGAAACGCCGGACGGAATTCGCGATCTGCAATCGATCGCGGTGCCGCTGCTTTTGAACCTCGAACCCGCGGTCTTCGATGAAACGATGTCGATCTTGCAACCGCAAAAGATCCGCGATCGGTTGCATCGCTTGCATCAACAGATCGAAGCCGGCTCGCCCCGGCCGGAATTCGAACTGGCGTTCGATCCGCTCGGATTGATTGCACCGGCGCTGAAACCTTTTGCCGAAGGCAATTCGATTGAAGAAGAGCAGCCGCTCACGTCTCCCGATCGGACGATGCGAGTTTTCCTCGCCGTCACCAATCAAACGTCGATTGATGCCCATGCATGTCAGCGATTGATGCGCGAAGTGAACGCGTTTTGCAGACAAGCACGCGAAGGCTGGGACGGCGGGCCGTTGGAAGTCCTGGTGACGGGACGTTCGGCGTATGTGGCGGAGATTTCCTTGAGCATGCGTTACGATGTGGCCGCGACTCTCGCCAGCTCCATCGTGCTTGTCGGCATTGTTTTCTTTATCGGATTCCGGCGATGGATGCCACTCCTAGGAATGGGATTCTCGCTTCTTCTCGCCTGCTTGGTCGCGCTGACTCTCGGGCTGTTGCTCTTTGGGCGGCTCAGCATGATGTCGGTCGCTTTTTCGGCGATCCTGGTCGGGCTCGGCGTCGATTTTGCGATCCTAATCTTCGGGCGTTATCAACAAGCGCGGATTGATGGCGAGGAGTACGAGCAAGCGATCGCGACGTCGGTGGCCAAACTCGGCCGCGCCGTTTTTTTCGGCGCACTTACGACCGCGGTCGGTTTTATGGCGCTTGTTCTCAGCGGCGCGATGGGTTTTTCACAACTTGGTGTCCTGATCGCGATCGGCATTTTCTTTGCCGGGCTTTTCATGTGCACAATTTTATTTCTCTTTGTTCGACCGGGGCAGCCGCCCATTCGTCACGACTGGGTTTTTGAGATGGTCAAAAAATATGTGCGCTGGAGCGTGCAACGCCCCGCGCCGATGTTGATTTTCTCCGGTGCGATCCTGGTCCTGCTGAGCGCGGTCGGTTTTTCGCCTGTTCCCCCACTCCATTTCGAAGCGAGCACGCGTTCGCTCGAACCGAAAAACAGCCGGGCCGGCCACGCGCTCGAAGAAATCATGCACAAAATGCCGACGCGCTGGGAACCAGTTCTGGCGATCGTGCACGCGCGTGATGCCCAGGAGTTGCATGATGACTGGCAAAGAATTTCCGCTCAGTGGGCCGTGCTGCGGGAGAATGGCAAAATCAAAAGTTTTTCGACGCCGGCGGCGCTTTGTCTTTCGCCGATGTCGATGCAAAAAAAACGCGAACGGTTGCGTACGATCGATTTTCCAACGGCGCGCCAGACACTTGGCGAGACACTTGATGCCGAAGGATTCAGTCGCGAGTCATTCGTTCCGGCTTTCAAGTTGCTGGACGATCTGCAAGCGATTGCCGATCCAAGAGCTCCGTTGCCGAATTGGCGCACTCAATTGCCGAAATCGTCGAGTTGGTGGTTTTTAGTCGATCGCTATTTCGGGGAAGATCCGCTGCTCACTACCGGATTTGTTACAACAAACGAACCGGTTACGACGCATGAGCAGCGTGAAGAGTTGGGACGCGATCTGCCCGTCGCGGGGATTCCGATGATCCTCTCCGGCTGGAGTTATGCCCTGGCCGATTTACTGCCGTGGTCGCACCGGCAACTGCTCATCATCAGCGCGCTGATGGCCATCTTCGACGTCTCGTTGCTTGCGATTTTGTATCGCGATCTGCGGCTCTGGATCATTCAAGTCATCACCCTTGCCTTCTCCATCGGAGCGATGGTCGCGACGATGAAACTGCTGAACATCCATTTGAACCTGCTCAACGTCCTTTCTTTTCGTCTCGTCCTCGCGATCGGCGTCGATTACGGAATTTACGTCGTGCTCGTGTGGCAAAAAACGCACGAGCTCGAGCACGATGTGGCGGGTGTGATTAAGCCGGTTTTGCTGGCTGGACTCACGGCAGTGTGCGGTTTCGGTTCGTTAGGTTGGGCGCGCAATCCGTCCCTCAGCGGACTTGGTGTCGCCTGTGCCATCGGCATCTTCTGGAGCTTGCTCGCGACGATTTTCTTCACGCTGCCAGCTATGGCGGCGGCTAAACCGAAGGTCTGGAGCGAAGAAGATAAGATCGGCAACTCCTAAGATCGACATCCTATGCGTAAAATTCTGTCCACAATAGTCGGTTTGATTTCATTGGCCGCCTTTGTGCAGGCCGAGCCGCTCTCACCCGCCGGTGTTAAAGGTCTTCTCGCCCGCATCCGCGACAAGCGCGCCGCTGCTCCGCAGGTGCAGGCCGATTTCCGGGAAGAGAAAACGATCCGCCTCATGAACAAGCCGATCGTGAGCGCTGGAAAAGTTTGGTTTCAAGCGCCAAACAAGTTCCGGCGCGAAGTGCGAGGCAATTCGCCGAGCGTGGCGGTGAGCGACGGCCAGCAGCTTTGGATTTATTACCCGAATTTCAAATCGGCCGAACATTATTCGTTAGGCAAACGCTCTCCGGTCGATGCCGCGATCGCGGCGGTCAACACCGCGTTGAACCTGGAAAACGTTGAAAGCAATTTCCAGATTACCGGAAGAAAGATCGACAATGTCTACGAGCTCGAGCTTTTGCCGCGCTTGCCGTCGATGAAACGAATATTTCAGAGGTTCAATCTCCGGATCAACAACGAGCTGCTCGTTGAGCGCACGGAAATGGTGCAACCAAACGGCGATCGACTGGTCACGACCTACTCGAATCAAACTCGCGCGCCGATTCCAGCGTCGACATTCGAATTCACTCCCCCACCCGGCACCGAGATCACGACGCCGCTCGGGCGCTGATCTCGGCAATCTGCGCCGGTGAAAGCTAAGGAAGCGACGTTAGAGTCTGTTGGCGCGTGATGAACACATCTGTAGAATCGATGCGACCGCTCTCGTCAACGTCCGTCTGGAAATTGGAAGAGCCGGCGGTCTGGAGAGTTTGCTGCCTGACCTGGAAGACGTCAATTGTGTTTGTCAGACTCGATTATTGTAGGTTTAGAGAGCTTACGGCAGCGAGGTCCGGGTTTGGCCTTGTGTTATTGACACATCGTTGCCATCAATGCCGCCAGTGACATTGACATCATCACGGAAGTTCGCGGTGGTCACCGGCTGCCGGGTGTGACCCTGGACCTCCGAGACATCATTTCCATCGACACTACCAGTGGCGTTGACGTCGCCGAGCAGCACACCCATCGGCACGACAATTGAGTGTGCATTTGTCCCATCATTCACAGTCAAGCTTAGTGCGATTCTCTGCGCATTGGTTACGCCGGTGAGGTTGACAAAAACCTGACTGCCGCTTGCGAGGGCGGCGGAGACTGAGCCGGTGCCGGCGGAGACTTGGGCAGAAGTAAGGGTAATTGGAACAGCAAAGCTGACGATTACCTGGAAAGAGCCAGTCGCGCCGCCGCTGCGACATTCGATGCCGGGAGCTGGTGGCAGCAAATCGATATCGAACGTAGTTGCGCCCTGCGTCTTTCTCGAGACGGCTCCCGCCAGAATTGGATCGAACAGGTACCCTTGCGCGACGTCGATGAGATTGAAGTACGACCCGCCAAATCCGAGGACGGGGTCTGGCTGATGGGTATTGGCCGGCTCCAGGAGCGTCATGGTGCTGGCGGTGACTTCATGGAGGCGACCATCGACTGGATTGAGTTCGTTCACACTCGAGACAGGGACGTAGATGGTGATGTTGCCATTCGGGCCGAGAGTCGATTGGCAATTGGCGGCCGGCAGTT